>JAEYNZ010000105.1 GCA_023412195.1 Bacteroidota bacterium
CTAACGCCAGTTTCAATATACTCCTGTACAACTTTTAACTTGAACTCGTCCGTGTAATGATTTACTTTCTTTTTCATAATCCTGAAATCTGTTTATCTCTTCTGTAAACTTATTTCAGGACAAGTCATAGCCCTGTGCCCTGTGCCCTGTGCTCTGTGCCCTATGCCCTATGCCCTATGCCCTATGCTCCATGCGCCTTGCCCTCTGCTCTATTAACCAGTTCAAACGTCTGGCGGGCAATTTCAAGTTCTTCGTTGGTGGGGATTACCAGGATCTTTGTTTTTCCGCCGTCAGCATTTATCTCCCTGATGTCATGGCTCCTGATGCTGTTCTTTTCGGGATCCAGGTTGATTCCGAAATATTCCATGTCATTACAGACCAGCTTCCTGACAAGAGTGTCGTTTTCACCGATTCCTGCGGTAAAAACAATGGCATCCAGTCCGTTCATTGCAGCCGTGTAGTTCCCGATGAACTGTTTGATCCGGTAGGCATACATTTCATAGGCAAGTATTGCCTTCTGGTCGCCTTTGTAATAAAGTTCCTCAACATCGCGCATATCGCTGTGTCCGGTCAGTCCCAACATGCCGCTTTTTTTGTTGAGCAGGGCGCTCACCTCTTCAACCGGGTAACCCTTTTGTTCCGCCAGGTAAAAAATAATGGAAGGATCGACACTCCCCGAACGGGTTCCCATGATCAGTCCGTTCAATGGCCCTATTCCCATTGAAGTATCCACGCACGCACCGTTTTTTACAGCAGCCATCGATGCGCCGTTTCCCAGGTGTATCGTTATGATTTTTGAATCCTTTTTCCCCAGGTACCGGGCAGCTTTTTCAGAAACATATTTATGCGAGGTCCCATGAAATCCGTATTTGCGCAGCCCGAATTCCCTGTATAAACTTTCAGGAATTGCGTAACGGTATGCAATTTCGGGCATGGTCTGATGAAATGCGGTATCAAAGACCCCAATCTGCCTTGCCTGGGGAAACACTTCCCCGGCCACCTCAACACCGGTTAAATTCGCCGGATTGTGCAGGGGTGCCAGGGGAAACAACTCTTTCACCTTTGCCTTTACCTCGCCTGTTATTTCAACTGTCCGGGTAAACAGTTCGCCGCCGTGCACCAGCCGGTGGCCCACAGCCTGTATTTCCGACGGGTCGGATATGACACCGTACTCCTCGCTGGTAAGCAGTTCAGCCACCCGTTTTAATCCTGCAGTATGATCAGGAATGGGAAGTTCTTCCCGTGTTTTACGCTCATTCCCGTCAACAAATGCCTTGTGCCTGACGATACCGGTTTTCAGTCCGATCCGTTCTACAATCCCGACGGCAAGCGGATTTTCTGTGACCATGTCAATCAACTGGTATTTGATTGACGAACTTCCT
Source organism: Bacteroidota bacterium (assembly GCA_023412195.1). Taxonomy (GTDB): domain Bacteria; phylum Bacteroidota; class Bacteroidia; order Bacteroidales; family Prolixibacteraceae; genus Mariniphaga. The sequence goes on from JAEYNZ010000105.1 coordinate 1,383, forward strand.
GCATTCACTACCAATATGTTCATCCTGAATTTTTAATTTTTTTTTAACCTGAACTTTAAATCCCTTCCTGGGCCTGAATGGCTGTCAGTACGACCGTATTGAAAATATCTTCCACCGTGCAGCCCCGGCTCAAGTCGTTTACCGGTTTGTTCAATCCCTGCAGCATGGGCCCTATGGCCAGTGCCCCGGTTTCGCGCTGGACAGCCTTATATGTATTGTTCCCCGTATTCAGATCAGGAAAAATGAGTACACTGGCCCTGCCTGCCACTTCAGAATGGGGCATTTTGCTCCGTGCGACACCCGGGTCAACGGCTGCATCGTACTGGATCGGCCCTTCGATTTTCAAACCGGGACGCATGGCTTTTGCCTTTTGGGTGGCTTCGCGCACTTTGTCCACTTCTATGCCGCTGCCTGATGTTCCCGAGGAGTATGACAACAGGGCTACTTTGGGTTCAATTCCAAAAGCTTTGGCCGAGTCGGCCGAAGAAATTGCAATTTCAGCAAGCTGATCTGCATTGGGATTTACAACCACTGCACAGTCGGCAAACACAGAAACATGGTCATCGAGGCACATAAAAAAGCAGGATGACACGGTTGAAACGCCGGGGCGGGTTTTTATGAACTGGAGTGCCGGGATAATGGTGTGGGCCGTTGTGTGGGCTGCACCTGATACCATTCCGTCGGCCAGTCCCTTGTAAACCATCATTGTCCCGAAATACGAAACATCGGCAAGGGCATCACGGGCCATTTCTTCGTGGATGTTTTTATGTTTCCGCAGTTCGTAATATGTTTTCCAGAAATCCTCGTAGAGTTCAGATTCGGCCGGATCTATGATTTTCAGGTTTCCGTTCAGCAAAATTCCTGACTTGGCAGCCACTGCATGAATCTCCTCTTTCTTTCCGAGCAGGGTGATGTCAACCACATTCTGGTCGACCAGGCTTGCGGCAGCCTGAAGGATCCTCTGATCGGTGCCTTCCGGTAAAACAATATGTTTTTTGCTGGCTTTTGCCTTTGAGACCAGGCTGTACTGAAACATATGCGGGGTTACCACACTGGTTTTAAACCTGCGGAACTTTTTGATCAGAAAGGCAGGGTCGGTATATTTATCAAATGCAGATATGCTTAATTCTATTTTTTTCGTAAATGCAGGCCTTATTTTCGGATACACATCCATAATTTTCCGGGCGGCAAGGTAGGTGGCATCTTCAACCAGGATCATGGGGACAATGCCGGGCAACCCTTCAATGAGTTTCATCACCGGTTTTTCAACCGGGATTCCTCCGGTAAGTATAATGCCCGCTATTGACGGATAATTCGTTGACATATTTACCTGAAGCGCCCCAAGGATAATATCAGCACGGTCGCCGGGCGTAATAACCAGGCTGTTATCGGTCAGGCGGTCAAGGAAATTCGGGAGCTGCATGGCACCTACGCCAATAGAATCCACCCGGTTATTGAGCAACGATTCCCCCAGCAGTATTTCCCCGCCGATTTCTTCATAGATTTCCCTGACGGTAGGGCTGGCCAGTTTTTTCACTTCCGGGATGATCTCAATCACCGTATTTCGCGGAATGACCAGTTGCAGCTCATTTTTCATTGTCTGCATGTGCTCTTCAGGAACCCTGTTCATAAATACCGCCTGAACGATAACGTCCTTGTCGGAATAGGCTTTTACAGCAAGGCCCAGGTTTGAAACAGCATCTTTGATTTCCTTATCCTTTGCAGAACTAACAAGTATGGTTGGCAGCGAAAGGTTTCTGGCAATCTCCACATTCAGGTCAAATTCAATTTCCACCCCCTTCCCTTCGAAATCGGAGCCGTCAACCAGCACCACGTCGCACTTTTTTTCAATTGCCTTGTACTGCTCTATGATTTTTTCAATGAGCCGGGCTTCCTGTCCGCGGTTTTTGTATTTAATAACCTGCGACATGGTGAATCCATAGGCTTCCTTGTATTCCATGTCGAGATTGAAATAGGAGAGCATAGTCTCGATGAGGTTATCGTGCTTTCCGGCCGGATAATCGCTTATTATTGGCCGGAAATAGCCGACCTTGCTTACCTTGGAAAGGATTAGCTGCATGATTCCAAGAGATACGAGCGATCTTCCGGTTCTTCTTTCGGTATTTGTGATGTAAATGCCTTTGTTCATACCATTAAAAATGTTTGTTACTGAGCAGGTGGACTGGAGCCACCAGCTCAAGTATGAAATCTGCATGTAATTTGTTTTACATGCCCGTTTCATGTTAGAAGCGTGCAAAGTTAATAATCCTTTTCGAAGAGCAAAGAGCAGAGGGCAGGGAGCAGAGCGCAAAGGTGGTGTGTTGAATGAAATATTACACGAATTTGGACGAATTGCGCGAATCCCGATAGCTATCGGGACGGGGGGCGGATGCCAGAAAAGCTTCAAGCCTTTAGTCTCAAGCTTCAAGTGGAACGGCAGCAGTGTGTTGAATGACTTCGGCGCCCTCACCCCATCCGGCTGGCGCCGGATTGCCCCTCTCCCTGCCTGACGGCAGGCAGGCATATAGAGAGGGGCGGGGTTTGCGGAAAATATGGTGTTTTGTTGTACAATATGATGAATGTTGGGCAATTAAACGGAGGTTTTTGAAATTGACCGGGTGACTATTACTGCAATGAAATGCATTATTCCATTGACCGTACCATCGTTGTTCAGGAAAGTCACCCGGTCAATAGTTGCCCCTGGAAAGCTTTAGCCACATTTTTTTTACTGTCACACCTTTTAAAAGCGGGAAAATGGGGCTAAAGCCCCGCTGTATGATGAGCCCGGTGACCGTTGGCTGAAGCCAACGGCAATGCAGGAGGTGCTGGATCTGGTGCAGGTGTTGATAGCCCTTAGCCCCCTGCTTTTTGCTCCCTGCGCGGGAAGTTCATGTGGTTTATGTTGTACTGGGGCAAGTTTGGTACGGACAACCATCCCGGGGGCTCAGCTGCAGAGCAGCGAAATCTTTGTAGCAATGAGAGGAAAGAGACAGGAACCGAAGGTGCATAGCACCGTAATATTAAATGCTATTGAATGTTTTAATTTGGGTTAGAGAAGAGCAGGGAGCAGTTATTCCACCTTTATCAGATTTAGCTGATGCAGGGGGACCACTGTGACGGAGTTGCTTCTTTTTTGGACCATATCACCACCATATACCACATAACCACCGGAATGCTGTGTTAGTTTGTGCCAGTAGCTGATACCTTTGAAAAACTCTCCGGTAATCGTCTGCCCTGATTTTATTTCAACCGGTATATGGGAATTTTGCTGACGGATCAGCAAATCGATTTCGTTTCCGGTGTTATCCCGCCAGAAGAACAAGTTGTTTGATTTTCCTTTGTTGTACAATCTTTTAAGAAAGTCAATGATGACAAGGTTTTCAAAAAGGCTTCCCCTGAACGGGTGGATATTGATCTGGGCCATGTTTTCCACTCCCATCAGGGCGGTGGCAAGGCCTGTATCATAGAAGTAAAGTTTGGGCATTCTTACAATCCGTTTATTGAAATTTTCATGATACGGCTGCAGGCGGAATGCAATGAAACTTGCTTCCAGCACTCCAATCCATGAACTGATTGTTTTTACATCCACACCGGTTTCGGAAGCCAGACTGCTCATGTTAAGCAGCTGTCCGGTGCGGCCTGCACACAAACGGAGAAAACGTTCGAATGTATAAAGGTCGGCAATGTTTTTTAAAAGGCGGACATCGCGCTCCACAAAGGTACGGATATAGTTGGAATAATATTTTCCGGGATGAAGGTCCTGTTTCCAGATGGCAGGATATCCGCCGGATAATAAAAGCTTGTCGGCCGGATGTCCGGAGGCATTGATTTCGGAGAGTGTCAACGGCAGCAGGAAGAGGTAGGCAACCCTTCCGGCAAGGCTTTGGGAGATATTTTCATGAAGCAGAAAATTGTTTGACCCGGTTAAAATAAAGTGTCCGTTCTGTTGACTGTCATCCAATACCTGCTGGAGATATGAAAACAGTTCAGGTGCGCGTTGTACTTCATCGAGTATGGCTCCATTGGGATAATTGGATAAAAATCCCCTGGGATCTTCCATTGCAAACTGCCTGGTATCGGGGTTTTCGAGATTTGCATAGGGTTTATCAGGAAAAGTTGCCCTGACAAGGGTAGTTTTGCCCGACTGCCTGGGACCTGTGACTGCAACAGCTTTAAACTGCGCAGCCAGTGCTTTTAATTCCTGTTCAGCCTCACGTTTTATCATTTTTCTTTACAATATTGGAATCCAATTCCATATTTGTAAAGATAATTAAATTATATGAATAGAAATTACACGAATTAAGACGAATTGCGCGAATCCCGATAGCTATCGGGACGGTGGGTGGCAGCCAGAAAAGCTTCAAGCCTTAGTCTCCAGCTGCAAGTGGATCGGTGGCAGTGCGTTTAATGGTTGCGGTGTCCTCACCCCATCCGGCTGAAGCTGGATTGCCTTTCTCCCTGCCTGACGGCAGGCAGGCAAAATGAGAGGGGCGGGACTTCCGGAAAATTGATATTTTGTTGTACAATAAGCCACTAGCTACTAGCTTCCTGCCTAGCTGCCAGCCACGTTCTGGCTTACTATAAATATTGCCCGGGGACCGGTTTTAATGTGTTCCCCCATAAGTGTTCAACTGGCAGAAGAAAGTTCCGCAGAAGCCATTTAAATGACGTCTGGAAGGAATTTAGCACAGGATGTCTGGCAGGTTTTTTTATTAAAGAGAAGGGGAAAGGTAAAGAAAAGAAGGGGAAGGGTAATTTTTGGAATCCCTTATTTTAAATGTTCTTCTGCTGGCCTATTAATAACATAGAGAAATCATATACATCCTTGATTTCTATTACCTCGTTATTTATTTTTATGATTCCGGCAGAAATAAATTCGATCTGGTCATCTGTTATTTCAGGATTATAATATTTGATGAAATTCCTGATGTAATGTTCTATTACCTGTGGAATTAACAGGCCTGTTTCAACGTATGCTTCCACGGCTTTCTGATTGATGGTTTTGATAACGGCATCTTTTACATGGTTCAGATCCGCTATTAATCCATCCCATATCGTTTCTTCAGAAAATAACCCACCCGGTTCATGATAATAATATCCGTCCACTTTCGAAAAGCGATGGAGCGGAGGGATTCTCATTAATCCGTACATCAAACCATAAATGCTATCCATCATCGCAACAGTGCCAAAATAATGATTTTCATGTGTAATACTGTTTGGCCGGAATAGCTCATATATGCGGGCAAAGCGGTCCATTGCAATAACAAGTTCATATTTATTGTATGAGCCGGTTTTCGCTTTCCTCAGCACAAATAACAGGTTTTCAAGTGACTCATAACGTTTCTCCTTGTCATACGCATAGGCAAATACCTCGTTTTGCAGGATGGCAGATGCAAGTTCATTGTGATATTTATCCATTGGTTGGGTAAAGTTTAAAGTTCTTCTATGATTTAATTTTATAGTGAATTTTTGGATGGTTAATGTTATCAAATTGTATTCAAATTTTCTTAAGTGAACCCTTTAGGTTCAGGACTTACTCTTTCAATAAAAATTTCGACTTACGGCAAAGTTGAACAGTTGAAGATTGTTGCCAAGTCTTTTCAGGCGTTCAGAAAAGCGAAATGTTTCACCTTTTGTCCAAGTTGAACTATATATGGATTTTTTTTTTGAAAATAATCGGCAACCCTGAACCCAAGTTCGGTTATTACACCACCTAATATGCCAATTATTAATTCCTGCATCAGATTATAAAATATACTACCCAAAGATAAAAGAATTTTCTCCTAATGATGCTACAGGATGCCATTGATTTCAGAGGTGGGTTGCCGGGGGTAACTGAGATAGGATGAGGTTGCTGAACATGTTGAGTAGTTCATGTTGTTGCGGGTGCTGAGGGTTTTCAGCCTGGCCGGGATTTTTGGCTAACCATATGGTTTTTTATTCGCCGGGCTTAAATTCGTAGAGCTGCAAGCACCGTTACAAGTTCATTGTAAGTGAATTAGGGAATGGTTTCGAATGGTTCCGAATAGTTCGAAAGGGTTAGGGAACGGTTCGATAAGAGCAGTAAGTGCATTCGGGTTGGTAGCTTATAAAGCAAACGAATGGCTTCTGGTGAATAGAAGAAGGCAGGCACACAAGTGAGCTTCAATTGTGCAATATGCCCGCAGAAGAGCTTAAAACACGCCTCATGAGAAAGGACAGGTCAGAGTGCAGGAAAACCTGCCAGGTGTTCCTGAACCCTGAAAGGGTGTAACAGCAATAGCCATGGGTGGCAACCCGGGGTTGGGGTTGATTCTTGCGAAACTGCTATGAACCTGCTAATGAAAGAGGCAATGATAGCTACAATGAAAACCACAGTGAGAATGATTGTAATTCTCTTAAAACATGAGTATTATCCGAACCTGAAAATCTGTGAAACCGACAATGAAACCGACAATGAAACCGACAAAGAAACTGGTAAATTTTGATTTGGACATGAATTTATTTCTGAAGGAGGATCAAAATATCAGAAGTACTTTATACCGTTTTGAAAACATCAATTTCCAACAAGCTACCCAACAAGGACAGGAAGACTATAACTATCTGTAATGGTTGGAATTATCAGGACAGGATAAGCACACCTAACACAGAACCCAACAAAGAGGTAACAAAGACCCAACATATTTAGCAGATAATTTGGGTTGGCATAAGGGAAATATCAATGGTTTCGAATGGTTCGAAAGGGTTAGGGAATGGTTCGGAATGGTTAGGGAAGGGTTCGAAAGGGTTAGGGAATGGTTCGTATGGGATCGGGAAAGTGACCGTAGGATTTTGCAGATGTCCCCGGTGTTCCAAACGTACCGGTGCAGAGGCCTGGTGTTCCGGTGTTCCTGAACCCTGAAAGGGTGTAACAACAATAGCCACGGGTGGCAACCCGTGGATGAGGTGATGTTGACAGGGGAACCCTGAAAGGGTTCAATGGGGTATGAAGCAACAGCAGAAGAGGTTGGAAAACGACTGTACCAACTGTATCCAATATGTTTTAGAATCTTTCGGACAGTGGTTGGATTATATGAAGATTTTGGAGAAGTGCAATGCTTTTTCCAAACAAGTACAACTTTTTTTGGAGTTAATCGGACACAGGCTGACACTGCGGTGCTGAATAGCGGAGTAAGCAATGAACGCAGGGAAGTCGTAATTTCAAGATCGGGTATTCATAAACAAACTGAGCAGGTGGATTGAAGCCATCAGCTCAGTTTGCTTGGAACGCGGGTACGGGGATCATTTACAAGATCCCACAATGCAATGCGGATCTTTTATGTTTTTAGATGAAACTTCATAGTTGTTCCCCTTTTTTATGGTTTCAAATCATATTTTATGAATGGGAATAACTATAGATGAAAAATATACCGGATTTAAATATTCAATAAGTAGAATATCATTCATTCCAGCTCGTAAGTAGACCAGTCTTGCTTTTTCATGCCCTTCAAATCCATCCCATGCATATACATTAGATTCAGGCCGATATACATTTTTAATATCGTCAAATGTAAATTCAAAATCTTCATTTGAATTTAAGTCAAAGATTCTACATTTTATATAAATGGTATCTGCTTTATGTGCTAAATAGTTAATAGTCATGTGATTTCGAACTCCTAAAGAAGTAATTATATAGGGACCAACAAATGGAATTAGATTAACTGATTTTCCTTCTCTAATGGCCTTAACAAATTTCGGTTCAGAACTTGTACTAAATAATCCCATATTCCTTAAAAATTTTTTGATTTTTTGATTTTCTTTATTCCTATTTTAAAATGATTACAACAAGGATTTTCTAAAACGAGGTAAGTTTTCCATGAAATATTTTCGAACAACTAGCACTATTTCCTTTTTTATTTCGGGACTTAAATCGTCAATTTTTGTTAATCCTTCGACGAATTCTGCTTCTAATTTTGTGTAAAGGGAATCTCTGTTTTTAAGGAACATCATCATTTTTGAAGCTTTAAAAATTGTTCTTTTAAACATCGGTTTGCTAGGATCTTTAATTTTTATTTTTAACCAATTCGTTTCACCAAGATCAATATGTGCTTTAAATTCATATTTTTCAACGGTAAATATTAACGGGAGAAAAGTTATTGTAGTTATTTTCATTTTAGTATTTTTTTTGCCTTTTCTTTCAACAATAATAATTTATTATAATCATTTCGATTCAGATTTATTTCCTTCATTAGCTCTTCTGCTGAAATTTTTATTTTTTGGTCTACATATCTATCTGGATGAGATATCTTAGAAAGCTCTTTATGTAATTCTTTAGATTTGTTGATGCTATTAATTAAATTAGACACATCAAAATCCGCTTTTTTGTAGTTATAAAATGCTTTCTTATCAGAATCTTTCATTGATGTTGTTCTTCTTTTGACATAGACAAGAATAATAAATACTACAATTAGTATAAGCGAAACACTAAAGACATATCACTAGTGTCCAATTAATTTTTTTAACAATTAATACTTAAAAGCAAATTCAAGTTGAACGGCATCATCATATACATCTTCAATAGTCTCAGAGGACAAGAAAAGATCTCTAATGTTTGTTTTGTCTGTCAGCACTCTGCTTACGACACGAAGCACATTGAAAGTGGTTCTGTCCAACTGGCAGTCATGTTCAACGATAGCTACCAGACAATAAGTGATAACCGCAACATAAATTTGTATTTTAACAGCATTCTCAGTATTACCCCAAAAGGAAGTAATTCGGAGATGCTGCTTTATCCACCTAAAGAAGAGTTCCACCTGCCATCGCTGCTTGTACAGCATAGCGATATCTTTTGCCTTAATGCTGATATTGTTGGTCAGGAATGTAAAGGTCCTTTTAAGATCGGGAGCATAGTAAACTATTCTACGCAGTTCAGCCGGATACTTTTTCTTGGTCTGATAGCCCATCAGGCGTATTTTCTGATCAAGCAGGATATTATCTCCTTCATCCAAAAGTTCTTCTCCATCAACAACTTCATACTTAAGGCGAGACTTCTGCCGGATGACAAAGTAAGATCCAATTGTATTAATGATATACAACCTTGCAAGGTCATAATAACCTTTGTCAAAGATGTAGAAGGCATAGGGCTCATACGGTATCAGATCCATCACATTCACATCGTGAACTTTAGCCTCTGTGATATGAATGTAAGTCGGAATCTGAGTTACAACATCAAACAAAGTGTGAACTTTGATGCCACCTTTGTTTTTCCTGAAGTATGCCCATTTGAACAAGCTCAAGCAAAGGTCAATTGTCGTGGAATCGAACGCATAATATTTCCCCTTCAGCTCAAAAGGCCTTGTTATTCGCTTGCTTTGAGCAATATTGATCATGTAAAAGGCAAACTCTTCAAATATCTTGTAGTCACGGTTTACATTGGCATAGGAAAGATTGCTCAATTTAATCTCCCCATTACCAAAACCGAGATGATAGCACTTGTTTTTGATAGAGTCAACGATACAAACGACTTCTCTGAGGCTATCACAGGAAGCCAATTGCCCATACATCATTACGAGCAGTTGGTTCCAACAAGTGAAAGTCTTTACCCATTTATCACCGCTATATCTTTTGACTATCATATCAAAAACTCTCTTAGGCAGGAAGGCCACGAGTTGACTGAATACATATTTGCCGCTGTTCATATTTGCCTGATTTACTTTCAGGCAGCTAAGATGATAAATGAATTCAAATCGACACGTAACTTTGCTCTATGCAACTATCTATACATTAACAAATTAAAAAGGTTTTGTAAAAAATCTTTTGGACACTAGTGATATAGTATTGGAAATTCAATCTATTATTTATTTATTACATTAATAGGGTTAAATTTGCTCCGAAAGAAACATAATTAGTAAAATATTTCCACTAATGAAATTCTCCATTTCCAATATAATTCGAAGTATAACAACCATATTCATTCTTGTAGCAATTAATGTATTTGGGTTTCATGATTTTTATAGAGATCAGTTTTTTGTAGTTTTAAATTCCTTTGATTTTATATTATTTGGGCTAAATATACTTTTTTTAATTTTTGCTTTCAAAAGTAATCGCTTTAGAAACACAATCCTTGAAAAACCTTTGTGCTATATTTTTTATTTTTATTTACTATCCCTTGTTATTTTTATTTCAATGCCATTAAGAGGTCCAATATCTATATTGGATGCAATACGTGTAGGCAGAAATTATTTGATCTTACCTTTAGCATTACTAATTTATTATGATGTAAAAATTAATTTAAAGGGAAACTATTATTTTAAAATTTTTCACATTATTGCTTTTTTCAGTTCTATGCAAATAATAATCAATGCCTTTAATTCTGATATTATTAATATTATTTTTAGACATCTTGACCGAGCAGAAACGGATTTTAGAGGAGGTTTTCAACGCAACATTTTAATTTCTAAATCTATGATTTTCCCTCATATTTTATCAATTTATTATTATCATAAATTAATTTCAAAAAAGTATAAGTTTAAAAATTTAGCATTTTTTTTATTGTTATTTTTAGCAAGTGCTTTACAAGGATTTAGAGTTTATATTATAGTTTTGATTTTTGTGTTATTTATTTTTACATTTTTATTTGGAAATATGCAAAAAAACATAATAAGATGGTCAGTCATTTTATTATTATTCGTTCCTACATTAGTGAAATTAGATTCTCATTTTCTCAATGATCAAATTTTTGGGAAGTTTTACACCGCAATTGATGAAATTAAATATGGAAAAGGTTCATTTCAAGGAAGAAATAACGATGTGCAACTGAGGCAAATTCCAATGCTTTTGCAAAAGCCATTTTGGGGATGGGGATTTATATATCATGATTCTAGTTATGGTAAATTATTAAACCTAAAAGAAAATGATAGACAATATGGATTATACTCAGTTGATTCTGGTTACATTACATTATTAATGCAATTTGGTATAGTGGGTACTGGATTAATCATTTATTGGTATTTCAAATTAATTTTGTTTTATTATAATAGTAGAAAAAATAACCCCTTAATTTATATTACTGCCATAGGAACTATTCTAATCCTTTTTTTATCATTATACACTCATGGTGCTTTTTCTCGAGAATTTGGTTTATTGCCCTTTGCGATTGTTATTGGAATTACTGGTAATTATAACTTGAAAAACAAAAATAATGAATAAAATAGGAATCTTTATTGATTCAATGAAAGGCGGAGGAGCTGAAAGAGTAGTATTAAATCTTGCTAATGAATTTGAAAACAGAAAAATTCCGTTGGTACTTATTTTAAGATTCAAGGATGGGCCATATCTTTCAAAATTAGATTCAAATATTATCATACATGAATTACATACGAATAATCCATTATTGATAATCATACGACTTATAAAAACCTGTAAGAAAAATAAAATCAAGACACTTTTAACAGTATCTATGTTTTAGGGTTATTAGCAAATAAAATATTAAACTTAAAAATTATCATTCGAGAAGCTAATACATTTAATCAGCTCTTACAAGAAAAAAATATAAAAAATATTATTCTTTTCAAGTTAATGAAACTTCTGTATCCATCTGCTGATAAGATTGTTGCAAATTCGTCGGACACAGCTAGTGACATTAAAAAATACATTAGAAGGGATATCGAAAATTTAATAACTATTAATAATCCTATATTCAACAATAGAATTTATGATTTAAGTAACGAAAGAAGCAATTTAGATGATTTCTATCAACTTCAAAAACCTATAATTATTTCAGTCGGCAGATTTTTTCCTCAAAAAAATTTTAGTTTTTTAATTAAAAGTTTTGTAAAAGTAAAAAAAGAATTCAATAATGCCAGTTTGGTGATTTTGGGAGACGGTCCGCTAAAAAATCAATTATTTTCCTTAGCTAAAGAATTAAAAGTTGAAAAGGATGTTCATTTTTTAGGTTTTGTTGATAATCCATACAAATATTTGAAAAATTCAGATGTATTTGTATTAAGTTCGTTATACGAAGGTTTTGGCAACGTCATTGTTGAGGCGCTTGCTGTAGGCACACCTGTAGTTGCAACTCATTGCCCGGGTGGGCCTCATGAAATTCTTCAAAATGGAAAATTTGGAATATTAGTACCAGTTAATAATGAAGATGCTATGGCAAATGCTATAATACAAACCTTGTTAAATAAAAAAGATTCTAGTTGGCTAATTGAGAGAGCTAAAGATTTCTCAATTTGTGAAATAGCCAATAAATATTTAAAACATTTATAAATTATTATGAATCAAAAAAAGATTCTTTTTATAGAAGTATGTAACTTCGTTGATTATCCAATAGGAGGATATCTTGCTTTTGCAAAACAAATGATAACTGCCTTTGGAAGCGAACTTTATCTTGTAGGTATGTCAACTGATGATACTCCAATTGGAAAATGGATTAAAAAGGATATAAATGGAATAACATATAATTTCTTTTCAGTTAAAAAATGTCAACCCACTAACGTTAAAACAATAATTCCCGGTAGATTAAAATCCTATTGGGCCGTAACAAGATTTAAAAAGAAAATATTAGAAAAAAATATTAATAATATTTTTATTCAAACCCCTGAAGTATTGTTTGCTTTAAGAAATGAATCCTTTAAGAATCTATGCGTTCGAATTCCAGGGGTTGAGAATCCGCTTGCTATTTCAAGATATTGGTATGGAAAATATTTTGCAAAAATTTTTGATTACTATTTTTTCAAGTATTTAAAGAAATCAAACATAATCCTAGCTTCAGCCGATAATCAAGCAATAATAGACTTTATTAATCGTGGGAAAAACGCAATAATAAATAAAAAAGTAATACAATTTCCAACAAGAGTTGATGATAAAATCTTTCATCCTATTTCTAAAGTAATAGCGAGAAATAAGTTAGCATTACCCGAAACTAAAAAAATTATTGTAACAACTGGCAGATTAAGTGAATTAAAAGGTGGGAAATTTATGCTTACAAGTTTTATGCATTTTCGTAAGACTTGTTGTGATTCACACTTTATTTTTATTGGTGATGGTGAGGATCGAAATAAAATCCATCAGTTTGTGATTGAAAAAAATCTATCTGAAAATGTTTCGATAACTGGACGATTATCACATGAGAAGGTATCGCTTTTTATAAATGCTGCAGACATTTTTATGATGGGATCTTATATTGAAGGATGGGCAACATCATTAGCCGAAGCAGTTGCTTGTGGAAAACCGGTGGTTTGCACTAATTTTAGTAGTGCAAATGAGTTAATAAAAGAAAATGAAAACGGATATATTTTAAATGAAAGAGATGAAGAACATTGTTCAGCGTTAATGTTAAAATGTTTAAATATCCCTGAGGAGAAACTTCTTAAAAAATCAGTAGAAATGAGTAAATATTCAACTGCAAATTTAAAAGAATCAATTTTAGAATACTGGAAACTAACTTGAAAACAAAAAATAGTATGGTTAAAAATATTCGACCGGGCCGCTCATATTTAGCTTACAAATTAAGACAACCTTTTAACTGGATGAGGACTAGTTTAGTTATATTCTTTAATGCAAGCTATATTAAAAGAAAGGGATTTCTGAGAATGCCTTTTGACATAATAATATGGTCTCCACATAAAGATATATCTTTTGGTGACAAAGTTCAGTTCGGTAAAGGATGTATCATTAATTGTGATATATCTTTTGGAAATTCTATATTAGTTGCTCAGAATGTATCCTTTATTGGTAAAGATGATCATACTATTTATAATGTTGGAGTTACAATGTGGGACAGCCCCAGAGGAGATTCATTCAAAACATACATTGACGATGATGTCTGGATAGGCCATGGAGCAATAGTTGTAGCAGGGGTTAGAATAGGAAGAGGATCTGTCATTGCAGCTGGCTCTGTCGTGGTTAAAGATGTAGAGCCATACACAATTGTTGGAGGTAATCCTGCCAAATTGTTAAAATATCGATTTGATCAAGACGAAATTAGATTACATGAATCTTTTTTAAACAACTAGTTTAAAATCAACGTCTGTTTTTAAGTTTTCGGAAATTTTAAATAGTTTTTAGTATTGCTTATGTGTCCTTCAAATTTTATTAATATAATGGGATTTAATATATTTTCTTCCAATCTCACTGAAATTGAATTAAATAATAAATCTGAACTTTTAACAACAATTAGTCCTAATTCTTATGGCATATCCACAAAGGATGAACTTTTCAAAAAAGCTCTCATCAATTCAAATTATTTAGTCTTGGATGGGGTATATTTTTCGTTATCTTCAATTCTTTTACGAGGTAAAAATATACGCAAAAATCAGGGGCCTACTGTATTTTATCATTTTATGGAGAATTTAAATCGGCAGAATGGTAAAGTGTTCTTTTTAGGTGCATCTCTAGAAACACTTAACAAAATAATTGCTAAGGCTGCATTAGAATATCCGAATCTAAAAATAGATGTTCTTTCTCCACCCTATAAACCAGAATTCTCAATAGAAGAAACTGCAAAGATAATTACTGCAATAAATGCTTTTGAACCTGATGTACTTTTCGTAGGAATGACCTGCCCTAAGCAAGAAAAATGGGCATTTCAAAATAAAGAAAAATTAAATACTAAACTAATTTGTTGTATTGGTGCTGTATTTGAT
>JAEYNZ010000107.1 GCA_023412195.1 Bacteroidota bacterium
ACAATATAATTTTCCAACATTTATCTAATGCTGAAGGCGGTTAGCTCAGTTGGTTTAGTCCGTCAGCTGACGGATGATCCGCCAGCTGGCGGATAGGGGTCACTGGTTCGAATCCAGTACAACCCACGTGAAGCAGGTATCATTAAAAGTGTTACCTGCTTTTTAATTTTGATATTATTATCTTTTATAACCATTTATCCATTACTTTTTCTTCCGGTATTTTGAAACTCCATTTTTAGCATTTAATTCTATTATAAACATTCTTTCCATGCCCGGACCAACGCTATACCATCTCTATATTAAATTCAATTATTTTCGAATTTGATATGGATTTGGTACAGGCAGTTTATGGTGAAACTTTGAAGTGGCTGTTCCAAAAACCTGTCACACATGGTTGCAAAAAATCATCATATATATTTCAGTTTCAGGCTATATTGCCTGCCCTGTTTCAATGTATATCCTGAAAATCCTGCTTCATCTTTTAACGCAAACGGTTCAAGGTCTACTTTTTCTCTTTTGCCGACCACCAGTACAGCTTCAACTCCTTTGGGCATGCTGATTTCAAGGTTCCTGTTTCCGGCTTTCCCCCGGCAATTGAATTTTACCGGCCCATGTGGGGTATGGTAACTTAAGCTAAGGTTTTCAAGCCGCCCGGGATTGGGTTTGATTTTTAATTTTACCGATCCCGGTTCGAGAGGTGATATTCCTGCCAGGCAACTGTAAATGGCAAACAGCGGGCCAACAGCACAGTGACTCCACTGGCCCCTGGTATCAGGACTTACCTGCCAGTGTTCCTGGAGTGTATTGTTGAGTTGTACAGAATCCATGTTATGCCACCTGCCTTTAATTTCATCGATAATAGTTTCTGATTTTCCGGCCTTTCCAAGTGCCCACAGCCGCCAAATTGCATTGGCCGGGAAAGATAGTCCCATATTTACGGGCGGAGATTCAAGAGCATTGACGGATGCTGTAATGCTGCCCCCTGGGCAAAGATCATATATTACCGCCATTGAAAGGGTCCTGTCGGAGAGCCTCCGGCCGCCTTCTTCAGCCTCCCATGGAAGGTTATCGACAAAGATCTGTTCATGGTTATCCCAGAACCTGTCAATGGTTTTTTCAAGAATGGCTTCCCCCGTCTCACTGATTCTCCGTGCATTATGATGTTCGCCAAAAGCCTGTGCCATAGGTGCAAGGGCATGTATCATCATGGCAGCGGCATACATGTTGAATGCACACTGCTTGTGTTTTTGGTTTATATAACAATCTGAATCCATCCACACCCATGTCAGTCCCAAATTCTCAACCGGCAACAGGCCATCGTCACCGGTAAGAGAGACAAGATAGTTGAAGAACAGGAGCAACCGCGGGTAAACCTCATGCATGGCATCATGGTTGCCGGAATAGAGCCAGAAATGATAGCAGTCGAAAGTGAATCCTACGCCATGATCTATTATAGGCCCCCACATGGTCAGGTTCATCTGCCGCTGTGATATCCTTGCCAGCCTGTCATAAGCCGGCCACGAATCCATGAAAAAGCCATCGAGCGTGATGCCCTGGCTGTAGGTATTGATAAAACGTTTCGGAAGGTTATAATCTCCAAAGGCAAAGAACAGGGGATGCACCTGGTGCCCGACATCGCCGCTGTATTGCTGTCTTTCCCTTCCCATACAATCCACCATCAGGTCCTGGGCCGAATTTACAAGTGTGTTTATGTTGGCTGAAATCACTTTATCGACCACGGGATCAGAACATTGTATGTCAGGCAGGTTTTTCCATCCCGACATCCTTCTTATAACACCTGCACCGCTTACCTTTATCCTGCCTGCTGTTCCATGAATATGGAGCTGGATCCACCTCAGGCTTTCATAGTCGAACGTCCTGAATTCATTTTTCCCTCCCCTGCATATAAACCTTGTCCAGGAATGAAGCCTGTTGTTCATTATTGTAAAATGCCCCGGCCTGTGACCTTCCTGAACCATTAATTCGACTTTAGTACCTTCAGGTGCATCTATAGTGAATTCAGGATAGCCTACCATCTGTTCCTCCAGTTCAAAAGTCAGAAGCACACCTGTAGGTGGAGTGAGTTCAAATGAAATTTCCCCTGAACCGGATATTTTAAGGTCATCAAATGCTTTGGGCGTATATAAGCCTGGAGTCACGAATTCAAAAAATCTTTCCGGATCACCCGTCCAGTCCACTGCAAAATGGTCGGCCAGTTTAGCATGCCCACCGTGGAACTCTTTCATCAGGGGAATTGACCTCTCCCTGATGTCACAATCTTCTGGGTCTGCACGGATTTCCTGCTGGTATTCATCGTAAGGTGAAGAAACAGGTGGTTTATCCGGAGGCAGATCGATGACCATGGCAGCCAACCACTTTCCGGCAGGAGCTTTGAAGTTTTCCTTGTTCCAGCCCCAAGGGTAGAGGCGGGCATCGAATTCTTCCTGAAATGCCCTCAGGTACCATCTTTTATAATGACCCGGTCTCCAGCTTTCTGCAACACTGGCTGCCCATGACTCATCAGTTACCAGGATCTTTTCATCGTGGTTTCCTTTCAGTTTTATATGCATTATAAACCCAGGTTTACCAGTTGGCCAGGTTCCGTCGCCGGTGCCGTAATATAAAACTTCCATCCCAATGACATTTTCCCCGGTTTTCAGCAGAGATGTAATATCAACAGGATCGGCCTCCGGGCGGCGGGGATCGAAAGGTGCCGGCCCAAACTGAAGGTATGTTCCATTGACATAAAGCCTGTAACGACTGTCGGCAAAAGTCCAGCCTTTAGCCGAATCTGGTAGTGCATCAAGCATTAATGTTTTCCTGAACAGAAATACAGTGTTCTGCAGGGTTCTTTGGGAGGGATACCAGATCCATTTTGCCGGAGTAAGGTCCAGGAGTGGAGTGTATGGCTGAAAAGGAAGATTACCGGTTTCCGGGTTTAATTTCAGGCGATCATTTGAATCATCCTGTAATTGGGAATAAGGGGAAACCATCAAAAAAGCACTTCCATAAACACTGTTCCTGAAAAAATCACGCCGTGAAAGATTTATCTCATCACTTTTCTGATTCCTGTTCTTGCTGGTTTTCGATTTTTCCGGGTCCATAGACTGATATTTAAGCTGTATTGCAAATTTAACAAAGAACGGGACATAAAGAACCGGAAAGTTTTTCCGGCAACACATATGGTTGCCGGAGGTTCAGCTTATTTCAGGAGTTGAATTGAAAGAACATGGATCCTTGTTTTTTTAATGGTTATGTCCCTGATGACTTCCGCCATACTCAAGGATATCATGGATGGCTTCCAGGGTATGTGTATAATCTACATAGGCTTTTACATAAGCCCTGCCAATTTCCGGTGATTCATCTTTTGAATTGTACAAGGATACAACCTGATGATATTTTTCTTTTATGACTTTTTCAATATGGCCATTCAGCTTTTGAGCCAGATCATCTACATTTTGCGAAGTAATTGCCTTGTCGGTCAATGTGATAATTGCCTTGGTTGATCCTGCCGGTTTGAGTCCTGTATACGGGGCTCCTTCTGTTTCCCTGTGGAGTCTGACCAAAGTTTCGAGGAAGTGTTTTTCAACAATCTGGTAAATTTCCATGTCACTGTTTTTGAGGCTGTATGTCTTACTGAATAATGATTTAATTTCATTTTCCTGTTCCTTATCTATCCATTTCAAAACAAGATTTACATCATTTGTTTCGAGCGCTTTGTATGCATCTTTAATTACCGGCCCATCATATGAATCACAATGTGCAAATGATGTGGCGGGAAATAAAAACATAAAGAATGTAATCAACCCAATGATAAGTTTACGTTCGAAAGAATTCAGTGTACTGCGGGAAACTTTGTTAGAGTGGGATACCCAATTATTAGCTTTTCTTTCCATAACATTTTGTTTTTATGTATTTTAATAATTTTCAAACAAAAGTATGGAAGTCCCGGATCTCCTGCGACCTACTTTATAAACTGGCACCTGTTTACGGTTAAATCCGGGCCCTTTATGAAAGTGTGACTGTTATGAGGATGATAGGGAGCTTTTATATTCACTGGGAGTAAAGCCGGTTGTTTTTTTAAATACCCGGTTGAATGCGGATTTTGAATTGAACCCGGATTCAAAGGCAATACCCAGTAATGAAAGATGATCCCATTGTGGATTCCTGATTTTTTCCTTCACCTCGTTCACCCTGAAGCCATTTATGAACTCAAAGAAGTTGCATTCATATTGCTCATTGATGATCCGTGAAAGCTGGTAAGCCGGAATTTTTAATGAAGCTGCGAGTTCAGGAAGTGTAAGATCAGGGTTAAGGTAGGGTTTTTCTTCCTTCATGATCCGGTTAATTTTCGAAACACTTTCAGCAGTTTCAGTCTCCTTCAACGGATTGTGAGCCTGATGTGCCTTTGGTATGTTTACAACATCCTGTGGTTCAGAAGAGAAATTGGTAAAAATCTCCTTTTGCCTTAACCCATAATACCCTACTAAAATGACAAAAGCCGAAAGGGATAAAAAAAGTCCGTTTATGCAGAAATCGATAGAGAAATAATGGAATACATGATGGATGACAGCAATTGTTATTAAAGCTGTCCAGATCACACCAAATATTGTAACCAGGGCTTTTAGCCAGTCGGGATTAATATATTCTGTTGTGGAGTAATTGTTTAAAATGGTGTTTTTTATTGCTTTTATTTTTCTGACTGACAGAACAAAATACACAGGCCCTGAAAATGCTGCAATTAAAAGGAAAATAATAAATATTACAGGTGGTTTAGCTGGAATTTCCACATGATCGATTCTTATTTTTTCTGCATATCCCGGAATGAATAAGGATATTATCAGATAAAAAACGAAAAGGACAAAAGGTATAAAATGGAGTAAATCCTTTTTGTTAATTTTTTTCTTTTCTGTGCTTAGGGCATCCACATACAGATACAGGAATGGACCATGCAGCAGGAACATTGAAATAATGAAGTTTAAGAAATAATGGATACGGTGAAAGAGTTCATGACTTGAAAGTGCATAAGCAGCAATAAAAAAGCCTAAATAGAACAACCAATAGAATAATATTTTATCATGTAATGCTTTTGCTTTTTTTTGCAATATCAGGAAAGCAAAAAATATGGCATTAAATGCCGCTATAAAGAACAGGTATTTCATAATGCTGATTATTCCCGTTTTTATGAACCACTAGTTTACGATTTTATTTTTATAAAATTCATTTGTTGATGACATGAAGTTTGTATGAGGGCCCACCGTTGATTAACCAGAATCCAATACCAGGCAGAAGTATCTCTATTTAAAAGAAAAAATGCCGTTCCTTATGTTTTCAACTTGTTGAAATGGCATTAAGAAACGGCATCAATGATATATAACAACCGATGCAGGAGATAAACCTGCAGCTTGCCCGTAAATCAGATAAAGAACTTCAGCAGGAACAACAGTGCAAGGACAATCATCACAACCGAAATATCCTTAGCCTTTCCTGTAAACAGTTTAAGCAGTACATAAGAGATCATTCCGAAAACGATTCCTTCAGCAATGCTGTAGGTAAGCGGCATTACAATGATTGTAATAAAGGCAGGAATTGCTTCCGTAAAATCATCGAAATGTATCTTCAGGATGGGTGACATCATAAAGAAACCTACAAGCACCAGAGCAGCGGCAGTTGCAGCAGGTGGCACCATTGTAAAAAGTGGTGCGAAAAACAGTGCTATAAGAAAAAATCCTGCAGTTGTGAGTGAAGTAAGTCCTGTTTTTCCTCCTTCAGCTACTCCCGATGCACTTTCAACATAAGTAGTAACGGTGCTGGTTCCAAGCATTGCTCCCACTGTGGTGCCAACTGCGTCGGCAAAAAGCGCCTGTTTAACGCGTGGTATTCTTCCTTTTTCATCGAGCATCCCTGCTTTTGAAGAAACCCCAACCAGTGTGCCCACGGTATCAAACATATCAACAAACAGAAAGGTGAACAACACTACAAGCATGTCGATGCTAAATATTTCTGAGAAGTTGAATTTGAAAAAGATAGGCGACAATGACGGCGGCACATCAACAAGGTGTCCGTCGGGTACCTGTGTCACTCCAAAGGGTATTCCTGCAAGTGTAGCTACAAAAATTCCAATCAGCAGAGCACCTTTTACCTTCAGCGACAACAAAATGGCAGTCAGGATAATTCCTCCCAGTGCTACCAGAACAGCTGGGGAGCCCATATTGCCCAATCCCACAAGTGTGGCAGGGTTATCGGCAATGATACCTGCATTCTGCAACCCGATGAACGCTATAAATAAACCAATACCAACAGAAACTGCATGTTTCATGGCAAGCGGTATGGCATTTACAATCAGTTCGCGGATGTTAAAAGCGGTGAGAATCAGGAATATGATACCTTCGAGGAATACTGCTGTAAGAGCAAATTGCCAGGTATGGCCCATTCCCAGGACAACAGTAAAGGCAAAAAAGGCATTCAATCCCATTCCCGGAGCAAGTGCAAAAGGCAGTCTTGCAACCAGTGCCATTACCACAGTAGCCACAAAAGCAGAAAGTGCAGTGGCTGTAAATAAAGCATTCTTATCCATACCGGTGGCACTTAAAATATCCGGGTTTACAGCCAGGATATAGGCCATCGTCATGAATGTAGTCAGTCCCGCCAAAACTTCCGTTTTTACCGAAGTTTTGTTTTCTTTTAGTTTAAAAAAGCGGTCGAGCATGATTTCAGTTATTAAAAGGTATATTTTAAACCTAATGTGGGCATTACCTTAAATTCATTGGCAACGAAGTTGTTGCTGAGTTCAATTTCACTTCCCAGTGATAAATTTTTGCTTGCATTATACCAAAGCTGCGGCTCTGATAAAAAGCGGTATTTCGATCCCCAGAACATTTCTTCCTTCCAGAAATCAGCAAATCCGTTAAAAGTCAATTTGCCTTCCAGCATTTGAATCGTCCATACTGCGGTTAACTGAAATGAAGCATCTTCTTTCTCCTGGATATGTTTGTAGTTTGCCTGCAGTGTAAGAATTTTTGAAAAATCAGCAGAAGCAAATGTTCTTTCTACCCCGGCAAGCCATGCGTTTTCAATAGGTATGAAGGGAGTATTTACTCCATCAAGTTTTAAAACACCACCGTTATACTCAGCGCGTGGCTGAAACTTTTGATTCTCATTCCATTTGAAACTTCTGGCAATTTCCCAATATGCCAACGAAACTCCATTGCTTACATTACGGGCATCGGAACTGTAATCCATGTCGATAAAGAAAAAGGTACTTCCCCATGAGTCAGGTTTGAACATTTCTACTGTTGTTGTAAAAAAGTTCCTGTTTTCTCCGAGGTCGTAATGCACTTGTACGTTTTGAGATTGGGCGGTAACAAAAAAGGCAGCAAATAAGATTGCCAGAAGTACACGTTTCATAAATAAGATTTTAAAGTTATTATGGCCGCAAAAATATAGAAAGAAATTTACAGTCAGTTAAAAAATGCTAAAGCTGCCAGTTTTATACACATTTATTTTTTATCAGCCTCTTCAAGTGCCTCATTTAAAAACTGGTTGACCCGGTGCATCTGTTGAAATGCACCCACTGCCGAATCAATAAACTTTCCTCCTGTAAGTACTTCATCAGGAATACGGGAAGAAAAAGCAAAGGAACGGTACCGGAGCAGGTGAATTTGGGGATGATCCTTTGGCAGCCCCTGGGGTGCAGTTTTTAGCTGGTGATCGAACATTTCCGGTAGAGCTGCGTTAAATTCAGGATCTTCAAGTATTTCATTAAAAATTTCCGGGAATTTCATGATATGGTTCCTGATGGCTTTCAGGTCACTGGCCGCTGGCATATAAATTCCTCCACCTACAAAACTGTTTTCAGGTTCAATATGAAAATAATATCCTGCCCGGTTGCTTTTACGTCCGCCATCGGCTATATAACTGCCGAAATTTGTTTTGTACGGGCGTTTGTCGTTCGAAAACCTTACATCGCGGAAAATCCGGAAAATACAATCTTTGGCACCGGGTTGCTGTATAGAAGGATCGAAGCTGCGGATTTCGTTGATTAAAACTTCAGTCAGAAACAGAATCTTGTTCCTGCTTTCATTGTACCATTCCTTGTTGGCTTCAAACCATTCGCGGTTATTATTTGCAGCAAGTTTGCGAAGAAATTCAAGTACCTTTTCCATAGTGTTTTTGAATTTAATTTACTTTTATGCCAAAGTAATCAAATTAATATTTTGTGAGCAATAAAAAATTTGCATTGATTGTGGCCGGAGGAAGTGGTAAACGGATGAACAGTACATTACCCAAACAATTTATTGCGATAAACGGAAAACCTCTTCTAATGCATACCATTGAAGCATTTTTAAAAAATGATCCTGCTTTCGAAATCTTTGTTGTGCTGCCGGAAGAGGAAATGGATACGTGGCATAAACTGTGTGTCGATTATTCCTTTTATCACCGGCACACCCTGGTGGGTGGGGGAGCAACCAGGTTTCATTCTGTAAAGAAAGGATTGAATAAAATCAGGACGGAAGGTATCGTATTTATCCATGACGGTGTAAGGCCTCTGGTATCCTCACAAACAATTGAAAACTGTTATGCGGCTGCTAAGATTAAAGGCAATGCGCTTCCTGTGATTTCCCCTTCTGAATCAATTCGTGAAGTTACCGGTTTCGGTAACCGTGCTGCTGACCGCAGCCGTTTCTTTCTTGTTCAGACTCCGCAGACCTTCCGGCTATCCCTTATAAAGAACGCTTACAGCCGCCGGTATACAAAAAAGTTTACCGATGATGCTTCAGTGCTTGAAGAAATGGGGTACGCCATTCATATGGTGGAAGGAAACCGGGAAAACATCAAAATTACCTTTCCACAGGATCTGGTTTATGCTGAAGTTTATCTGCGTCAGGAATAAATATTTTTACTGGTTGAATGGATTGGTGCATATGAATTAATCTTTCATTTATCCACCGGATATTACATTTTAATTGCATCATGCGGTAGTTTACCGATTCGTATATTAACACCCGATACTATTCCTTATCTTTGCAAAACTTCCGGAAATTTTTAAGGAAGCCTGTAATTTTCAGTGAAGATGGAACTCTTATGGGCTATCCCTGAAGCTGAAGGAGGTAACAATTAAACAGAAAGAAGATGGAAAACAGAATCAGACAGCAAATCTGGCTGCTTGTACTAATGTTTACAGTGCTTGGAGCTACGGCACAATCCGGAACATTTTCCCTGGAGGAGGCCCGTGAATATGCCATTCAAAATTCCTTTGTATTAAAAAATTCGCGTCATGATATTGTTTCAGCCCAAAAAGAGGTATGGAAAACCATTACAATTGGGTTGCCGCAGGTTTCCGGGTCAGCCAGTTACACGAAGTTTCTTGACCTGCCTGTATCACTGATACCCGCAGAATTTTTTGGAGGGGAACCCGGAACTTATATGCCAGTGAAATTTGGTCAGGATTATAACTCTGATTTTGGATTTTCAGTTTCGCAAATCATTTTTGATGGCTCATATATAGTGGGCGTCGGTTCAGCAAAGATCTATCTCGACCTTAGGAAGCATGCAAATGAGAAATCGGAGATTGAAATCCGGGATGCTGTAACACAGGCTTATTATATGGTTTTAATTGGAAGGCAGAACAAAAGGGTAATGGAAGAAAACCTTTTTCATTCAAAAAATCTTTTAAATGAGACTAAAGCCTATTATGATAATGGTTTCAGGGAGGAATCGGATGTCGATCAGATGGCGATCCTGGTTAAGAATGCAGAGAATGAAATATTAAAAGCTGACAGGGAGATTGCCGTGGCAAAGGTAGTCCTGAAGTATACAATGGGTTACCCGATGGCAGAGGAAATTGAACTTTCTGATAATCTTGAGGGTTTTATCGATCCGCTGATCCGGGTGGAAAATACAACGGGCATTGACTTTACCGGCCATATTGACTACAGGCTGGCAGAGACAAATTACCAGGTTTCTGAGAGAATGCTGCGGCTGCAAAAGGCAGCCTTTTTACCTAAATTAAGTGCATTTTACAACTATTCGAAAGTAGCTTATGGGAATGACGCCAACCTGTTTAAGGCGGGAGTTCCGTGGTTTCCTTCATCTATGGTGGGGTTGCAGCTTTCGGTGCCGTTGTTTAGTTCAGGCAGTAAGATCCTTACTGTGCAGCAGGCGAAAATTGATCTGGATAAGGCTGCAAACGACAGGAGACTTGCAGAATCTACTTTGCAGAAGGATTATCTTACTGCAGCAGCCGAAATGGAAACAGCAAAAGAAAAGTATGAAAATGATGTGGAAAACCGCCAGCTGGCATCCCGGATTTTAGAGAAATCCAAAATAAAATTCAGCAACGGATTAACAACCAGTACGGAGCTTTCGCAGCTTGAAACCCAGTATCTTCAAACACATGGAGCTTACATTGTATCAATTTTACAGCTGCTGCAGGCCGATTTAAAACTTAAAAAAGCACTTGGAACATTATAATTTCGAAAACAGTACAACATGAAAAAACTAGTATTAGTTGCTGCCGCAGCCATTTTACTCGCAGCATGCAACAACACCACGGTAAGTGATGAGGAGAGCAAAAGAAAGGAACTTCAGAAATACAAACAGGAGTTAAATGACCTTGAAGCAAAAATCAATGTTCTTGAGAGTGAACTTGCAGACACAAAAACCGAAGAGGCAGTAAGGGTATCGGTTACTGAACTCAACAGTCAGCGGTTTGAACATTTCATTGAAGTAACAGGAAAGGTTGAAGCCGATCAGGATATTAATGTAAGCCCTGAATCGGCTGGTATCATCCGTGATGTTCTGGTCACCGAAGGGCAGCAGGTTACCAGGGGCCAGGTACTTGGGAGACTGAGCACTGATGCACTTGAACTGACAATGGATGAATTGTCGGTACAACTTCAGCTGGCGGAAACCAATTTCAACCGGTTAAAGAATTTGTGGGACCAGAATATTGGTTCGGAAATGCAGTTCCTGCAGGCACGTACCGAGAAGGAAAGCCTTGAAAAAAGAATTGAAAGCCTTAAAGCCCAGATTTCAATGTCGGAAATAAAATCACCTGTTGATGGGGTTGTCGATATCGTTTTTCAGAAGAAAGGTGAGATGGGGAGCCCGCAGGTTCCATTTGCAAAGGTGCTTAATATGTCAACCATCCGGATATATGCCGATGTTTCAGAATCGTATCTGTCAAGGATCAGGCAAAAAGACATGGTCAATATAACATTTCCGGCTCTCGGAATCGAAATGCGTGCACCTGTTACCCGGATTGGGAATACAATCGACCCAAACAACCGTACCTTCAGGGTAAGAATTGATATTCGTAATCAGGACAGGATGATTAAGCCCAACCTGATTTCAATTATTCAGTTTCGTGATTACCTGGCAGAAGAGGCCATTGTAGTTCCTACGCTTTATATAAAGGAAGATTTCAGAGGTAAATATACATTTGTCGTTGAAAACAATGGCAGTAATCAGATTGCCAGGAAGGTACAGGTTGAAACCGGAATGACACACAATAACGTAACAGAAGTAGTGAAAGGCCTCAGCGACGGAATGAAGATTATTTCAGAAGGGCATAACCAGGTCTCGGACGGTATGGCGGTGGTTTATTAATTTATCAGGAATTGTTAAAATAATTTTGTACCCATGGTTAAGGAAAAGGAACCAAACCTGCAGCACATCCACCGGAAATTCGGGCCAACCTATCTGGCCTTAAAAAATTCCACCACTGTATATATTCTTACAGGGCTGCTGGTGTTTTTTGGATTGTTCTCATACAGGCTTATGCCTCGTGAGCTAATGCCCGAAGTCGTAATTCCCTATATTTTTGTTCAGACCATCTATCCGGGCAACTCACCTGTTGAAATTGAAAACCTCATTACCCGTCCCATTGAAAAGGAGTTGAAGGGAATGCAGGGGGTAAAACAGGTGTCTTCCGGATCATACCAGGATGTTAGTACCATCTGGGTGGAATTTAACACAAATGTTGAAGTAAGCAAGGCACTTCAGGATACAAAAGACAGAGTTGATAAAGCCAGGTCAGAACTTCCCAATGATCTGGATACAGATCCCATGGTAATGGATATTAATTTTTCAGAATTCCCCATTCTGAATGTTAATCTTTCAGGAGATTTCAGTATGCGCGACCTGAAAAGGTATGCCGAACTGTTGCAGGATGAATTTGAGGGGTTGCGTGAAATTTCTGAAGTGAATATCAGGGGGGTTGAAGAACGTGAAATCCAGATCAATGTGGATCCACATAAACTTGATGCCCTGGGGCTTACATTTGAGGATATTGCCTTAGCCGTACAATTTGAGAATATAACCATCGGAGCCGGAGAATTTACTGCCGATGATACCAGGAGGATAATCCGGACGGTTGCCGATTTTCAAAATATCAGGCAGATATCCAATACCATCGTCAAAATGAACATGGGAAAACCCGTTTACATACGTGATGTAGCCACGGTTGCCGACAGTTATAAGGAGCAGGCTACCATTGCCAGGTTAAACGACAGACCGGTAGTTACTCTTTCGGTAGTTAAAAAAGCGGGTGAGAACATTCTTGAAGCTTCTGAAAAGGTAAAATCTACGATAGAAACCCAGAAGGAAAAGGGAATGTTGCCTCCGAACCTGCAGATTATTACTACCGATGATTTGTCATCATATATCCGCGATGAAATTCAGAACCTTGAGAACAGTATTATCCTTGGAATGATTCTGGTGGTATTTGTGCTATATATGTTCCTTGGCTTCAGAAATGCATTGTTTGCCGGCCTTGCCATTCCAATGTCGATGTTCTTGTCGTTCATCATCTTGCAGCAATCGGGAATTACCCTGAATAACATGGTTCTATATTCTCTCATCCTTGCTTTGGGAATGCTTGTTGATAATGCCATTGTGGTGGTTGAAAATGTTTACAGGCTTTATTCCACAGGGTACTCAAGGATGAATGCCACAAAAAAAGGAGTCAGTGAAATTGCCTATCCCATAATTACCTCCACCTTAACTACACTTGCAGCCTTTTTCCCGTTGCTGATGTGGGAAGGCATTGTGGGTCAGTTTATGAGTGTGCTGCCAAAGACCTTGATTGTTGTTCTGGCTTCTTCACTTTTTGTGGCCTTGATCCTGAATCCTTCCTTCATTGCCTCTTTCATGAAAATTGAAGATATCGATGTCAGGCTGAACTGGAAGAAATCGTTAAAGAAGGCAGGAATTTTTGCCGTAGTTGGGTTGTTGTTTTACCTGGCACGTATATGGCTACTGGGTAACTTGTCAATGACAGTTGCCCTTCTTATTGTACTGAACCTTATTGCATTCCGGCCAATGGCCCGGTGGTTTCAGAAGAGGTTCCTTGTGTGGATGGAAAATATGTATACCCGGCAACTCAGGCATGCCCTTACAGGATACTGGCCTTACGTATATTTTGGAGGAACAGTCGCGCTGCTGATATTTTCCATGATATTTTATTTTGGATTCAGTAATCCAAGAGTTGTGTTCTTCCCTGATACGGAGCCGCAAACCATATTTGTGACCACAGAATTGCCGGTAGGAACTTCGCTTGACAGAACAAACCAGGTAACTGATCAGGTAGAAAGGATTATAGAAGAAACGCTGAAACCTGTGAACCCTATTGTAAAGTCAGTGACCACAAACGTAGGAGTGGGAAGGGGAGGAACCTTTGAAAGCGATCAGAGCCCCAATAAGTCCCTGATATCTATTTCCTTTCTTGAATATAAGTTCAGGGAAGGTATCAGTACAGCTAAAATCATGCAGGATCTGACACAGAACCTTCATGGTTTTGTAGGTGCTAAAATATACATTGATAAGGATGAAAACGGCCCTCCCACTGGTCCTCCTGTTAATATCGATATTTCGGGTGATGAGTTTGCCCAACTGGTGATGGTTGCAGAAGATTTTGTAAAGATTATCCAGGACGACCGGATTGCTGGTATTGATGAGCTTAAAATGAATATCAATGTAAATCAGCCCGAGATGATGGTTAAGGTTGACAGGGAAAGAGCCAGGCTTTATGAGCTTACTACCCAGCAGATAGCCATGACTTTCAGGAATGCCTTGTATGGGTATGATGCAGGAACATTAAAAGATGGTGAAGAGGAGTATGATATCTTTATCAGAATGGCAGAACCTTACAGGAATGATGTTTCTACCCTCATGAACCAGAAGGTGATGATAAACGACAATAAAATTCCGATTTCTGCCGTAGCTGGTTATGAATATTCCACCACCTATGATAAAATTACCCGGATAAATCATACCCGGACGATCACCATATCTTCAAATGTTGTGGAAGGTTACAATGCAAATCAAATCATCCAGCGTGTTCGTCAGTTATTAAATGATTACCCAATGCCTGCGGGTTACACCTTCAGCTTTACAGGAGAGCAGCAGGAACAGTCGGAAAGCAGTGACTTTTTGTTGTTTGCCCTGCTGATTGCAATTGCCATCATCATGATCATCCTGGTGACCCAGTTTAACTCACTGATCCGTCCGCTCATTATTATGGCAACCGTAGTGTTCAGTACCATTGGAGTATTCCTTGGACTAGGATTATTTAATATGGAGTTTGTGATCATCATGACCGGAGTGGGAATTATTTCTCTTGCTGGAATTGTAGTAAATAACGGGATTGTATTGATTGATTATATAGACCTTATGAGACAGCGTAAGCGTGAAGAGCTTGGTCTTCCGGAAGATGCATTTTTACCTTCCGGGATTCAGATTGAAGCCCTCGTTGAGGCAGGAAGAACCCGTTTGAGACCTGTTATACTTACAGCCATTACCACTGTGCTGGGATTGATACCTCTGGCAGTTGGGCTTAACTTCAACTTCTTCACCTTATACACCAATTTCGATCCACAGTTCATCATCGGAGGGGAAAGTGTTGCCTTTTGGGGCCCTATGTCGTGGACAGTCATCTTTGGGCTAACCTTTGCAACATTCCTCACTTTGCTCCTGGCTCCGGTGATGTATATGATCACAATCAGGATCAATTACCGGTTTAAAAAATTGACAGGTAACCTTTCTCCTGTGAATGTTAAGGATTAAATAAAGAGAGCCTGAAACAGATATCATTCTTGTTTCAGGCTCTCTTTTAATATTGCAGAAATTGTCTATACCAGTGAATCTCCTTTTTGTATTCTTACATCCGTAACAAACTGTTTAATCTGCTGCTCATCTTCTTTACGGCAAATCATCAGCGTATCATCTGATTCAGCAATGATATAACCATCGAGTCCATGCAGGACAGCCACTTTTTCTTCGGTAATATTGATAATGCAGTTACATGTTTCGTATGTCAGTACATTTTCCCCATTAATTACGTTACCTTGCAGGTCCTTCTGCTTGTTTTCATAAAGAGAACCCCATGTGCCAAGGTCGCTCCATCCAAAATCGGCAGTAAGGACATATACATTTTTAGCTTTTTCAAGAATTCCGTAGTCGATTGAGATGCCCTGGCATTCGGAATATGTTTTACTTATAAAATGGACTTCATCCTCCGTATTATATAATTTTTCCCCTTTAAGGAACAAGGATGAAATATCATGGAGGTACAAATCAAAAGCATTCATAATGGAAGTTAAAGACCAGAGAAATATTCCGGAGTTCCAGAAAAATTCTCCGCTTTCAACAAAAACCTTTGCCATTTCGAGGTCAGGTTTTTCCGTAAATGTTTTTACCTTGAACAGGTTGTCGTGGTGATTGTAGTGAATTTTATCCTTTACCTGAATATAGCCATAGCCTGTTTCCGGGCGGCTGGGTTTGATTCCAAGTGTCAGCAGGGCATCGTTGTTTTCAATAAAATCAAGCCCTTTTGTGATTTGCCTGATAAATTCCTCTTCCTTGATGATAAGATGGTCGGATGGTGCTACGATCAGGTTTGCATTTGGATTGCGGAGCTTTATTTTATGTACTGCATAAGCCACACAAGGAGCTGTATTCCGTCGCAGAGGTTCAAGAAGCACCTGTTCATCCTTCAGTTGTGGAAGTTGTTCCCTAACCAGGTCACGGTATCTTACACTGGTAACCACCAAAAAATTTTCAAGTGGAACGATTGATACAAACCTGTCGAAGGTTTGCTGGATAAGTGTACGTCCTGTACCTAAAATGTCGAGGAACTGCTTTGGCCGTCCCTGGCGGCTCAGAGGCCAGAAACGGCTGCCCACACCGCCGGCCATTATAATACAGTAATTATTTTCCATTTAATATCATTTTCTTTCCAGAGCAAAAATATCATTTTATATTTTCTTTCAATATGATAATGGTTTCAACGTCAATATCTGTTGATTGTTTTATTTGAGCCATTATTGTTGTAAATTTAGCCACAAAATCTGTAACGGAATTTTTTGATATAATAAATTCTGAATATAATAAAAGTGGAGCATTCATGAATTAAAGAAAAGGAATAAATCATTAACCTTTGAATAAGCATACTTTTTTTATTATAGCCAGATGAAGTAATAAATATTAATAAAAGGATGAAATTTTTCTTTCATATTGGACAGTACTTCATGATGCTGAAGCGGGTGTTTGCCCGGCCTGAAAAACATAAGCTTTATATCAGGCAGCTTTTTCTGGAATTCGATTCGCTGGGGGTTAATTCTGTGTGGATTGTTATCATCATTTCTATATTTATTGGGGGCATTATGACCATCCAGTTTTCTTACAGTATGTCGAATCCTATTTATCCAACCACCCTTATCGGCCTGGGTACGCGTGATACACTCATACTCGAATTTTCTTCTACAATGATGGCATTGATACTTGCAGGTAAGATCGGATCCAATATTACATCTGAAATCGGAACAATGAGGGTGACAGAACAGATAGATTCACTTGAAATTATGGGAGTGAATTCGGCAAGCTATCTGATCCTGCCTAAAATTGTGGCGGTGGTGTTTATTTTTCCTTTTCTTTTTATTGTGAGTGTGTTTTTCGGACTGCTAGGAGGATTGGTTACAGGTCCGCTTACCGGAGTGATTTCTGTTTCCCAGTTTGTGGAAGGCATACAATGGCTTTTTGTGCCTTATTATGTAACGTTTTCCATTATCAAGACCTTTTTCTTCGGGTTCCTTGTTGCCTCGGTTCCTGCCTATTTTGGTTATCATGTGCAGGGTGGGGCGCTTGATGTAGGAAAAGCAAGTACACAGGCAGTAGTAAACACAAACATCCTGATATTGTTATTCGATTTAATTCTTACCCAACTTCTGTTAACATGATAGTTGTAAAAAATGTATATAAATCATTTGATGGAGAACCTATACTCAAGAATATCTCCACTACATTTGAAGCAGGGATAACGAATCTCATTATTGGCCGAAGTGGATCAGGAAAAACTGTGCTTGTGAAGTCCATTCTTGGCTTATTTGAAATTGACAGTGGTGAGATCTGGTATAATGACCGGAACCTGGTGACTATGCATCACAGGGACAGGAAAATCATGAGGCAGGAGATTGGTATGGTGTTTCAGGGAGGTGCCCTGTTCGACAGTCTGTCGGTTTCCGCCAATGTAAGGTTTCCTTTGGATATGTTTACCAATATGACTCTAAAGGAAAAACTTAAGAGGGTTAATTTTTGTCTCGATCATGTGAATATTGAGCCGAATGCGCACAGGCTATCACCGAGTGAAATTAGCGGGGGGATGCAGAAAAGGGTTGCAATTGCAAGGGCTATTTCATTAAATCCGAAATATTTGTTTTGCGATGAGCCAAACTCAGGACTCGACCCTGAAACCTCAACAGTAATCGACCAGCTGATTCAAAGCCTTACCAAAGAGTTTAATATGACCACAATTATTAATACCCATGACATGAATTCGGTTATAGAAATTGGTGAATCTGTTTTGTTCATATCAAAAGGAGAGGTAGCATGGCAGGGAACCAATAAAGAAATTTTGAACTCCGGCAACCAGAAGCTCAACGATTTTATTTTTGCGAACAAGCTTTATGCACAGATGAAAAAAGCTGAGGAGGAGGCTAAAAAGTAGCCTGGGTGTCAGCTATCCCAAAGGAAGAGATATATATAAAGAAGAAACCCTGAACACATCTAAAACGGCTCGTCATAATTTTTGAAACAGGATAAGGATGTTGCATATTGAACTGCAGGAACTGGATGATGTTTGGATCTGGATCATCACTACCTTAGGTTCTTTAGTAGTTAAAAAAAATCATCTACATTATGAATGCAGATGATTTTTTAAGTTTGTTGTCCTGCCAGGGCTCGAACCTGGACTCTTCTGATCCAGAGTCAGACGTGTTGCCAATTACACCACAGGACAGTACATAAATGAATTTTCCTGTTGGAAAACAGGTTGCAAAAATATAAAAACTTTTATAAATTGATTTTATTTTTCACAAATCTTCTTTCTGCTTTTATTTTAAAGTACCTGTGGCATTTCATTGCTTAAATACTAAATTCATCAGATATAAAGCAGGCATTTCTCATGGTCCAGCCTGCATACACTTCCGACAAGTCTCTTAATTACTTTACAGATGGTTCTAAAAAGAAGCTGGAGTAGGATAGGTAATTAATTTGGATATGAATTCACATTATATATCTCTTATCTATGACTGTTTAAAATATTTACACTGTATATAAATTAAACATATCTTGTAATTTGCTGTCTATTAGCGTTATGTGTTCTATTCTAAACTTGCCTGTTGAATATCTCAACACTTCATTATGTTCACAATGTATCATATTTAAATATGAAGCTCTGATAATCAGAATGTTGTATCGGCGAAAATCTTTGGCACTCTAATTGGATAATATAATACAGCGTTTTGTAAATAATTAAAAATCAATAGCATGGTGTGGTTTAGAAAAATCAAATTTAACAAAAGAATCATGAAAACTTTAAAATCTTTACTTTTAATCTGCGTGTTTTTGTTTGCTGGGCACGTGTCCTTTTCCTACGCAACAGGAACAGGAGGGAATCAAACTACAGGTACAGAAACAGGAAATGTAACAACAATTCCAGGGCTTCAGGAATTTGTGAGAAGCATGGCCTCAGGTTATAATTCCGCAACAGGAAAAGATATTTCAGTTATAACAACCGGAGAAATATCCAACCAGAAGGGAGTATTGATATTACCTAAAGATCAGCTCGTGCAATTTCAGGGTGATTTACAATGGAAAATATTAATAGGCCATGAAATCATTGTTCCGGTAATTAATGCTGGCCATCCATTATTTAAGGAACTTACGGAGAAAGGCATGACCGCAGGAGCTTTTGAACAGATTCTTTCAGTCAATAAATGGCCTGATGGATTGAATGGTTCAGCCAGTGTTCCTGTAAAGTTATATATTCCTGATAATGAACCGATACTTTCTAAAGTTGCTCAGTTTTCGGGAGTAAAAACTATGGAAGGTTTCCGGTTGGCATCTTCTAAAGATGTTTTTACTGCTGTTCAGAATGATGTGAATGCTATTGGATTCTGCAGGCTGGCTGACATCGTTACCGATGGGGAGAACCTTTTTGCCGAAAGGATTAAAATTATTCCTGTAGACAAAAATCAAAATGGTAAACTGGATGGTTTTGAAGATTTCTATTCTACACCTGCTGAATTCACTCGGGGAGTGTGGATCGGCAAGTATTCCAGAAAGTTGTGCAGTGATGTATATGCTGCATCCTTAACTATCCCTGAAAATGAAGAAACACTTTCATTTCTTGAATGGATGTTAAATGACGGACAGCAGCAGGTAGCTTCTTTGGGTTTTGTTAATCTTCTTACCAGGGAAAAAACAGCGGGAATGCTCACACTGAGACAACCTGGATCAGAACCTCAATCTGCCCAGCCCATGCCATTTCTGAGTAAAGGATGGATGGTTATTATTGTTACGGGATTGTTTTTGGTGTTGTTTTTCATTGCCGCAATTACAAGAAGGAAAAAACAGGCACAGGTTGACAGCGACGATATCACCATAGCACCTGCTATGAATGTTAACCTGATTAAAGCACCGGCAGGCTTGCTTTACGATAAAACCCATACCTGGGTTTTCATGGAAAAGGACGGAATGGTTAGAATTGGCATTAATGACTTCCTTCAGCACATCACAGGATCATTATCGCAAATAAAGATGAAATCACCTGGTGAACAGATTCGAAAAGGTGAAAAAATGGTATCTGTTGTAAGGGGTGGCAAACACCTGGATCTTTATTCTCCTGTTACTGGTGTTATCAGAAAACAAAATGAGTCGGTTTTAAGCAATCCTTTAAAAGTAAATACCGAACCCTATGACAATGGCTGGCTGTATCAGGTAGAACCCCTTAACTGGGCCAGGGAAACCCGGTTCATGATCATGGCAGATAAATTCAGGGAATGGCTGGATGATGAATTTACACGCCTGAAGGATTTTATGGCTACATCAGCCAGTTCCAACAGGGTTGTTTATGATCATATCGTACTTCAGGATGGAGGTGAGCTCACGGATAATGTACTTGCTGAT
Source organism: Bacteroidota bacterium (assembly GCA_023412195.1). GTDB lineage: Bacteria > Bacteroidota > Bacteroidia > Bacteroidales > Prolixibacteraceae > Mariniphaga. The sequence continues at coordinate 20,467 of JAEYNZ010000107.1, forward strand.
ATGGCCCCTGAAGTGTGGGAAGATTTTCAGAATCAATTTATTGACGTTTCCAAATAAAAAATCATCTAAATCTTAATTATCATTAATTAATCCAAGAGTTATGAGTATTGATCGGCGAAAATTTTTTAAGGTTGCCGGCATAACCGGTTTGTCCTTCATGGGATTAAATACCTCAGGTGCTCCGGCCAGTAAAGAAGATGAAACTGAATTTTACGGTGTTCTGTATGATTCAAATATCTGTATTGGTTGCGGTGCCTGCGAAAAGGCCTGCGCTCAGGCACATGATCTTCCTGAACCTGAAGATAAGCCTGAAGCTGGGGTGGTACGTAAAACCAGTGTGAACCAGCGTTGTGCCCTTAACACATATGAAACTTCAGAAGGTGAAGTATATGTAAGGAACCAGTGTATGCACTGCAATGAGCCTGCTTGTGTTGCAGCCTGTTTAACCAAGGCTATGTACAAAACCAAGGAAGGCCCGGTAATATGGAGGGAAAACAAATGTATGGGTTGCCGTTACTGCATGGTTTCCTGTCCGTTTGATGTACCTAAGTTTGAATATGCCAGTACCAATCCCAAAATCC
>JAEYNZ010000110.1 GCA_023412195.1 Bacteroidota bacterium
TCTTCATTTCCCATTGTTATTACTATGTCACCTTTTATCATGACCTGTTCAATGTTCCGTGTGTAGGAAGAATATTCACTAGCTCCTTTTTTTACAAGCTCTATTACTTCTTTACTTCCCAGTGTAACCTTGCTGAAGGGAGTATTTACCATAAAATCTTTAGCCCATAACTGCTGTAAAGTATTTACATCCTTATTTAGCACTTCCTGTTTTTTTTCTTAATAAAGTTTGCTTTAAGACAAAATTATTCTTTACTTTGTAACTCAAAGTACTTTTAATTAGAAAATATCATTATTAAAACATTTTATATGAAAAACAAAAGACTTCTTCTCATTCTGGCAGCTGCGGCCGTATTGCTGCTGATCCCATTCATAGCAGGGTTCGACTGGTCACCGATGGACTATGTCATCATGGGTTTCCTGTTGTTGGTTACCGGGTTATCTTCTGAAGTTGTATTACGGAAATTTAAAGATACGAAGCAGCGGATTCTTATTGTTGGTGTAGTTCTATTGGCTTTCTTCCTGGTATGGGCTGAACTGGCAGTAGGGATTTTCGGTACTCCTTTTGCCGGCTCTTAAACCGGTTGCCGGCATCGGGAAGGTTCTTACTTTTAAGCAGAAGTTTTCATTTCTGTGGCAAGGGGAAAGGCTGCCTTTCTAAAATTCATAAATCAGGCTTAGCCCTTTCTGATGGCCATTGCCAAAGGGGAAAATATCCAGCCGTCTGAGGTGTTTGTTATCCCATTTGTATTGATGGGTGAGGTAAACGAATTCGGTTGAAAGGATGCCAATACCTGCTCCCATCAAAACATCGGGAAACCAGTGTGCATTTTTTGCCATCCTCATGATCCCTGTTGCCGCTGCTCCTGTATAGGCGCCTATGCTGTACCATGGACTCAGCTCTCCGTATTCCCTGTGCATGAAATGGGCAAAGGTGAAGGCTGTGGTTGTATGGCCCGAAGGAAAGGAATGCCCTTCAAGATTTGGCCTTGGTGCTCCCACCCACACCTTCAGACGGGTGGTAATAAAACTGCTTAAGAGGATACTTTTTGCTGCCAGTGCCGAGCGGTTCCCGAAATTGTTTTTGCCTTTTACTCCCGAAAGATTCAACAGGTAAACTGCCGCCAGCGGTGCATACTGCCCGTAATCATCAAGGTGGCCCCTGTACGAAAAGTGTTCCTGCATGAAATCCCTGACACCTTCCTTTGCCCCCGGCATTAAATGAAAAGCTGTCCCGCCCGCAATCAGCAGGGAAGGGGTAATCCAGGGTTTTAATCCTTTTCTCCCTTCCCCATACCTGAAATCCAGCCGGTGGATGGAATCCTGATGAAAATAATTGAAGGCTTCGGGAACAGTAACCGGAACTGAGGTTGCTGATAAAGCAGAATATTTTGTTTCATCTGCAGGTGTGAAGGCAAATGTGTTTTGTGCGGAAATGATGATCAGGAGGAACAACCGGGAGAGGTTACGGAAGATTCTCATAGTGTCTCCCGTCATCCTGAAATGCTTTTTATAAACTGTATGGAGCGCTGGTTAAACACATCCGGCTGATCTATATTACATACATGTCCGCTGTTACGGATAACTTCAAGTTTCGAATTGAAATGTTTCTTTACCAGGTCGCTAACCATGGGCAGGAACATGTGATCACGCTCTCCCATGATATAGAGCACAGGGGCTGAAGCCTCCTTAACAAGGAACTCCTTCAGGTTGTGCCTGATTTCATCTGTCATGTGCAGCCATTTCCTGAATTCCTTTTCACCTAGCTGTATGGCCTCCCTGATGAATAATTTCCGGGAATGTGCATGTTTCTTCGACGGAATCAGGATCCATGCATTCAACTTGTAAAGCCACATATAGGGTAAAATGGAGTTCAACAGTTTTGCCAGGCTCACCAGAACATTGATTCTTTTGTTGAACTGGACAATGGCTCCTCCCAGAATAATAGAAGCAGCCCTGCCCGGTGCCAGTTTGTCGATTGCCCTGATGATGATGCAACCAAGGGAGATTCCCACGAAGTGGGCTTTTTCAATGTGCAGGTAATCCATAGTCTTTACCACATCAAGGGCGATTTCCTCAAACCTGTACATTTCTTCTTTTGAATAATGTGCCTTCGATTTTCCATGCCCGCGAAGGTCGACAAGCAATACGTTAAAATGCTTTTTAAAATCACGCAGTTGTCTGAACCAAACTACATTGCTGCCGCCGGCACCATGGATAAATACTACCCATGTATCGGATGTTTTATGTCGGAATATTTTATGATACAACATCAGGCTAAAATCTTTACTATAATTACAACTGCAAATCCATTTCTTTGTTGACTGAAACTATCAATTCCCATACCGTAAAATCAGGTATGGGAATTGTCTCATAAATAACAGCAATTTTTATTACCGTTAAAAACTTATTTTTTGCCCGGATAAACAGGGCTCATCCACTCTTCCTTAGGCAGATATTTGCTGCCGCTGGCCCAGCGGATACCGCGGATTATTATTTCCATGGCTTCGGGTGAGTCAAGATCTTTGGCAACATGTCCTGCCGAAAAGTAAAATAACCGCCCTTTTCCATAGGTCTTTTTCCAGGCAACCGGAATGACAGCCTTGTCAATCCAGTCGTTGTGAGCACCAGTAAACGTGGTGGTGGCCAGAACTTTTACATTTGGATCGACATGCATGTAATATTGCTCTGAATGCATTTTAAAATCGTTGATTCCACGGGTCACAGGATCATTTTTATCTGTGATTTCTACCGTATAGTCGATGATGTTGCCCGGATGTGCTACCCACTGGCCTCCAACCATGTACTGGTATTCGGTATTTTCCCTGAATGAATCACCCAATCCGCCGTGGATTCCAGCAATGCCTGCCCCGTTCCTGACAGCATTCAGCAGTCCTTTTTCCTGGTCACCTTTAATTTTTCCCATCGTCCATGCCTGAATGATCAGGTCGAATGTCGGCATGAGTTTATCATTTGCATAAATACCCAGCGAATCTGATACTGTGACGACTGCACCCAGTTGCTCGAGCCGTGGTTTGATCTTTTCGGTAACCTGCCGTGGTTCATGTCCTTCCCATCCTCCCCATACCATCAGGATTTTCTTTCCTTTAAGTGAAGGCAATTCATCGTTTTGTGCAAATCCTGCTAAAGGACCAGCCATCATGAACAGAAGGCTTAATGCTGTTAATGTGATTTTTGCATTTGATAATTTCGTAATCATCCGTATAAGGTTTATTTGATTTATTCTGACTAGTAAAAATAAGAATAGTTTTTACTTCCCTGCCAAAACTTTTTTGAAAAATCTACCCTGGCGTGAGGGGGTAAAATTCCAGTCGGTGATGAGTGTGGGTCCCCAGTGTGGATCAAAACACCATATAGTGTAGGAAATCCCTTTTTTGGCAAAGTAAGCCATGATCGCTTCGCCGTATGATTCGTCGGAAATGCACGGAATATGCGCACCCCTTTCATCAGGGCCCATAAACCCGAATTCAGTAGCCATAATAGGGTAGTGGTCTGCCACATGTCCCCAGTCTTTTTCCCACTGCGGTTCCCATGGTTTATCTCTTTTCTGGGGATAAGGGTGGGTTACGTAAGCCACGTTTTTGCGGTTTACCGGATTTTTGACTGTTTCATCGAGGAAATATCCCCAGTTCATGCCTGCTACAAGATAAACTTTCTGATCATCAACCTTATTGATTTCATCGATCAGTTTTTCCATGGTTGGCCTCCATGTTGCCCATGTTAGCTCTCCCAAATCACCTCCCTGGGAAGTGGGTTCATTATACAGTTCGAAAAAAGCAACGGTTGTATTGCCCTTATAACGCTCAGCAACCGTTTTCCAGAATTTTACAGTCTCGTCCCATGAGGTATTATACATCGGGCGGAACCATTTTTCTTCATTAAGGTTACCGATAGAATGCCAGTCCATAATGACATACATATCAAGTTCTGTAGCCCACTGAATGCCGTCGTCCATCATTTTAAAATAGGCTTCCCAACCCCTTTGATTCAGCCGGGTCGGATGAACTGCAAACCGCACAATATTGCAGCCCCAGTTACGGGCTTCCTCAAAATACCGCCTGTTCCACTGTCCCTCCTTTTCAAGCTTATCAGGATCGGAAAAGCTGACCCCCTTGAACCGGATGGTTTCTCCTGTTTCTGTTACGAAGTTTTTGCCATCGACTCCAATCTTCGGAAGGCTTTTCCCATAGGCGGCACTTGCAGAAAGAACAATTGTTGCCAGAATAATGAAGGAATAAATTTTTTTCATGTAATGTGTTTAAAATTTTTATGCGATCAATTGATTAAATATCCTGCCTGCTGGTTCTTATAAATAATATATCATACTGGCAGGTTTACCTGATTGAATGTCTTTTTATAGTTTCCAGGCCTTGCTAAGGGCCTTGAAGCTGTCGGCCGAGGTATCAACCCTCTCCGGTGAAGCTTTTCCGTAATAGCTGTCCATGAAATTTTTAGCCGATCCCCAAACAGTCTGCAACATGCCCTGGTAGCGTGGTTTCATATCTTTTGTGGCTGTCTGGATGAACATGCGCATCATCTTTTCCTGTTCCACTGCAACTTCAGGAGTCCTCCATGGACAAGTAACCACATTTAATCCCTTTGCAGCAAACACTACTGCTGTTGGATCAGGCCTTTCATAGTGCCAGTCGCAAATAACCACATCTTTTGGAATCATGTCTATTGCCCGGTGGGTATTATTGTAACTTCCTTCCCATAAACCAATTCCAGTGGTTTTACCGTCGATAAGGCGGTCGCCCCACATCCATAATTCAGCACCATTTTTTGCCAGGTGATCCCTGATCCTTGTTACTTCATCGGCAAACAGTTCAGCTTTATCATGTCCATAGCACCTTGGGCACTGCTCATGGCCTATATAAAATACCTCATCGAGCCCTGCATGAAAGCCATCGGTTTCAAACACCTCAACAATTTCGTCAACCAGGGCAAATACTACCTTGTGCACATCCGGGTGTCGCGAGCAATAGCTTTTGCAATATAATCCATCTTCATTTGGCCACTCATATTTCTCAGGAAACTGAACCTTTGGGGTTTCATCAAATTCAGGGTAAACTTCCAGCAGTTTTCCTACAGAACTGTGCCACGACTGGTGCCCCAGCAGGTTAATCTGCGGCATCAGCCTGATATTGTTTTTACGGCAGACTTCCACCAGCTTCTTAACATCCTCCTTTTTCAGTGGGTTATTCCCTCTTAATTCGGGATGCGACTGGTACTCGTATCCCCAGTCAACTCTAAGAACCAGCAGGTTTAAACCGGCAGGGGCCAGTTCTTCATCAATAAATTGCGTAAAAGCATCCACCTGGTCGACGGAAGGGGCGGCGATGCACATTCCCCGGACAGGATATGGTGCCTGGCCAAAACTCAACATTGAAAGTGTAAGTAAAGAAATGAGGAATGAAGTCAGTTTTTTCATTGGTTATAAATTATTCATTGTGGCGGCAATTTAATAAATTCAGTTGAAAAGAAAAACTAATGGGTTAAATAACCAAGTCAGTTTCTGAACATAAGCAAATCATATGATGCTTTGGAAATTTTTACAGCCACTGTCAATCTTCCAATTAAGTTTAAAGTGGCTTTTTCCGTATACCAACTATATACCAACTCCAGATTAAATTCAATTAAACCTTGACCAGGTATAGCTTTGAACGGGTGAATTCATAATCGGGAAAAGTTACCTAATATGATTTCCACAAATCTTAAGCAGGTCATAAATGAGGGCATACAAAATGAAAAGAGGCTGCCTGGATTGCCCCGAAAGCCTCTTTTGAAGAACCTGCAGATATTGCAGGAACTGGTCTGAATTAATAGTTGTTATAGTTCCATTTGCCCCGGTAAGGCCGTCCTACCATTAGGTTTGCGGAAGCATCGCCTTCAAACCTTTCGGCCTGCGGGTTCCACATCAGCGGGCGTTGCAGTTCATAAGCTATGTTTACTACATTGCAAAGGGAAGCTGTACGGTGGCCAACCTCTACGTCTGAAACCGGCTTACTGCGTTTTTTGATTGCATCAACCCAGTCCTGGTAATGGTTGTCGCTGAAATAAACGCGCTTATCGGTCTCTTTCAGTTCAGCCTTGGCCAGTTTGTCATTGGGGAAGGTGCGCAGGAATTCACGGCTGACTTCAATTCTTCCTTCAGTACCAATAAACTGTACTGCATTAAAGTCTTTTTGTGTACCCCACTGTTTGTGGTTCATGCGTACACCATTTTCATAGATCATTGAGAGGCCGGTTTTTGGATCTTCCACTGCAGGTGGTATGAAGTTTACCGGTCCTGAGTTATCCATACCCAGCGCCCACTGTGCAATGTCGAACATGTGTGCACCCCAGTCTGTAATCAGGCCGCCGCCGAAGTCGCGGTATCCACGCCACCAAGCCCATGGTCCGTCTACAGTCAGCGGAGCAAGATCCTGGTGATAACCCCGGTATACCGATGGACCTACCCATTCGTTCCAGTCCAGGCCTTCAGGAACCTCCTGGGTTGGAAGATTGCACTGTTTAACTGGGTCGCCTACACTTACATTAATTTCTTTTATATCACCAATGTATCCGTTTCTTACCAGTTCCACTGCATGGCGGAAGTCGCGCCACGAACGCTGCATGTTGCCGGTTTGAAACACCCGGTCGTATTTGCGGGTGGCGTTTACCATTGCACGTCCTTCAGCTACTGTAAGGGCGAGCGGCTTCTCGCAATAGATGTCTTTTCCTGCCTTCGCAGCATCTATGGCTATCTGGGCATGCCAGTGGTCGGGAGTCACGATTACAACTGCATCAACATCCTTGCGGTCGAGCAGTTCACGATAATAGTGGTAAGGTTCAACCTGTACATTCAGGCCTTTGGCCGAATTGTTCTTGTTGGCCGACTGCACAAAGTTGTCGAGTTTGCTTTTGAATACATCGCATGCAGCAACAGTAACTGTCTCCTTACATCTGCCAATGCCATTCAGCAGTGTCGGCACCTGTTTGCCTGTACCTATATAACCAACATTGATACGGTCGTTGGCGGCAACAAAACCACTTCCACCCAAAACGTGCCGGGGGATAATGGTAACAGCAGCAGCTCCTGCAGCTGCTTTCCCAATGAAATTTCTTCGGTTCATTTTATTCATGTTTATATAATGTTTATTGATTTTCTTATTTATTATAGATTATAATTCATTGAAAGAAGATTCTTTTGTTAATAGTTTATCTTATTAAAGTTTAATTAAAAAAAACCGGAACTGTAAAAATGCATGATTTTATGGTTTCTTCAAAATGAAGTTGAAGGAATTGTAGGGTGGAGTGAAAAAAAAGCTGGTTTACGGATAGGTATCAGGACTGATAGTATCAGGACACAAGACAAGATCTGCTGTAAGTGAAACATCCTTCATTTTCATTTTTATTCAAATGATGCTATCTTGCTGCAGCTTTTAAACCGAAATGTAAACAGGAACAGGAATGAAAAAACTGTGGTTATCTGTATTTCTTTTTTCCTATTTTTTTCATTTGGCAGCTCAGCCATTTAAGCTGCAGGTAAATATTAAAAACCAGCCTTTTAATACGGTTACAGTAGGCGCTTTAAGGGGCGACAGGTTCATTATTGCCGACAGTTTGCTTACTCAGAATATCATGACCCGGACCGGACCGGTTAAAACAGCAACTTGGAATATTCCTCCAGATACCCGTCCGGGCGTGTATAGAATTGTACTTGGCCAGACTACCTATGCACGTGTAATGGACGAATCACCACAGCAGGTCGATTTTATCTTTAATGGAGAGGATGTCCGTTTTGAAACCGATTTCAGGTTTCCTGCCGACAGCCTTAAACTGATTCATTCGGAAGAGAACAAGGTGTGGTTTGAATTTATCAGGCAGGAGATGGATCTGAGGAATAAGATCAATGACCTGGAAAAGGAAGAAGCGTTTTATAATTCCATGCTGTCAGAAGCAGAATCTTCCGGTTCAGATTCAAAAGTTAAAATTGAAGAAATAAAAGCTTCCCGGGAGCAGGTTGCCAATCAATTCAACCTGATGCAGATGCAGCGTGAGGAGTTTATAACCCGGATGGCTGAAGAACACAACAGTTTATTCGTGTCGAAAATTATAAAATGTTACAGGGAACCCCTTCGCGATGGTTTCCTGACTCCTGTTGAGCGAAAAGCATTTTTTCAAAAGAATTACCTGGGGTATCTTGATTTTTCAGATGAAGCGCTTGTTCAGTCCTCTGTTTTAACCGAAAAAATTTTCACATACCTGGTTTCCTATAACCAGAAGGAATACACACAAGACCAAAGGCAGAATGCATATATAAAAGCGGTAGATGCCATTATGGCTGATGTTATAAAGGAGGGAGGAGAATACAGTGAAGTATACGAATTTGTGGTGGATTACCTTGTAACCGGGTTTGAAGGCTTGAAGATGGATAAGGTTCTTACATGGATATCAGATCATTATTCAGCACCGTTATGTAAAACCGAGGAAAAAACAACCCTTCGTAGGAAGCTGGAAGCGCAAAAAATGACGGTCGGAACAGTTGTTCCTGATTTTACACTGAACGATCTGAAGGGGCAGCCTGTGAATTTGTCGAAAACACTAAAAGAAATGAACCTTGTGGTATTCTGGGCAAGCTGGTGCCCCCATTGTACCAGTTTGCTGCCACAGATTAAATCGTTGTGCACGGGGAAAATCAATCTTGAAGTGATTGCCGTTTCACTCGACAGATCGGCAAATGAATGGAACAATGCTGTGTATAAAGCCGGATTCGAAACATACAGGAATTTGTCAGACCTCAGCGAATGGAATGGAAAGGTTGTTGAAGATTACAATATTTATGCTACACCTTCCATGTTTTTAATTGACGAAAACCGGAAGATCATTGCAAAACCAACTTCTATTCAAGAACTTGCAAAGGCAATAGCAGCATTTTAAAATGGGAAAAAGAAAATTGTGAAGAAAAGGAATCATTCGTTCATTCATGGATATCATCATTTTCCTCCTTGGTTTGTTCTGGCAGATTGATTATTGTCAGGCTTTTCCTGTATTATTTTCATCAAAAAACCATATTGAACACGAAAATTATTGTAAAATTGTGATTCTGTCGGAAAAACAGATCATTGTTGTGTTTAAAACCGGAACCTAATATTCTTAGAAATGAAATTAACAGTAATTGACGGTGTCATCATTTTTGTTTACCTGCTTGCCACTGTTTTTATCGGGCTTATACTAAAAAAAGTTGCACAGAAAAGTAAAGCAAATTATTTGCTGGGAGGTAATAAACTTCCCTGGTATATGCTTGGATTATCTAATGCTTCAGGAATGTTTGATATTTCAGGCACCATGTGGCTCGTTACCCTGTTATTTGTATATGGGCTGAAGAGCATCTGGATACCCTGGCTCTGGCCCGTTTTTAACCAGATCTTTTTGATGGTCTTCCTGAGCATCTGGCTGAGGCGGTCGAATGTTACTACCGGTGCAGAATGGATTATTACAAGGTTTGGCAACAGGCGCGACAGCAAACTATCACACGGAGTTGTTGTGTTTTTTGCACTGATTCTTTGCCTGGGTTACCTTGCCTACGGATTTATTGGCCTTGGTAAATTTGTGATGATTTTTATTCCATGGGACATCATTGCTCCTTATATCCCTTTTGAAGTTCCGCTTTCATATGTTCCGCATATATATGGAATTGCCTTCACGTTATTTGCGGTTTTTTACGCTGTGATTGGAGGTATGTCGAGTATTGTATGGGCTGATGTGCTTCAGTATTTTATAATGACAGTTTCTGCCATACTGATTGGTGTCCTTGCTATGAAAGCCATAGCGGTTGAAACACTGAACGTGCCTGAAGGCTGGACATCGCCCTTCTTTGGGTGGAGGCTCGATGATCTCGACTGGCGAGGCATCATAGATGAAGTAAATAACAAAATTGCAAATGATGGCTATTCGCTGTTCACCATATTTTTTATGATGATGGTATTTAAGGGCCTGCTTGTTTCAATGGCAGGTCCGGCACCTACTTACGACATGCAGAAGATCCTTTCAACAAAAACACCAAAGGAAGCAGCCAAAATGAGCGGTTTTGTTTCGGTGGTTTTAATGCCAGTCCGTTATTTTATGATAGCAGGTTTTGCCATCCTTGCCATTTTGTATTATGACCGCCTGAACCTTTTAGTGGCAGGTCAGATCGACTTTGAGCAGATACTTCCTTCTGCCATTTCAGAATTTGTACCTATCGGGTTCATGGGGTTGCTGCTGGCAGGGTTGCTGGCCGCTTTCAATTCTACTTTTGCCGGCACGCTGAATGCAGCCCAGGCTTATATTGTAAACGACATCTACCTGAAGTATATTAAGCCGGAAGCTTCCAATAAACAAATCCGGAACATGAATTATACTACTGGCGTATCAGTAGTTATTGTAAGTATTATTTTCGGTGTTTTTGCCCAGGATGTGAACAGCATGCTGCAATGGATTGTTTCGGCACTTTATGGTAGTTATGTGGTTTCGAATGTACTTAAATGGTACTGGTGGAGGTTCAACGGGTATGGTTATTTCTGGGGAATGGTGGCAGGGCTTGTTCCTGCATTGATTTTTCCCTATGTATTTTCAAATACACTTGACCTGTATTACTTTCCATGGCTGCTGGCCATTTCGGTAACCGGAGCATTGTTTGGTACTTTCCTGACCAAACCTACCAATGAGGAAACCTTAAAGGAATTTTACCGTAATGTAAGGCCGTGGGGGTTCTGGGGGCCGATTAAAATGAAAGTAATGGCAGAGCAGCCTGATTTCGAGCCAAACAGGAATTTTAAGCGGGACATGTTCAATGTGGTTGTTGGAACCATTGCACAAACTGCACTTGTAGCCCTGCCAATTTATATAGTACTGAAGGATACAATGCCGATAGTGATTACAATAGTGATAACAATAATCTGCGGGTTTATTCTTAAAAAGACTTGGTGGGACAGGCTCCCTGAGAAATAGTTTCAGTTGCAGGATGAAGAGGAGCATGCCACTGTTATAAAAAAAAGATAGATGATAATTAATTAAGAGGAGAAACATTAGCATGGGAAAAAATAAGGATAAAACGAAAAAAGAATTTGAAAAGAAGATGAACAGGCTGAAAAAAGAGCATGATAATCTTCTGTCCAGGAAAAATAAACCAGTAAAGAAAGGTTACAATGGAATATACTACCGGTATAAAAGGCCGGTGCTTACAAGTGAACATATTCCCATTGAGTGGAGATATGACCTGAATTCCAAATCCAATCCATACCTGATGCAGCGGATTGGTATCAACGCTACCTTTAACAGCGGTGCCATATATCTGGATGGGAAATACCTGCTGGCAGTGAGGGTGGAAGGCTGGGACCGCAAATCGTTCTTCGCCATTGCCGAAAGCAGTAACGGGATTGACAACTGGCAGTTCTGGGACAGGCCGGTTACACTTCCTGAAACTGATGAACCTGATACAAATGTTTATGACATGAGGCTTGTTCAGCATGAAGATGGCTGGATTTACGGTATATTCTGTGCCGAAAGAAAAGATCCTTTAGCTCCTGAGGGCGATACTTCCATGGCAACAGCCAGCGGCGGCATAGCCCGGACAAAAGACCTTAGGGAGTGGGAGAGGTTGCCTGATTTTATTTCTCATCACGGTCAACAGAGGAATCTTGTATTGCATCCTGAATTTGTTGACGGGAAATATGCTTTTTACACCCGTCCGCAGGATGGGTTTATTGAAGTTGGCGGTGGTGGTGGAATAGGCTGGGCGCTGGTCGATGATATAACCCATGCAGAAGCCTCTGAAGAAAGGATCATTGATGAAAAGGTATATCATACAGTAAAGGAATTAAAAAACGGACAGGGTCCGGCGCCCCTGAAAACAGATAAAGGATGGCTTCACCTTGCCCATGGTGTAAGAGCCTGTGCGGCAGGATTGCGATATGTGCTCTACCTGTTTCTGACAGAGCTGGAAGATCCTTCAAAAGTAATAGCAAAGCCTGGTGGTTATTTTATGGCACCGGAAGGGCAGGAGCGAGTGGGAGATGTGTCTAACGTTTTATTCTCCAATGGCTGGATCCGCAATGAAGAGGATGAGGTTTTTATTTATTATGGTTCCTCAGATACCCGGATGCACGTAGCAACATCTACTATAGGACAGCTGCTTGACTATTGCCTGAATACACCTGAAGATGGATTGCGTTCGGCTGAAAGTGTTAGGAACATCAATGCCCTGATCGACCGGAATCATGAAAATGATCATCCCTGCTAACGGCCAATTGGTAATTTCCAATGGATTTAACCGTTGATTCCGTACCTTTGGTAAAAAAAGAAAATGAGACAATATAACTGGGCAATCCTTGGATGTGGTAAGATTGCAAGGAAGTTTAGCAGCGACCTGAAACTGGTTTCAGGGGCACGCTTATATGCTGCTGCTTCAAGGGACCTGCAGCGGGCACAGGATTTTGCTGCTGAAATGGGATTTGAAAAATTCTATGGCAGCTATGAAGAAATGGTAGCTGACCCTGAGGTTGATATCGTATATATTGCCACACCACATTCCCATCACCGTGAACATGCCATGCTCTGTCTGAATCACAAAAAGGCCGTGCTTTGTGAAAAAGCCTTTGCAATAAACCTGCAGGAAGCCTGGGAAATGGTGCAGTGCGCAAAGAGTAACCGAACATTTCTAATGGAAGCCTTCTGGACCATGTTTCAGCCCAGTTTCAGAAAAGCAATGGAGATATTGAAAACAGGTGAACTTGGGATGTTAAGACATGTCCGTTCAGATTTTGCGTTCAATGGTCCGTATGATCCTGAGAAAAGGCTGTACAATATTGCCCTGGGCGGGGGTTCCCTTTTGGATATAGGTATTTATCCCGTTTTTGCTGCCCTGACCTCTTTAGGAAAACCTGAAAAAATTAAAGCGATAGCTGATTTTAGTCCGTCCGGGGCGGAAGAAACCATTGGTATGCTTTTTAGATATCCCGAAGGCAGGATGGCAAGCCTTGTTTCGAGTTTTGCATCCTTCTCTCCTGTACAGACGGAATACTGGTGCGAAAATGGTTACCTGGTTTTGAATACCCGGTGGCATGCACCTACCAGTATTACGATTGGAAGGGCAGGGGAACAGGTTGAGACATGGCCTTCCGGGCATAAGGAAGGATTTGGCTATCAATACGAGGCAGAGCATGTGATGAAATGCCTGGATGAAGGTAAAATTGAGAGTGACATTATGCCCTGGCAACTTAGTCTTGATTTGATGGAAACGCTCGACCTGATCAGAAAGGAAGCAGGAATTGTATTTCCTGAACATGACTGATCTGTATTTATTAATTTTTTTTCAATGGTATGAATGTTAAGAAAGACCTCCGTAGCCTCAGTAAAGAGTTTGAAAATGAACTTCGGGACAATATCCTTCAGTTTTGGATGGATGAAGTTTATGATCCTGAACGCCGAATTTTTTATGGACGAATCACAAATGACGGGCAAAAATATCCGGATGCTGCGCTTTCTGCAGTTATGGTAACCCGGATACTCTGGACTTTTTCCTCGGCATACCGGATGTATCCGGTGGATAAATACAAATTGATGGCTGGTGAAGCTTTCCGGATTCTGCAGGAAATTTTCTGGGATGATGTAAATGGTGGAATATACTGGAGCGTGGCTCCTGACGGGAAAGTTCTGGATTCACGTAAACAGTTTTACGCAGAAGCATTTTTCATTTATGCGCTTTCGGAATACTACCTGGCATTTAAAGATGAAAAATCAAGGCAGCTTGCCATTTCTGTTTTTATGCTGATTGAAAAGTATGCATGGGATTCAGAACATGGCGGTTACATTGAAGCCAGGTCAGCAGACTGGCAGGAGGCACATGATCAAAGGCTTAGTGAGAAAGAGATGGATGTGCGAAAAACAATGAACACCCATCTGCATATTTTGGAGGCATATACCAATCTTTTCAGGATATGGAAATCAGACGACCTGGAAAGACAGTTATTGCAGATTATGTACATTTTTCTTGAAATTATACTGGATCCCGCTACCCATCATTTCAGACTCTTTTTTGATGAGGACTGGACGGTACGGTCTGAAACTGTTTCGTATGGTCATGATATTGAAGGGAGCTGGTTGCTTTATGAAGCTGCAGAGATATTAAAATATGATGGTATTCTGGAGAAAGCAGATATGGCTGTATTGCAAATGGCAGCAACATCTGCCAGGGAAGGACTGGGAAAGGAAGGTGGAATGTATAATGAAAAGGAAGGGAAAAACCTTCAGGAACAGTATGACTGGTGGCCGCAGGCAGAAGCAGTTATTGGTTTTTTCAATGCTTATCAGTTATCGCAGGACGACTGGTATCTTGGTCTTTCAAAACAAAGCTGGGAATTTATTAAAAAGTATATCATAGATAAGAAAAAGGGCGAATGGTTCTGGGGTGTCAACAACCAGTTGATGCCCCTGGATAACGACAAGGTTAGTGGCTGGAAAGCCCCTTATCATAATGGACGGATGTGTATTGAAATGATCAGGAGGATAAAAAAATGGAAACCAATAGATCAATGGGATATTTGATGAAGCTGATGCTTGCGCTAATGCTATTTGGTATTTTAAATGCAAGTACATGCCGGTCAACACAAACAGAAAATATGGATTTAACCACTGTAAAGCAGCTTGATCTGGAAAGGTACATGGGCACATGGTATGAAATTGCCCGGTTTGATCATCCGTTTGAACGCGGGCTGTCTCATGTTACTGCAACCTATGAGCTTAGGCCGGATGGCAAAATTAAGGTCACGAATGCAGGCTATAAAGATGGTAAACAAAAATCAGCCAATGGAAAGGCTAAACAACCCAACCCTGATGATCCGGGAAAGCTGAAGGTTGCGTTCTTTTTGTTCTTTTATGCAGATTATTATGTTCTTGAACTGGATGATGATTACCAGTGGGCACTAATAGGAAGTTCTACCGATAAATATCTGTGGATATTGAGCAGGAACCAGAAAATGGAACAGGACACACTGGATTTCATCCTCAGGAGAGCCCGGGAAAGAGGATATGATACCTCTAAGTTGATTTGGGTGGATCATGAATGATACAGGTGGCCTCATTTAATTTTGAGTTAACAAATATGTATTTTAATAAAGAATAATTTCTTTAAATTAAATCTTTACTATCTTTGAGGCGAAGTTTTATTATACAATCATTATTTTCATGACAAATGGAAGATTCAGGGAAATACAAAATAGTTAAAAAGGTACCGGAGCCAACATTAAAGCGGTTGCCAGGGTACTTGTATTACCTTGAACAGGTGAGGGAGTCAGGGATTTTAAACATATCAGCACCCACCATCGGAAAGGATATGGGCTGCGATCCAACACAGGTTGTAAAAGATCTTTCTGCCACTGGTATAAAAGGGAAGCCACGGGTTGGGTATAATACCTACGAATTGATATCGTCACTTGAAGAATTTCTGGGATACAACCGTATAAACGAAGCTTTTCTGATAGGTGCAGGAAATTTAGGTTCAGCTTTGATGTCGTATCAGGAGAACCAGGGATTAGGATTAAGAATACTTGCTGCTTTTGATATGGATCTGGCAAAGATTGGTAAAAACATCGGGGGAATTCATGTGTTTGAGTACAAGAAACTGTTCAGCCTTGCCGACAGGCTTAACGTAAAGATCGGGATTATTACCACGCCCAGCCAGGTGGCACAGGGGATAGCTGAAGACCTTGTGGATTGCGGTGTAAAAGCGATCTGGAACTTTACATCAGCGAGCCTTGTCTTACCCGAAGAAATTATAATTCAGAACACTTCAATCAGTTCATATGCTGCTGTTCTTTTACGGCGGCTAAAAGACACAGAAAAATAAACTTTAATATTAACTGCCATGAAAAAAGCCATGTTGTTTTTTGCTTGTTTAAGCCTGAAAATAAAGAAAAATTTCTTTAATAGAAGTAATGTGATGATGAACCAAAACTGTAAAGAGAGTTATGAAATTTATGCTGATGCGGAAAATGTCCATAAGAATGAATACATATCTAATTATAAGGCTACTACACGATGGCAGACTATTTAGTCTGGCGGGGATAATCACCATCAGGTGAAAAGATTGGGATGAGGGCTTCCCATTTATGTGAATAACATTCATCTGGTTGGGTTTTATGACTGATAGGCATAAAACATAAGACAGGATCCTGATGTAATTTAAATAAATTTTCTAAAATATTATATATGCCGTTTTAGCAGTATTAGAATATAGATACATGTTCATCTATATTTTATGACGGAGGCTTCAAGTAATTCTGTTTCGGGCATTAAATCTCATTATTCAGAGCCTGATATATACTTTATTCCGGGAATAGCACTTGCGCTAAATAATTATAAATAAAGAATTTGAGGAAAAATTTCTACAAAAGGAGGTGTAATTTTTCCTCACTCTCTTTTTTATGAAACTGATATTCAAATAATAAACTTTTGGTTCAATTATTTCTGATGATGGTTACGTTGGAGTATCATTCTCTTGGCCATTGTATAAGCAACATTATTATGGATGAAAAAAAAGATCAGACTGAAATAAGTCAGCGCGACGACTGGAAAATAATCTACAATGAGTGGGATCCTGAGCAACATCCGTTGAGAGAAGCATTGTGTACCCTTGGCAACGGCTACTTTGCGACTCGTGGTGCAATGGAAGAGATTAAGGCAGAGGGAGGTAACTATCCGGGCACATATTTAGGCGGAGGATACAACAGGGTTGTTTCGGATATTCAGGGAAAGAAAATTGAAAATGAAGATTTAGTCAATTGGCCCAACTGGTTGTATCTGACTTATAAGATTGGCGATGGAGACTGGTTTAATATTTCGGATACAGAATTATTGGAGTATAATCTGATTTTAAATCTTAAGGAAGGGATATTGGAAAGGCGGTTAAAGACCAGGGATGAAAAGTTCAGGGAAACAACATTTATCAGCAGAAGGATAGTCAATATGCATGACAGGCATGTTGCTGCCATCGAGTGGATTATAGTACCAGAAAACTGGGAGGAAGAAATAACTGTGCGGTCAGGTATTGATGGGGATATTCAAAATAAAGGTGTAGAACGATATAATGACTTGAACGGAAACCATCTTGAAATTTATGAAAAGGGTGAACTTGAAGGAAACGGCATATTCTTAACGGCCATGACCCGGCAGTCGAAAATTATCATGACACAATCTGCAACCTTAAGAGTCTTTCTAGACGAACAAGAAGCAAATAAGGATGCAAAAGTTATAACAGAGGATAAATCGGTTTATGAGGAAGTTAAAATCAAATGCAAAAAGCTCTCTTCCATAAGGCTGGAGAAACTTGTAGCGATTTATACTTCCAAAGATACCGCCATTAGCGATACATTTACTGAAGCACGGTTAAAAATAAAAAGACTTACATCCTTCAATCAAATCTTTCAGGAACACAGGGTGGCCTGGTCATATATATGGAGCCTGAGTAATATGGACATCAAAACATCGGGCAATGAAATTCTGCTCCTCCGGCTGCACTTGTTTCATCTTCATCAGACGGTATCAGAAAACAGTATTGGAATGGATATAGGAGTACCTTCAAGGGGGTGGCATGGCGAAGCTTATCGGGGGCATATCTTTTGGGATGAATTGTATATTTTTCCATTTATATTTTACCACATTCCTGAACTGGCACGGTCACTTTTGATGTACAGGTACCACAGGCTGCCTATGGCCAGAGAGGCTGCCGGCAAATTAGGGCTGAGGGGAGCCATGTTTCCCTGGCAAAGCGGAAGCAATGGCCGGGAAGAAAGTCAGAAAATTCACTTGAATCCACAATCCGGCAGGTGGCTTCCTGACCATTCCATGCTTCAGCGACACATAAATGCTGCCATAGCTTATAATGTATGGCAATATTATCAGGCAACAGGCGATAAGGATTTTCTGGCTTCATTTGGTGCGGAACTGATATTAAATACTGCCCTTTTCTGGTCGGATCTGGCAGAGTTTAATGAAGAAAGAAGCAGATATGAGATAAAGGGCGTGATGGGACCTGATGAATATCATACCCATTATCCCGATTCAGAGAAACCGGGATTAAATAACAATGCCTACACAAACGTTATGGCTGTCTGGAACATTCGGTGTGCACTTAACCTGCTCGAACTTTTTGAGGGTGAGCATTCAAAAAAGCTTTCAAGGAAAGTTGGCTTCGACAACAAGATCATAGCCAGGTGGAAGGAAATTGTAAAAAAAATGTATGTCCCTTTCACAAACGATGGCATCATTCTCCAATTCGATGGTTTCAATAAGTTAAAAGACCTCGACTGGCAAAAGTACAGGAAAGCATATGGAGAAGCTTTGCGGCTGGACCGAATCCTTGAACAGGAGGGCGATTCACCAAATTATTATAAGGCTACCAAACAAGCCGATGTTTTAATGCTTTTTTATCTTTTTTCATCCAATGAACTTGAATTGCTTTTTAATGAAATGGGATATTCTTTTAAACCTGACAGAATTCCTGCAAACATTAAATATTATGAGGACATAACTGCACATGGCTCTACATTGAGCCAGGTTATTTATGCCTGGGTCTATTCCCGTTCACATAGAAAATTATCGTGGCTCGGGTTTAAGAAAGCGTTGATGAGCGATTTCAATGATGTGCAGGGAGGCACAACACCTGAAGGCATTCATCTTGGCGCCATGGCAGGAACTGTTGATATCATCCAACGGTGCTATACCGGAATCGAGATCAGGGAAGATATGCTTTGGCTAAACCCCCGGCTTCCTGATGAAGTTAATGAAATAAATTTCCAAATCCTTTACCGAAGTCACTGGATCAGTTTGAGGGTTTACCAGAAAAAAATCCATGTCCGGTTCGATAAGGGATGGGCTGAACCTGTAAAGATGAATATCAGTGGAACCATAAAAATTTTTGACAAAAATGAATCAGCTGAATTTGATTATGATTAATTTTTATTCAAGAAATTACTACAAATGTCAAGATTGTTTGTTTATCCTAAATAAACTAATACATATAAGTTGAAAAAGAATTTACCAGCTAAGATTTTATTCGTAGTGAACCTTAAATCAGGGGTTGGTTCCGCAAAGGATATTCATGCTCAACTCGATGAAGCAGCACATAAGTATCACTTTGAATGGATGATATATGAAACAACGGGTGAGAATGATAAAAAAGGATTGCGGAAATTGTTGAAAAAGTTTAATCCGGAGGTTGTATTTGCTGTTGGAGGAGATGGAACTGTAAATTTTGTGGCTACTGAGCTTACAGGCCGTAAAATCAAGATGGGAATTGTTCCGGCAGGTTCAGCAAACGGTCTTGCCTACAATCTGGGGATCAAGGATAATCTTGATCAGATATTCTCAGACATGGAAAATCAAAAGCCTTTGCTGATGGACGGAATTAAAGTGAACAAGGATCATTATTGCTTTCATCTTGGTGACATTGGTATTAACGCCAGAATTGTAAGCAGATTTGAAAAGGAAGGTTCCAAAGGTATGCTTGGGTATGGGAAGCATTTACTCAAGGAATTGTTTAGCAAGAAAACGTGGTTCACCTTTTATATTCAGATTCCGGGAGAACGAAGAAGAAAGATGAGAGCTGAAATGGTTGTCATTGCAAATGCAACAAGCTATGGTACGGGAGCTAAGATCAATCCAACTGGTAAACTGGATGATGGGAAATTTGAGATTGTTATAATCAGGCCATATCCATGGTGGTTCATATTCACATTTATCTTTGCTGTTTTTAGGGGGAAAGTGCATCAGAAGAAATATATTAAGATTTTGTCGGCCTCTGAAGCCACGATTAACCTTTCCAAACCTCAGGAATTTCAGCTTGATGGAGAGGTTATTCCTGCAACTAAACATATAAAAGCTGAAATTGTACCGGGAGCGGTAAATATTGTAGGATACCATCCTGAGGAATAAATCATCTGAATAAAAATCATCCCCAAAGTCCTTCATATAATGTTTTGTAAACAAATCTTTTGAAATATGTTCTAAAGAATATGGGATTATCTGGAAAAAAGAAGTTCTTTTTGTATTTTGCACGCCTAATTTCAACAGATGAAACCACTTCAAAAACAGAACAATTTGAAATCCTTTTATTACAAGTACCTCAGGTTTAAATCTTCCATTTACGCCCGGGTTGTATATGTAATTTCTATTCTGTCATTTATTCTTTTCATAGCTTTTGGGGCGATATTTAATTCGGTTTACAGCGAATATCTCGATACAGTCATCCGGCAAAGAGGAAATGATATTGGTTCTATTATTGAAGGTTCCCTGTATCACTCCATGCTGCATAACGACAATAATGCACTTCAGAGTACGCTCGATATCATTAATACCATATCAGGTGTAGATGAAGTCAATCTTTACGATTACGATAACGAACTGGTTTATTCTTCTGGCTTTTCCGATAGTCTGAATCACAACAATCCAAATTGCATTAGTTGCCATCTTGATTTTGAAACCATGTTCCCACCACAGGAAAAGTCATACCGGATTGTTGACTACGAGGATGCCTGCAACATGAGTGGAGACCAGAAAGGGCACCGTCAGCTTCTTATAAGAACTCCAATTTTAAATGAACCATCCTGCTACACCAGTGCCTGCCATGCGCATAGTCCTGATGATGTTGTTCTAGGCTCTCTTATCATTAAGGTACCCCTTGAGTCACTCGATTCTGCCGTAGCCAAATCCTCCACTGAGTTTTTCCTGATGGCAGCACTTACTACCTTTATACTGGTGCTATTCCTTATATTTTTCACAAACAGAAAGATAAGGAATCCGCTAAGTGCAATAGTTACTGCCAGTGAAGCAGTATCGGGTGGCGACAGGAACCGCAGGCTTGAAATCAAATCGAACCTGCTCGATGACATGAGAATGGTATCCCTTGCTTTTAACAATATGCTCGATAACCTCGATTCGGCCAACAAGGAACTGGAAAACTGGTCGCATCAACTGGAATACAAGGTGCAGAAAAAGTCGGAAGAATTAATGGAAATACAAAATGAACTGATACATATCGAAAGAATTGCCTCCCTGGGAAAAATGTCTTCCTCTGTTGCACACGAACTGAACAACCCGCTCTCAAGCATTCTTACCTATTCAAAACTTGTTTCCAAAAAAATTTCCCGGCTCAATCTTGATCCTGCCTTATCAGAATCAATGCTGAAACATCTTCATGTCATTGAATCGGAAACAAAACGTTGTGGTGATATTGTTAAAGGCCTTATGGACTTTTCACGAAAAGACCAGGAAGATTTCAAACTGAACCGCCTGAATATTATACTCACCAAGACTTACGAACTGATGGAACACCAGATGAAAATTGCTGGTATCCATTTTTATCTTGATCTGAATGCTTCAAGCGACCTGGTATCGTGCAATGAAAACCAGATAAAGCAGATATGTGTGGCTTTACTAGTAAATGCTTCTGAAGCTGTTACTGAACATGGAGAGATTGTCATCAGAACGGTCAATCCGGATAAGGAGCATATCCGCTTTGATATTATTGACAATGGAGTAGGAATCTCTCCTGATGACATGCCCCACATCTTTCAGCCTTTCTTTTCAGCCAAACGAAAAGCGAGTGGTATCGGACTTGGACTGGCAATTGTCCACGGTATTGTTCAAAGCCATAAAGGTAAAGTGGATGTGGATTCTGAACCAGGAAAGGGTACCACCATGTCTGTTATCCTTCCGCTGGCAAAAAATGTGGAAGCATTGCCTGAAATAACAGAAAAAGCAATCGAAATTACATAGGGATTAAACCATATAACCTTGTATGATGATAAACAATATTTCACTTCTGATTGTCGATGATGAGGAATCGGTGAGGGATTCCCTTTGCAACTGGTTTGTCGAAGATGGATTCAGGGTACAGTGTGCTGAGCATGCCAAACAAGCATTAACAATGCTGGAGTCTGACCATTATGATATAATTCTTGCGGATATAAAAATGCCCGGGATGGACGGACTCGAAATGCACCGCCGGATAAAATCGCTTGATCCTGATTCTATCGTTATTATCATGACAGCCTTTGCTTCGGTTGAAACTGCTGTACAGGCACTGAAAGACGGGGCATATGATTATATAACCAAACCTTTTGACCCCGATGATTTATCGCATCTTATAAGGAATGCCGCCAGGCAGGTTGAAATGAAGGCAGAAAATGAGGCATTGAAGCATAGAATTGTTTCTCTCGAGAACATTGAGGATATTATCGGTACCAGCGAGGCGATGATGAAGGTGCTAAAGGAAGTTGAAAGCGTATCACAGTCAAATTCTTCCGTAATTATAACCGGTGAAAGCGGTACGGGAAAGGAACTTATTGCACGGGCTATCCACTCAAATTCATCACGAAAATTTTTCCCCCTGGTAACGGTTCATTGCGGGGCCCTGTCTGAAGACCTTCTGGAAAGTGAACTCTTTGGCCATGAAAAAGGAGCGTTCACAGGTGCCATGTTTAACCGCAAAGGCCGGTTTGAAATAGCTGATGGAGGTACCATCTTCCTGGATGAAATTGCTACAATCTCAGGCAAGATGCAGATCGAACTGCTTAGGGTTCTTGAATCAAAAAAATTTGTGAGGGTAGGGGGAAATAAAGAAATCGAATCTGATTTCAGAGTCATTTGTGCTACCAACAGGGACCTCAAAAAAATGGTGGATGAAGGCACCTTCCGCGAAGATCTTTATTACCGGCTCAATGTGGTAAATATTGTTATTCCTCCTTTAAGGCAAAGGTCGGGTGATATACCTATGCTCATCAGGCACTTCATCAAAAAATATTGTACCTCAATGAGCCGGGACATTGTTTCAATTGAACCTGCTGCTGAAAAAAAGCTCGAGCAGTATGACTTCCCCGGAAATGTGCGCGAGCTGGAGAATATGATCGAAAGGGCCATTGTAGTGGGAAATGGAAAGGAAATCAGGCTTAAAGATCTGCCATTCGGATTAACGGCTTCAAATGATACAGCTGACAGCCTGCACGACCTGGAAAAGAATCATATACAGCAGATACTAAATAAATTCGACTGGAACATCAGCCGTACAGCCAAAACACTGAAAGTCGACAGGGTAACGCTGTACAATAAAATTAAAAAATATAATCTCAAAAAACAAAAAGGGAAAAGCTGATCAGGATTTGCAATATCACCTGCCGACTATTGGATAAACAAAGAATCATATTAATCTCATTTGGGCAGTTTGAAAAGAGCTTCCTTGAAAAAATTGCTGACACAGTAAAACGTACTTATGGTTTTACAGTTGAAACAACAGTCAACTTTAGTGACCTGACTGTTTATTATGATCCGGCACGAAGGCAGTACGACGGAAACAGGCTTCTTCAGTTCATCAACAGTGAATATGCCTCGCATAACAGAAAAGCTATCGGGCTGTTCCGGGTCGATTTGTTTATTCCAATCCTTACCTATATTATCGGACAGGCTGTTTATAAAGGAAATGCAGGTGTGGTATCCCTATACAGGCTAAAAAACGAATTGTATGGCCTTAAACATAATGACTTCCTTCTTTTAGAGAGGTTCCGGAAGGAAGTGATACATGAACTTGGGCATACATTTGGATTAACCCATTGTTATTCTCCCGTTTGCGTTATGCGCTCCAGTACATACATCGAGGATGTTGACCAAAAGGAAATTGCTTTCTGTTCAAAATGCAGAGAAAAGTTATATGGAACCTGACGCATCATTACCAGGTTTATCCAGCCGGACAATCAGATCATTGCTGATATTGAACTAACTATTTTCCTTCATTCTGACGATCTGAATATGTGCCGGAGTTATTTCATTAATTTGGAATTGAATATGCTGCAACAGAACTTGTTTTAATTTACATTGAAAAAATTTAAGTGTACTTCAGGATGCAGATTGTATCATTTTGGTTAGTTTTGGGAGCTAAAAAAATCGAAAAGGACTTGAATGACAAATATTTCTGTATCAGATGAATTGTGTGGCCATATTCCCGGTCTTGTTCTTTCATGTATAGAAAGCGATGTAATTGTGCAGGAAGGAGATGAAGATCTCTGGAATGTAATAAATAAAAAGACAGAAGAACTGGCTGCAGGTTTATCAATAGAAGACATCAGCAGTTTGCCTGCCATTGCAGCTTCAAGGAAAGGGTACAAGGCCTGCGGAAAAGATCCAGCCCGTTACCGTTTATCGGCTGAGGCGCTTCTAAGGCGTACCATACAGGGCAAAGGTCTTTACAGAGTTAATAACGTAGTTGATCTGCTTAATTTGGTTTCTATTACCCATGGCTTTTCGATTGGAGGATATGATGCTGATAAAATCGATGGCGAGGTTGTTTTTGGAATAGGAACATCCAATGAACCATACTATGGCATTGGCAGGGGAGAACTGAATATTGAATCACTGCCTGTTTTCCGGGACAGGAAAGGAGCTTTTGGCACTCCTACAAGCGATTCTGTAAGAACATCGGTTACCAACCATACCAGCCGGTTCCTGATGATCATCATCAGTTTCGGAGCTTCTGATTTACTCCAAAAAGCAACATCTTTGGCCATTAAATTACTAAAAAAACATGCTTCGGCGGAAAACATTCAAACCTGTACCATCGGCTGATTTAAAACATTTTTAAAAATATGAAGACTATCTGCAAGATTATTTTGAAACTTACCGGCTGGCGTTCAGTAGGTTCATTGGTAACTGACCCAAAATGTATTCTGATCGGGGCCCCTCATACAAGTTCTCTCGATTTTGTCATCTCATGGATCTTTTATAAATCGTTGGGAGGTAAAGCGAATATTCTCATTAAAAAGGAGTTTTTTTTCTGGCCCATAGGATATATCCTGAAAAAGATGGGTGGTATACCTATCGACCGCTCTAAAGCATCCAATGTAGTAAGACAAATCATCAATCAGTTTAACCAGAGGGATTACATGCATCTCGCCATTACTCCGGAAGGTACCCGTAAACGGACCCGTAACTGGAAAGGCGGGTTTCATACCATAGCACGTACTGCCAACATTCCTGTTTATGTTGTGAGCTTCGACTGGGGCCGCAAAACCATCACCATCTGGGGCAAAATGGAGCTGACAGAAAATCAGCAGGAGGATATTAAAAAAATAAAGGCATTTTACCGTGAAAAAGGGGTGCAGGGAAGACATCCCGACCAGTTTACTACTGAATGAGAAATTATCATACGGATAAAAAACTATTCTTCCTTCTTTTTGTCATCTGAATTACCCACCAGGTAGCCTACGGGCTTTAATCCTGAAATATGAAAGGATACAATTTTAAACATCGCAAATAAAGGAACAAATAATATCATCCCTGCCAGTCCCCATACCATTCCTCCGATAATGATGGCAATGATCACAATCAGTGGATTCAGCTTTACTTGTTTGCCCATGATGAGGGGTTCAAAAACATAACTTTCAATAAGCTGAATAACAACTACAATCGAAGCAAAGAGGATTATCTTCTGCATGCTGTCGAAAAATATGACAGCAAACAAGATTGGCAGCAACCCGCTGATAAAAGGACCCAGGTAGGGAATAATAGTTATAAGTGTTCCAAACAAAGTAAGCAAAACAGCATATGGCAGTCCGAAGCTAACGAATGTAATGATATACAAAATGCCCAAAAGCGCCATAACCTTTATCCGGCCTAACAGATACTGGTAAACCACTCCTCCTGTTTTATGAAGTATTTCTTTAATTTCATCCGTTTTTGCATTTTTTGCATACATCATAACGAAGTCAGAAAATTTGTCGCGGTAAAGCAACAGTAAGAAAATGTAAATCAGCATCAGGAGAAAGTTGCCAAGCGCACTAAATATGCTTCCAAAAAAACCTGTTACATAAGACTGAACTGAGCCCATCACTTCTTTTGAACGCTCCTGCCATATTCGATTCTGTTCCCTTTCCGAAAGATTTGTAACAGAAGCAATCTGTTCCTGAATGCTACTGATAAAGGAATCAACCCTATCCTGTAAAGAAGAAAAATCCGAAAAAAAATGGTTGATCTGGTATGTAAAAAGAACCATAATTCCCCCTGCCGTAATAAATACAAGAAAAGTGCAGGTGAGCGATGAGAACATACGGTTAAATCCCATTTTTTTTTCAAGAAAAATGCTTAGAGGATTGACAAGCAGTGCGAAGAAAATGCCAAAAATAAACGGGATCAAAAACGACCGGCCAAAGTAAAAAAATGTAAACAGGAGGGCTGTAAACAGCAAAACCTGGTTCAATTTTTTCAGATTATTCATAATCTAACAGTCTGAAGGTGCATCTGAAATTACTTCTGTCAATCTTCAATTTTAAATGGCAGTTGTATGTCTGAAGTAATCAAATGATTTGTTTACTGTTATTTAACTACAAAAAAAAGGCAAAAATGTTTCAGAAAGTTATAAATACGAAAATCCAATGGCTCTCTAAATCGAAAGATTGGCCTTTAAAAACGGCTTCAGATCAACACCTGGAAAAGGGTAGGCTCATTATTCAGGTATTCATAAACAAATCCAAACTCATGCATCCTTTCCACAAGGCCGTTAAAATCTTCTTTTTTTCTGACCTCAATACCAATTATAGCAGGGCCTTTTTCACGGTTGGTTTTCTTTGAATACTCAAAATGTGTAATGTCATCGGTAGGTCCCAGCACCTGGTCAACAAATGTACGCAGGGCGCCGGCTCGTTGCGGAAACCTCACAATAAAATAATGCTTCAGGCCTTCATACAGCAGCGACCGTTCCTTAATCTCCTCCATCCTGGTTATGTCGTTGTTGCTGCCGCTTACTACACAAACAACAGTCTTGCCCCTGATTTCATCCCGCAGCAGGTCGAGTGCAGCTATCGAAAGGGCACCAGCAGGTTCCATAACAATGGCATCCTGATTATACAGGTCAAGTATCTTTGTGCAAACTCTACCTTCCGGGATAGTTACCATCCTGTCGATAACCTGGCGGCATATTTCAAATGAAATTTCCCCTACCTTTTTAACAGCAGCACCATCTACAAACTTATCTATTTCGTCAAGTTCTATCACTTTTCCGGCTTCAATGGATTTAAGCATTGATGGTGCACCTGAAGGTTCGGCTCCAATAACCTTTGTATGCGGACTGACCTGTTTAAAATATGCACCTACACCTGCAGCCAGTCCGCCACCGCCAACGGGCATGATAAGATAATCGATCTGCTTTTTAGTATCCTGTAAAATTTCAAGGCCAATGGTAGCCTGCCCTTCAATGATCTGCTGATCGTCAAACGGATGGACAAACGTCAGGCCCTGTTGCCGGGCATGCTCCTGGGCTGCCGATTCTGCTGCATCATAAGTATCGCCTGTCAGGATCACTTCTACCTTGTTTTTTCCAAACATCTCCACCTGCCTGATCTTCTGCCTTGGTGTGGTGGCAGGCATATATATTTTGCCTTGGATGTTCAGCCTGTTGCAGGCATAAGCAACGCCCTGTGCATGATTTCCGGCACTGGCACATACTATTCCTTTCTTCATCTCATTTTCAGGTAAGCCTGAAATTTTATTGTAGGCTCCCCTGATTTTGTATGACCTTACTACCTGCAGATCTTCCCTTTTTAGATAAATATCCGCTCCAAATTCCTCTGAAAGATTGAAATGATGCTGTAGCGGCGTATGGAGCGTTACATCGCTGATATTGATCTGGGCCCGGGTTATGTCCTGGATGCGCGGAAAGTAATTATCTGACATGTCTATCGCTGTTTTTATAAATTCTTTTAAAAACAACAAAAGAATAAAATATTTGTAATATCATGAGCCTGTATTTACTGTTACTTCTGTCGTTCATGTAGCCTGAACAAACTGAAGCATCTAATGTTTCCATTGTTGAAAGGCCCTGGATTTTAATGCGGTCAATGAAAGTCTTCTTACATAAAATGTCTTGTTGATTTTTATGCCGGTATGCTTCATAAATTTTCTGATCGCGTCTTTCACCGGTCTGTATTTCTTATGCAGGTAAGCCTGATCTGATTCTGCTGCATCTGGTCCTGTAAGGAGGAATTTAGTCGTTAACTTAAAAACGTCATATTATGAAACCTTTCAATTTATTCTTCATCTGCCTGTTTTTTATATCCGGGATTCAGGTAATGGCACAACCACAGATTGAATTGCAGCTTATGGCTTCTGGTTTCAATGCCCCTGTTGGAATAGTCAATGCAGGTGACGACCAGCTATTCATATTGGAACAGCGGGGCCTGGTGCGGATAATGAACCTGGAAGGGAACATTGCAGATACACCCTTCCTCGATTTATCTGACATTGTCAGCCAGTCGGGGTTTGAAAGAGGATTGCTCGGGCTTGCATTCCACCCTGATTTCAATGAAAATGGCTACTTCTATGTTAACTATACCAGAGAGCCGGATGGGTCTACCATTATATCACGATTCTCTGTTGATTCAGTAAATCAAAATGTGGCCGACCCCAACAGCGAATTTCAATTGCTGACAGTTGAACAGCCGTATGCCAATCATAACGGTGGTCAGCTGTTGTTTGGGCCTGATGGTTACCTCTATATTGCACTGGGAGATGGAGGAAGTGGAGGTGATCCGCAAAATAACGGACAGGACCTGACCTCCATGCTGGGCAAAATCCTTCGTATTGATGTAGATTCAGAAGGCGAATCTGGTTATGGAATTCCTGCGGGTAATCCATTTGCCGGGGATGAAACTGCCCTTAATGAAATCTGGGCCTACGGTTTGCGTAATCCCTGGCGCAACAGCTTTGACCGGTATACCGGCGACTTCTGGATTGCTGACGTAGGACAGGGTGCACGCGAAGAAATCAATTTTCAGGCTGCCGCAAGTGAAGGTGGTGAAAATTATGGCTGGCGTTGTTATGAAGGGAATCTGCCATACAACACCGAAGGCTGCAATGGAATTGAAAATATGGTTCCCCCTGTTTTTGATTACAACCACCAGGGGAGTGGCTGCACCGGATCTGTAACAGGTGGTTATGTATACCGCGGAGCGAAATTCAATGGGCTGTTTGGCCAATATATTCTGGCGGATTACTGCACCGGAGCGTTGTACACAGTTACTCAAAATGAGGAAGGATTTGAAGGTCAGCAGGCTGGTAGTCTTGATGCCACTGAAATTACCTCTTTTGGTGAGGACCGGTATGGTGAGATTTATGTTGCCATGCAAAATGCAGGCGAAATATATAAAGTGGTTGAAACCGGCGATTGTATACCTGTCGCAAAAATTGCAGAGGAGCAGACAGTTTTTAATATCCAGGAGGGTGACACAGTGGTTTTGAATGCCTTTTATAATCCTGAACTTGAATACCAGTGGAATAAAGATAATGAGCCGGTTTTGGATGCCACGGAACATACTTTGGAAATTTCAGAACCGGGCATTTATTCAATACATGTTTCGAACCCTGAAAATGGCTGCTCCAATACTTCCGTCCCGGTGGAAATAAGACTGGCAACTTCTGCTCCTGTTCTTAAGTTGCTGACTGATGTCAGGGTATATCCCAACCCTGCAAATGAAATGATCCGGATTGAAGGGCTGCCTTCATCAGGAAAGTCTTTAGTATATCTTTTTGATATAGCTGGAAATGTTGTTCATATAGAATCTTTTTATGAAAACGGTTCTGTACGTATTCCTGCAGGAAAATTTTCACCTGGATTCTATACACTCAAAATATTACATGATGGAGAAGTGTTTCTTGATAGAATTATAGTATCAAAAACACACTGATTTTAGAAGGAATCCCGAAAGCTGGTCTCTCAAACAGGGCATTCACAACATTTAGCTGATTATTTGATCAATTTCTTCTTTTTAATAGAATTATCATTAGTATCCGGTTAATATTTGAGATTTCTCCCTACGGTCGAAATGACGTTGTTATCAGAGCTATTGTTTTGGGAGGGGTAGGTTGGCGG
>JAEYNZ010000010.1 GCA_023412195.1 Bacteroidota bacterium
AAATTTTATTTCTGTATTTTTACTCATGTTGTATAAAAGTTTTGCCAAGAACAATTTTACAACATCTGAAGGGAAACCGAAAGGGAGTACCTTCTTTTAATTTACTTTAGTCGGACACTAGTGATAATTTTTAAAAAATAACCTGTAAAACTGTAGAAAATGGATGGAAGAACAAAAGCTATTGTAGCCCACATCACAATAGTGGGCTGGATTATTGCCCTTGTTATCAACAACAATGACAAGGATGAGTTTGCCTCTTTTTATATCAGGCAACTTCTTGGGCTATATCTTGCTGGCTTTATCCTGTCGCTCATTCCTGTTGTCGGCTGGATCCTGTCGGTCGTGGTGTTTATATTCTGGATTCTCAGTTTACTGGGTGCCATACAAAATGAGGTAAAGGAAACACCCGTGGCAGGCAACCTGTTTCAGGAATGGTTCAGGGGACTATAAATCAACCATATTTTGCTGTAAAATAAAAAAGACAGGCATCTGCCTGTCTTTCCTGTATTTTTATGATGACTAGTCTTCACCTCTTTTTTTATCCCTGAATTTCTTGATCATATACATCCTGAATTCATTTTCAGCCTTGTAAAGCTTTAATACTTTCTGAGGTGGAAGGATTTCAAGTAATTTTTCATTGTAGCTTGAAACCATATCGGCCTCTTTCTTCATTGACCCGGCAAAGTCTCGCGTAAGTTGCTTAATCTTCTGGTCCGACATGTTTTCTTCTGCTTCCTGAACATTTTCCTCCACTTGTCTGCGCAATTTATGGATTTCCCACCGTTCCTTTTCCAGCTGGTTATATACAGGCCAGAAACGCTGAGCTTCTGCTGGTGTAAGTTCCAGGTTGGTTGAGAGAAAAGCCACTTTCTCGGAGCGGAACCGTTCCCACCGGTCTCCATCCTTTTGATCCTTTGGCTGAGCAAAAAGGTTTAAGGTTAATGTAATAGAAACAATTATCAATACTATTCTATTCATGGTATTATTCATTTAGAGTTTGTGCAAAAAGTTCGTAATCAGAAACATTTGTACTTAAATAATTCATCAGTTCTTCATCGTCGAAACTCTCATTTTCAGCTTCATTTCCAATTGCCGGATCTGCAACCAGGGTAAAAAATGAATTTTCATCCAAATTTTCAAGGTAAGCAAAATAAGGTTCATCATCTTCTGCTGTTTCTATAGGCACATATGATTTAGCAAGGTAATCGGGTAGAAATTCTTTAACCGGCCAGTAAACCAGCATAAATACCAGTGCAAAACTGGCAGCCAGTCCGAGTGCAGGTTTCAGATACCTGATGAAGCGGTTGCGTTGCTGCGGAATGGAATGTGATTCTGTCTTCAGCTTTGCCTGCAGCCGCGCCGGAAAATCATCGAAATAATGTTCAGGAACCCTGAATGGGAGTTCCTTTTTTATTTCTGATGTTTCAGGTGCAATCTTTTTGAATTTGTTCATTACTTGCAAATTTGATTGTTTGACTGTTGAAACTTTAAAAAGTTTAATTGCTGTTTATCAGTCAATGTTTTTAATATAATCTTCCACTTTTTTAGCTGCATGATGAAAGGAAGCCTTCAGCGCACCTACCGATGTATTCAAAATTTGTGACATTTCTTCGTACTTCATTTCATCAAAATATTTCATGTTAAAAACTATACGTTGTTTTTCCGGAAGCTGCAAAATAGCCTTCTGGAGTTTCATCTGAAGCTGATCGCCATCAAAATACGGATCTGAGGTCAGGTTCTCCATCAGGTAGTCACTTACTTCATTCATCGGAAGCAAGCTCCTTCTCTTTCTTGAGTTCAGAAATGTGATTGATTCATTGGTAGCAATCCTGTATAGCCAGGTAAATAGAGAGGACTCTTCCCTGAAACTGTCTATATTCTTCCATACTTTTACAAAAGTATTCTGAAGAACATCATCAGTATCATCATGGTTCATCAGCATCTTACGAATGTGCCAGTACAACCGTTCCTGGTAAAGATGAACCAATCGCTGAAAAGCACGTTCCCGTGTCTTCTCTGCTTTCAGTTCAAGTATCAGTTCCCGGTCGTCTGTTTCCATTCAGATTTTATTTGATGTATGACCTGCGTTTCTGGAAAAGGTTTAAGAGTTATATCCTGAAGTTTAGCCCTTCTTCAACAAGCTTGCGGTAAATGTTCATATCAAATGAATAAAGCCTGGCTGCACGATGGGCTACATTAATCTGTTTTTCCATTGTATCAACAAGTAAACCCATTTTCAGAATTTTTTTTCTGAAATTGCGGGTATCAAGTTCCTTGTTCAGGATTACTTCATATACCACCTGCAATTGTGAAAGTGTGAACTTCTCAGGAAGCAGGTGAAAACCTACAGGGTGATACTGAACTTCTTCACGGAGTTTTTTAAGGGCATTTTCGATAATATCCTTTACATCGAAAATAACCGGGGGAAGATGATCGATTTCGAACCATTTCACTGCTTTGGCAATAGGCGACAGGTCAAGGTTGTGATAATCGGGATTGATCAAAGCATAATAGGCAACAGTAATTACACGGTAATGTGGCACCCTGTTGGTTGCTCCGAATGTTTTGACCTGTCTGAGGTACACATCATGAAGCCCTGTGGCGGTGTGAAGGATCTTTTTTGCATAATGGTCCAGATCCTCCTCCGAAGGAAGATGGGTACCAATCAGCCCCCAGTAATCATCTGAACCCAGCGCCGGATTTTTATCAAAAAGAATCCTCAACTCCTCAAAGTCTTCATGGGTGTTCAGAAATTTCTCCAGCAGATCGGGATCGGCCTGCCAAAGCAATACATTCAGTTTGTCCTGGTTGAAACCAAAAATAACACAGTCAACAGAAATGTTCTTTAGGATCATAAATGATAAAGTTTAAGCAAATGTACAAATTGCATGGTAAAATTTGCAGGAGGGACTCCATAAAAAGGTATAAACAAGAGTATTTGCACTTTTTAGTAAAAAACCAATTCTGAAAATAATAATCCATTACCTTTGCACCTCAAATTTTTAATCGACAGGCATGGCTTTAAAATGCGGTATAGTTGGCTTACCAAATGTTGGAAAATCTACATTGTTTAATTGTTTGTCAAGTGCAAAGGCACAGTCGGCAAACTTCCCTTTTTGTACAATAGAACCCAATATGGGTGTTATAACTGTTCCCGATGAACGCCTGATCAAACTGGCTGAAATTGATAAGCCAAAACGCATTGTACCAACCACTGTCGAAATTCTTGATATTGCAGGCCTGGTAAAAGGTGCCAGCAAAGGTGAAGGACTTGGTAACCAGTTTCTGGGTAATATTCGTGAAACAGATGCCATCATTCATGTGCTTCGTTGTTTCGACAATGATAACATAACACATGTCGATGGTTCGGTGAACCCGGTCCGCGATAAGGAAATCATCGATACTGAGCTGCAGCTGAAGGACCTTGAAACCATCGAAAACCGGATTGACAAGCTTGAAAAACAGGTACGGCACGGAAGTGACCCCAAAACAAAAAAAATGTTCGAGCTGGCACTCCGCTACAAGGAAATACTGGAACAGGGTAAATCTGCCCGTACTCTTAAACTTCCCGAAGAAGAGGCCCGGCTGGCGAAAGATTTTTATCTGCTTACCAACAAACCTGTACTCTATGCATGTAATGTGGATGAGGCATCAGCCAAATCAGGAAACCGTTATGTGGAAGCAGTGAGAGAAGCCATAAAAGACGAGGAAGCTGAACTGCTTGTGATAGCAGCTGCTACTGAAGCCGATATTGCTGAACTGGAGGATTATGAAGAAAAGAAGTTGTTCCTTGAAGAACTTGGACTTGAAGAACCGGGTGTAAATATGCTGATTCATTCTGCATACCGCCTGTTGAAACTCAATACTTTCTTTACCACTGGTCCTGATGAAACACGTGCATGGACTTTCAGGGAAGGTACCAAGGCTCCCCGCGCTGCCGGAATCATCCATACTGATTTCGAAAAAGGATTTATCCGCGCCGAAGTAATAAAATACAACGAATACATCCGGCTCGGATCGGAACATGCTTGCCGTGATGCCGGGAAAATTGCCATCGAAGGACGTGATTATGTGGTAAAGGATGGCGACATCATGCACTTCCGGTTTAATGTGTAATAATATTATTTAATGTTTGAATAGATATTCTTAGCCGCGTGTTAGAATTTATGGACTTTGGCTTGGTGAGGATATTATCCTCTAAATAATTGTCTTTCCGTTCAGGGAGACATTGCTTCATTAATTTATACAATAATTAGATTTTAGCAGGTAACTTTCCTTAGTCGGATTGCCTGACTTTAAATATGTCATTCAACATCAGGATCCAAACCATTAATCCTGATCCAGGAAGAAAATGATTCTGCCTAAATGATATTTCTTTTTTGAATTAATCTCAATGAAATACTGTACTGCTTCCCATGAGATGGATATATCCATACCTCCTCAATACATGGTCGCTATTAAATTCAATATAAATTCTATATAAACTCAATATTAACTCAATTTAAATTCAATAAAAATCGAATTTAAATTGAGTTAATACTGACTTTAAGTTGAGTTATAATTGAATTTAATAAGGTGATGGTATGGACCAGGTATTACTATAGCAGTACAAAAAAAAGAGGCCGTCCCCTATTATGGAACGGCCTCTTTTAGCGGAATGATGCAAAACAATTATTTTGTTTGTGCAATGTCCGTCAGGTCTTTGATAATACCGTTTTTGTCAACTTTAATATGGACACCTGTAGCTATTTCAAGAATAACAGCAGTTTCCTTTACTTCAACAATCCGGCCATAGATTCCTCCGGTGGTAATAACTTTATCGCCTTTGGCAAGGCTGTCGCGGAATTTGCGGACTTCTTTCTGGCGTTTCATCTGTGGCCTTATCATGAAAAAGTAAAAAACCACCACAATCAAAAGCAGGGGAAGAAAGCTCATTAAAGGATTTTGTTCCTGTCCCTGGGGCTGCATCATCAGCAGATTGTACATCATTGTATCAGATTTAAAATGTTAATATTCTATTTGTTTTTCTTACGGTAAAAATAATCTTTTGTTTTGATTTTAAAACATGGTTGCAATTTATCCTTCACCTATTAAACCCCTGCCGGTTTTGTTGATCTTTTCCGACTTCTTCAGGTCTTTAAGCGTTTTGTCAAGTATGCCGTTGATAAAATTCCTGCTTTTTTCTGTGCTGTAAAATTTCGAAAGTTCAATATATTCATTCAGCGATACTTTGGTAGGAATTGAGGGGAAGTACATAAATTCGGTAATGGCAAGCTGCATGATCAGGATATCCATAAATGCAATACGGTCAAGATCCCAGTTGCTTGAATGTTCCTTAATCAAATCACGGATTTCATCATGGTTTATGATGGCTTTCCTCAGAAGGTCGCGGGCAAAGGTCCTGTCATCTTCATCCTTGAACAGGGGCATCAGACTTTGGTCCGAACCGGAAAGAGGATTGAACTTTTTGAGTGTTTTGGAGATCATGGTCACCACGAACTCCATGTCATCATTCCAATAGATACTTTGTTCCTCCAATACATCATGTAAATCCTCGGTTAACAGGATTATATTGGTGAAAATTTTGTCGACAAACTTCCGGTCTTCAAGGAAGGAATAGTTTGGGTCGGCCATATATTCTTTGTAAAAGTCTGATTCGATCAGGAACTGGTAAAGATCCTTCACAAGTTCCGGGTGATTTACCCAACTTAGTTTTTTCTGGTTAAGGTAGGCATTGAGATGCCGGTTTTCCCGGATCTGTCCAATAACCTGGTTGCTGATAAACTTGGTATTTGGATGAAGGTCTTCCTGTGTGGGTTGGTGCTTGTTCTTCCTGATTTCAATCCGCTGCTCGGCATAGTCGGCAATTTCAAGGACAAGAATCAGTAAGTAATGATATAATTCGTAAGATTTCCCGATACAAAAAAACAACTCTTTTTCAGTGTTGTTCAGGGATTTTTCTGTTGATGTGTAATAGGCGTACAACACTTGTAACACCTTTGTCCGGATAATCCTTCTGCTAATCATGCAATAATGAACTTCTTATTTGCAGCAAAAATACTACTTTTTATCGAACGCTGTTGTAAAGCATACAATTTAGAAAAAAAGGAAAGTGAACGTTAATTTTTTTCCATTTTCAGGCATTCAAAAACATCTGAAAGGGCGTCCTTATTTTCGGCCAAGACAAAAAGTTCATCGTTGGCTTCAATGATGGTATCACCACTTGGAGTTATATATTTGTTTTTTCTTTCGATGATGGAGATCAGGGAATTTTTGGGCAATTTTAGCTGGACTACCTGACTGCCAACAATTGGGCTGTCGGCAGGAACAGAAATCCGGGTCATGAGGGATTTGATGCCATCAATATACTCATGGTCTCTTTGTGTTTTTATTTTGAGTGCCTCAGGCAGAGTCAGGTGAAGCCATTGGGCCACCTTGGTGAGGGTGGTTCCCTGTATTATGACAGAAGTTATGGATACAAAAAATACGATGTCAAATATGATGTTGGCTTTATCGGCTCCCGCCAGCAGCGGGAAAGTTGCAAAAACAATAGGCACCGCACCCCGGAGTCCAACCCACGAGATGAAAAGTTTACTCCTGGTGTTGGTCCGAAAAGGTGTCAGGCAGGCAAAAACGGCAATTGGACGGGCAACCAGTATGAGAAAGCCTGAAATGAGTAAACCAATTCCTACTACCGGAAGGATCTGGCTGGGGTAAACCAGGAGTCCAAGCGTCAGGAACAGGATAATTTGCATGAGCCATGCGAAACTATCGAACGATTTCAGCAGTTTCTTCTTATGGATAAGTTCTTCGTTTCCCAGAAGAACTGCTGAAAGGTAAACTGCCAGAAAGCCGTTGCCACCAATAAAATTTGTAAACGAGAAGATAAAAAACATGAGGGCAATTCCAAGTACGATATACATTCCTTCAAATTCGAGTTTAATGTGGTTGATGATCCATGTGCCTGCCTTACCCATCAGGAACCCGGCAAGTCCACCCAGCAGCAACTGGCTGAAGAACATCGGTACCACACTGGCTACATCGGCTGCCTGCTGTACAACAATTGTGGTAAATAGCATTGTCAGGATATAGGCCATAGGGTCATTGCTCCCGCTTTCAAGCTCAAGCATAGGCCGAAGGGGGCCTTTTAATGCAAGACTTTTGGAACGAAGAATTGAAAATACGGCTGCAGAGTCGGTTGATGAAATAATGGAACCGAGCAATAACCCTTCATAAATGGTAAAATCAGTGATAGCCCATACGAAAATTCCAACCAGCAGGGCAGTTAATATGACACCCACAGTGGAAAGGGTAATTCCTTTCCACAGTACTTTTTTAATCGATGCCCAGTCGGTATCGAGTCCACCTGAGAATAAAATGAAGTTCAGCGAAACAATACCTATAAATTGTGCCGTTTGGGGATTGTTAAAATAAATGCCTCCTATTCCTTCTGAACCTGCAAGCATACCTATCGATAAGAACAGGATCAGGACAGGAAACCCAAACTTATAGGATGTTTTTCCTGCAAACAGTGAAATAAAAAGAAGGATAGAGCCAATCAGTAATATATTTTCCGTTGTTAAGTTCATTCAAGATTTGTTTTTATTCAGAACAATTATTTTAATTCAATGGTTTCAAATAGTCTTCCTGCTATATGATTTTAACCGGCTTTTTGCAGCATCATGAGCCTCATTCAGTATTCAGGATGGAATCGTTACCCTTCGGGTTTTCCTTCGCTGTTTGAAGATGACGTATTCAAATTCTTTGTCTCACTTGGAATAGGCTCTTCTCCGGAATTGTTGTTAATGTGTTCATTTTCCTGTTCTTCTTCTTCCTCCTCTTCCCAGTCAAATTTATCGCGCCTGATAATGTAACGCCTGTAATAAAATGCAAGAACAACACCCGATAAGGCACCCCATAAATGGCCTTCCCAAGAAATCCGGGGATCGATCGGAAAAACACCCCAGATCAGTCCGCCGTAAAGAAATACGACCACCACAGACAGGGTCAGCAGCCTCACGTCATTGCGTATAATTCCGCTGATGAAATGAAATGCAGCCATGGCATAAACAACACCACTGGCTCCGATATGCCAGGCTTCACGTCCCGCAAACCATACTGAAAGCCCCGACAGGAAATACAGCATAAAGAAGATGCGGTAGGAAATGCGCCTGTAAAAATAAATCAGGGCAAACAGCAGGATAAAAAACGGGATGGAGTTCGACATGAGGTGGTTAAAGCCTGAATGGACAAAAGGAGAAAGTATGATCCCGGGCAATCCTTTCAGGTGAAGAGGGTAAACACCTAACTTTACAAAACTAATCGAAAGGGTTCGTTCTGTCAATTCTACCATCCAGAAGACAAAAACAAAAGCTGCCGGAATGACAAGGCTGTGAAAAAAAATCTTTTTTTCAAGTTCCGGATCGAGTTTTCGTGGATTACTTGGATAGTAGTTGAATATTTTCATTTCATAAAAACAACACCCGGCCATAAACAGCAGGATTTAATACAATTTCTTAACCTGTCTTCAACAGGGTTTTGATGAGCATAACAAATTCCTTGATTTCAGTTTCTGTAGTGTCGAAGGTAGTCATCCACCGTACTTCAGATTCTTTTTCATTCCATACATAAAAAAAGAAATGCTCCTGGAGCGGTTCGATGATTTCTTTAGGCACGACAGCAAAAACACCGTTTGCCTCGACCGGATGCGTAATCCTGATTTCAGGAATTTTTTCAATTTCTTCTTTCATGAAACGCGCCATGTTGTTGGAATGAGTGGCTGTTTCCTTCCATAAGTCGTCTTCAAAATAAGCTATAAACTGTGCCCCCACATAGCGCATTTTAGAATAAAGCTGCATGCTTTGCTTGCGCAGGAATTTTGTTTCTGCGGCCAGTTCAGGATTAAAAAAAAGTACAGCTTCCCCCATCATCATGCCATTCTTTGTACCTCCAAAAGAAAGTATGTCAACACCACAGTCCTTTGTAAAGGCTTTGAATCCCATGTTTAGTGAAACTGCTGCATTTGCAATGCGAGCGCCATCCATATGCAGCAGCATATTGTTTTTATGGGCAAGATCGGCAAGAGCCCTGATCTCCTTTGGCTGGTAGACTGTTCCCATTTCAGTTACCTGAGAAATGGATATGACCCTGGGTTGTGAATGATGTTCGAAATCAAAACCTTTCAGGTGATGTTCAACTACCTCAGGTGTTAGTTTGCCATATTCAGGCTTGACAGGTAACAGTTTGCATCCGGTAAATTTTTCAGGTGCGCCGCATTCATCCTCCTCTATATGTGCTGTTTCTGCACATATAATGGAATGATAACTGCGTGTTACAGATGATAATCCCAGCACATTGGCACCTGTGCCATTAAACACAAAAAATACTTCTGTATCGCCTCCAAAGGTATCCCTGAAGATTTCCCTGGCTTTAAGGGTGTGGGGATCATCACCATATCCCTTTACATGACCCTGATTGGCTTTCATCATGGCACTGATGATGGATGGGTGAACCCCGGAATTATTATCGCTTGCAAATCCTTTTCTCATAATCTTTTCAGTATGTTAGCATCTGTTTTGTAACCTCAGTGGTTTAATGATAGTATAAAGCAAAAATATATCAAATGTTTAAAAGAAATGGATAAATCACTTTCATTAACCGAAAAATTATATCTGCTTGCTGTCCATCCTGAAAGAGGGGGTATCAGGATGAGCTCGTCAAATGCCCTCAGGCACGTGCTGGCCGGAGCTTTGATATTTGAAATGGTTGTCAGCAAAAATATCCTTTTGGATCATAAAAATATCAGGCTTTTAAATCCAAAAAGTAAAGATCCCTTGCATGTATTTGTACTGGAAAAGCTGCTTAAACAGAAAAATCAGATGAAGATTTCCGGTTTGATCTCGAAGTTGTCTTTTTCTGCAGCAACCCTCCGACGGCATGTACAGGAAAACCTTGTCAGGAAAAGACTGTTGAGGATGGAAGAAAAAAGATTTCTTTTCTTCAAGTGGAAGAAACCGGTACTGATAAACAGGCAGGTGGTTTTTAAATTGCAGGATGAAATAAGGAAATTGATTTCGAAAAACACTTCCGGAGAAGAGGAAATTATGCTGCTTTCTCTGTTGCGGCCTTTAGGAATGATAAAAAGCCTGTTCCCTGACAGGAATAAAAGGAGAGAGGCAAATATTGTGCTTAAGAAAATGACAGTCGATAGCCAGGTTTCAGATAGTGTGTCTGCAGCCATTGCAGCCGCAAATGCCGTTGCTGCTGCGGTATCGGTTGCTGCTGTTTCAGCTGCAGCAGGAAGGGGGCGATAAACCTTTTTTAGTACTTGAAAAAATACATTTGCAGATTGAAAGAAAAGATTTCAGTATTCTGGTTTAGAAGAGACTTAAGATTGAATGATAACCGGGGATTATATCAGGCACTTCAGTCGGGTTATCCTGTGCTTCCGGTTTTTATTTTTGATACCAGCATTCTGGAGAAACTGCAGCATAAGGATGATTCCCGGGTTACCTTCATTTATCAGGCTCTTCAGAAGTTGAAGGCTGAGTTTGAAGAATGGGGCAGTTCATTGCGGGTTTTTTACGCCAAACCTGCTGATGCAATGAGGGAATTAATCCGGGAATATGAAGTGCTGGCTGTCTATGCTAATAAGGATTACGAACCCTATGCCCGTAGCCGCGACAGGGAAGTAGCCCTGATCGTGGAAGAATCAGGTGCAAAATTTCATCTGTTGAAGGACCAGGTTATATTCGAAGAAGATGAAATCGTGAAGGATAACGGGGAACCATATACAGTTTTTACTCCCTACAGCAGAAAGTGGAAACAGAAATTGAAAGGAGTTGATGTTTCACCTGTTCCATCAGATAA
The DNA here is from genome assembly GCA_023412195.1 of Bacteroidota bacterium. Lineage (GTDB taxonomy): Bacteria > Bacteroidota > Bacteroidia > Bacteroidales > Prolixibacteraceae > Mariniphaga. Next base: position 10,870 of record JAEYNZ010000010.1, read on the forward strand.
GATGGAGGCCGGTTTTATCAGGATTAATGGGCTGGAGATTCCTGATTTAAATAGCCTGGGATTTGAAAAAAGTTCCGTTAAGGCTTCTCCCGCAGTTATATCGGAAAAGATGATAAAAAATTATGCAGCAGTTCGCGACTATCCTGCTGTTGAGGGGACTTCCCGCCTGGGTGTCCACCTGCGATTTGGCACCATCAGTATCAGGGAACTGATTCAGAAGGCAGAAGAATTGTCAGAAGTTTTTTTGAATGAATTGGTATGGCGGGAATTTTTCTTTTCTGTTCTATGGCACTTTCCTTATGTTGAACATAGCGCATTTAAAGCAAAATATAATTATATAGTTTGGCGGAACAATGAGGAGGAGTTTGAGCGGTGGTGCAATGGTGAAACTGGCTATCCGTTGGTTGATGCCGGTATGCGGCAGCTTAATGCCACCGGGTTTATGCACAACAGGGTAAGAATGGTAACAGCAGGTTTTCTTGTTAAACACCTTTTAATAGACTGGAGATGGGGTGAGGCTTATTTTGCTGAAAGACTTCTTGATTTCGAACTGGCTTCGAACAATGGCAACTGGCAGTGGGCCGCAGGCACTGGTTGTGATGCAGCACCTTGGTTTAGGATATTTAATCCTGAAACACAGCAGAAAAAATTTGATCCAAAGGATGAATATGTAAGGAAGTGGGTTCCTGAATGGGGCACAGCAAGATATCCTCCACCGGTTGTGGATCACAAAGAGGCACGTGAAAGGGCGCTGCTTGTGTTTGGAAAGGCTCTGAGGCATTAACTGCAGGAAGATGGCTATTCCTGCAGCCACTCAATAATCCGGCGATTCATAGGGCCTGTAATGGGAGAGAGGAAGTCTACAGGATGTCCCTCTTCATCGATCAGGAATTTTTGAAAGTTCCAGGTTACTCTTCCTTCAAGTACACCATTCTCATCACTGCTTGTTAGCCATCTGTATATGGGATGCATGTTTTCGCCTTTTATTGTAATTTTTTCCATTATGGTAAAGCTCACGTTGTATTTTTCTAAGCAAAAATTCTTGATCTGGACGTTCGATCCGGGTTCCTGGTTGCCGAAATCATTACTAGGGAAGGCTATGATTTCAAAGTCATCACCTCCATATTCTTCATACAACTCCTGAAGCTTTCTGAATTGTGGGGTTAGTGAGCATTCGGTGGCTGTATTTACTACCATCACCTTTTTTCCCTTCAGCGTTGAAAAATCAAATGTTTCACCATCAATGGTCTGTGCAGTGAAATCATGCAGGGTTTTATACTGGCAAACGGCATTTCCGGCATGAAGGAGAATCAGAACCAAAATGAATGTATGTTTTTTCATTGTATGTATTGTCATATTGAGGGTGGAAAATTAATTAAAGTTTGGTTTGTACAAAAATGATAATTTGTTGTTGATAAGTTTTAAAAGGTAAAAAAGCAGAATTGTTTATCTTTGGCCGAATGCGTAAGATCACCGGATAGATGGAAAATTTTATAGTATCAGCACGAAAATACAGGCCCGATTCATTTGATACGGTAGTGGCTCAGAGTTCCATTACCTCTACGTTAAAGAATGCCATTAAAACCAGGCAACTTGCCCATTCATACCTCTTTTGCGGACCACGGGGTATAGGCAAGACCACATGTGCGCGTATATTTGCAAAGACAATCAACTGTTCCAATCTTTCGGATGACATTGAAGCCTGCAATGAATGTGAATCCTGCAAAGCCTTTAATTCCAACCGGTCGTTTAACATTCATGAACTTGATGCTGCATCAAACAATTCTGTTGATGATATCAGGTTACTGATAGACAAGGTGAGGGTTCCGCCGCAGGTTGGCAGGTACAGTGTATATATCATCGATGAGGTGCACATGCTTTCATCAAATGCATTTAATGCATTTTTGAAAACACTGGAAGAACCGCCAAAACATGCAATTTTTATATTGGCTACCACAGAAAAGCACAAGATCATTCCCACCATTCTTTCCCGTTGCCAGATTTTTGACTTTACACGCATTAATGTGGAGGACATTGCTTCACATCTCAGCTTTGTTGCTGAAAAGGAAGGTGTTATTGCTGAAAAGGAAGCATTGAATGTGATTGCCCAAAAAGCTGACGGTGCCATGCGCGACGCACTTTCAATTTTTGATCAGATTATAAGTTTCAGCGGCAGGAATATTACCTATCACGACGTGATAGAGAACCTGAATGTGCTTGACTATGATTATTATTTCAAGCTTGTTGACCATTTCCTGAATAATGAAGTAGCCAGTTCTCTCATGGTATTTGATGAAATTCTTGGTAAGGGTTTCGACGGGCACCATTTTATAAACGGGCTTAGCGGGCATTTACGTGACCTGCTTGTTTGCCGTGATGCTGTTACCGTTCAACTTCTTGAAGTAGGTGGGGAAGTGAAGGAAAGATACAAAAAACAGGCTGCAGGTTGTGACAGTGATTTTCTTCTGCAGGCTCTTGAAATCAGCAATGAGTGCGATATGCAATATAAAATGAGCCAGAATAAACGGCTCCTGATTGAACTCGCACTTATCAGGATGGCCCAGCTGACCCAAAAAAAAAAATAGTTTCGTATCCACAAGGTGATGAACCTGACGATGTGTTAATGCCGCTATTTGTAAATGAGCCGGCAGCATCACCTGCTGAAAATATTGCTCCACAGCCTGCTCCGGTTAAGGAGGCAGTGGTAAAGAAGCCTCCCATGCGACGCCCCGACCAAATGAGATCACCATCCATAAAAGATGCACTTGCGGGAAAAATGGGGGATGATAAACTCACTTCCAAACAGCAGCATGAGGTTTTTCATGGTACAGGAGAAATAAATGATTTTACTGCTGAAGTAATGGAGATCAAGTGGAATGATTTTGTAACCAGACTTCACGACAGGCCCAACCTGCAGTCCACACTTTCGAGGATTCCGCGTTTGGAAGAAGGATACAGGCTGGTCCTGGACATCGATAATTCTGTGCAGGATGATTTGATTACCTCCATTAAACCGGAGCTTATATCATGGCTTCGAACCGAATTGAAAAATTCAAAGGTTGAATTAGCCACAAATATTACACAAACATCAAGGGCCAAAATGATCTACACCGATTCGGAAAAGTACCTTGAGATGCTGAAGAAGAATCCAAAACTAGAAATTCTGAAGGAACGGTTTAAGCTTGATTTCGAATAAATATCTGTCAAAAAAGGATTGTCAAGGCTTCTGCTTTATGGCGCCAGTCTTTTAATAATCCAGTCAGTGCTAATTTTCTCGTAAAGAATTCTGTCGTGGAGTCGGTTTACCCGTCCCTGCCAGAACTCAATTTTGTTGGGCACCAACCGGAAACCACCCCAGAATGGTGGAAGTGGGATTTCTTTGTTTTCAAATTTTTTTTCGTATTCATTATATAGGGATTCCAGGTACTCACGTGACGGTACTTCCTTGCTTTGAGGGGAAGCCCAGGCGCTGATGCGGCTCTCCAGGGGGCGGGTATTGAAATATTCCTCCGACAGGGAGCTGTCGGTTTTTTCACAATAGCCTGTAATAATAACCTGTCGTTCCAGTTCAGGCCAGAAAAAATGAAGTCCGGCAGCACGATTGGCTTCCAACGAAACCCCTTTTTCACTTTCGTAATTTGTGAAGAATATAAATCCAGTTGAATCAAAATATTTCAGCAAAACTATACGTGAACGTGGAAATCCATCAGTGCCCATGGTGGCTACTGACATGGCTGTAGGATATTTTATTCCTGCATGCAAGGCTTCATCCAGCCATTTTTTGAATTGACCGAAAGGATCTTTTTCTATACTATCGCGATTCAGACCTGAAAAGGTATACTCGTCTCTAAGTGAATTAAGCTCCATAAACCCCGTTTAACCGGTTAATAATCAATTTTATTCATTTTGATAATCATGAACATTTTGAACTAAAAAATGTTTTTATTTATTAAAGAGTTAAAAGTATTTTATTTATAACATTATTTTAAAAAGCTATGAAAAAACTGTTTGTATTTCTGTTTGTGATGGCATTTGTTCCTGCAATGGCGCTTAAAGGAACAATTGGCATCGGTGGTAAAGCTACACTTACGGATGTGAAAATGCTGGATGTTTCAGGAGAAAAGGTGTCGCTGGCTGATGTTACCGGTGAAAACGGGCTGCTTGTAATGTTTTCCAGCAATACATGTCCTTTTGTTCTTCAATGGCAGGACCGCTACAATGAAATGAAAAAGTGGGCCGACCAGAACAAGGTTGGCATGATTGTGCTCAACTCCAATTATGGTAATCGGGATGGGGTAGACTCCTACGAAGCTATGAAAAAGCATGCAAAGGATAACAATTACAATTTTCATTATGTAGTGGATGAAGACAGCCAGATTGCAAATGCCTATGGTGGTCAGACCACTCCGCACGTATTCCTGTTCGACAAGGATATGGAACTTGTATATAAAGGTGCAATTGATGATAACTACAAGAGTGCAAATGAGGTTAAAAAGAATTATGTCAAAGAGGCATTAACCAGCCTTGCCAATGGTGGAGAAGTGGCGGTTGCTGAAACAAAACCAATTGGTTGCAGCATCAAGAGGAAAACAAACTGATATATATCAGGCAAATGTTAAACAGGCCTTATCCGGATTTATCCGGGTAAGGCCTGTTTTATACTGTAAAAAAGCTGAAGTTTACTTTGCCATAATGCCTCGTTTCGCTGTAAAAAGGAGTATTTATAAAGCTTTGGTCTTTTGAATGTTCAACTATTAACAAGCCTCCCGGATTAAGTATTCCTGATTGTATTACAGCCGGAGGAACCTCGGCAATGTATGGAAAATCAAATGGAGGATCGGCAAATACAATGTCGAATTTATACTTGGTAAACTTGATGAAACGGAAAGCATCATCGCGGACAACCCGGGCATTATCGATTTTCAGTTTCTCAACCACTTCCTGAATAAAGCGTACGTGGAGGGGATTTTTTTCCACAAAAGTTATTTCACGGGCATCTCTGCTGATAAATTCATATCCAATGCTGCCGGTACCAGCAAACAGGTCGAGGATCTTCAATTCGGAAAGATCATACCGGTTATGAAGAATATTGAAAAGGGCCTCTTTTGCCAGATCGGTTGTAGGCCGGGCGGTAAAGCTTTTATGGGGCGTGAAAGTTCTTCCCCTGTATTTTCCTCCTACTATACGCATAATCAGAATAAAACAATGTACCGGTGCAATGGTTCCCTGAAAATCTCAGCGTTGTAGTTAATCTCTGGTGTGATAATAATGGTTCGGTTAAAATATTTTATCAGTTCAGCATGCAAATTACTGTTTGCGTTCAATTCTCCTGCAAGTAATAATGCAGTTGATGATGGGTCTGTTTTTAAATGTTTCATGAGAGAGAGGGTATAATACAGCACATCGCTGGAGTTGAACCAGCTGAAACTGTTTACAGATAAAAGTTGTTCAGCAGAATGGAGCAAAAGGTAAAAGCTTTTCCCATGAAAGTATAGAAGCAGATGGCTTCCAGAGTTGCCAGCAAGTTTATGAAGTTCCTGCTCCATTGCATGAAGCGGATGGAGCAGTTTTATGCCTGGCATATATTGTGAAAGTATATCCGGCAGTGATGCAGGGATAGCAAATACCAGGTTAACTTTTTCACCAGCAAGATAATTGTCGTGGTAAATGAATCCATTTTGTCTGCCAAGAACAAGGGCAGCAACTTTATTTTTTTTTTCGTAATTGTAAAACTCGGAAGGAATAAGTGTGAATTTTGGTGTATGATAATAAATAATAGTTTCTGCGAATTTTTTTTGTAAAATTTCATTATTGGTAAGCCATTCTTCAAGACGTCGTCCAATAAATTTTTCAGTACTAAGGTAAAGAGGAAGGTGATCTAGAGCCAGCAAACGATTGAGTTGAGGGTTAACAATTGAAAAATAAAATCCATCCAGGCTTACCTGGATGGATAATTTATAATTTTCAGTTCGGTTATGATCAAAACCTGTATCTTCAATCAGGCCAGTCATTTTGTTATTCCCAGTTTCCAGCGTTGTTAACTGTTTCTGTAAGTGAACCTACTTTAAGTCCCGGATATCTTTCATTAAGTCTCCGCTGTTCATTCATGTTAATGACATATTGCCTATCCAGTCCTCTCAGGATAACATTGTTATGTGCTTTCACTTCGAATACTGGAACTCTGATGCCAGAACCGGTAGTAATGGTATTCTGACCAAGCATAAATTCTGCAGTTGTGTCAGGAACCGGAATGTACTTTAGATTATCGGGATTGTAGTTGGGACTAAACAATGCATCTTTTACACTGACCCTGATTGTGTCACGAATTATCAATCCTAATTGCACAGCTCTTCTTTCAGTAATTTTTGCTTCAATCATACTATCTGATAATTCGCCAATTTTGCGGATGTTTCTCACAGAATCATATTTTATGAAATTGATAAGGGTATCCCAGCTTCCGGTAAAACGACCGTATACATCCTTATAAGCCAGCTGGGCTTTTCGGATATCCTTCAGCTTTTCGATAGTAGCCTGATACCTTGCTTCTCTGGCTTTTTCAAATTGGATGGGCTTTTGAATGCCGATATAAATAAAGTATGTCAGACCAATGGCAACAACAATAAGTACAATTTGAATAACGGTTCTCATTTCTATAGTTTTAATAAGATTACTGACGATTTTGTGCAAAATTATAAAAAAAAATAAATTACTTTCCTTTGCCCTTTGTTATTTTAGCTGATATGATTAAAAAACATGTCAAATCGTTGCTTGAGCAACATTTTACTTTTATTCCCACGGAAGGCCAGCTTCAGTTACTGGAAGGATTGGCTGAGTTTATTGCCTCTGATGGCATTGATGCCATCATGTTGATTAAAGGATATGCCGGGACTGGAAAGACCACGCTTATCAATGCATTGACCCAAACCCTGAAGGAAATGAAGTTCAGGGTAGTATTAATGGCACCTACAGGAAGGGCTGCCAAGGTCATGTCCGGGTATACATCATCTCCAGCTTTTACAATCCATAAGAAGATTTACCGGCAGCAATCCTCTGCAGATGGAATGGGCCATTTTGTACTTGATAAAAATTTATATTCCGATACCTGGTTTGTGGTGGATGAAGCCTCAATGATTTCAAATGAAGGTACAGAAAATTCTGTATTTGGAAGTGGCAGGTTGTTGAATGACCTGCTGGAATATGTTTATTCAGGAAACAACTGCAGGTTGATTCTGGCAGGAGATACTGCACAGTTGCCTCCCGTGGGATTAAGTCTCAGTCCGGCGCTGGAGGCTGATATCATAGAAGGGGAAGGTTTTGGAATATATCAATATACACTCCGTGAAGTAGTAAGGCAGGCAGCAGGATCAGGCATACTGGCATGTGCTACCCAAATACGGAAATACATAGAACAAGGTAATCCTTCAGGTTTTTTACCGCTGGAACTGGATGGGTTTCATGATGTAATACGCATTTCGGGTGCAGATTTGATAGAAGAGATATCCTCATGTTATGACAGTTATGGCGTGTTTGAAACAATTGTGATAACCCGTTCCAATAAGAGGGCAAATTTATTTAACAAAGGCATCAGAGGGACCATCCTATACAGGGAAAACGAAATTGAAAGGGGTGACTTGCTGATGGTAGTTAAGAATAATTACTTCTGGGCAGGAGAAGATGCAGAATTTGATTTCATTGCCAATGGTGAAATAGCCGAAGTGGTTTCGATATATAGTTATGAGGAAATGTATGGTTTCAGGTATGCCAATGTGAGCCTTAGGTTTGTAGACTATGATAATATAGAGCTCGATTGTAAAATTTTTCTGGATGTTCTGTCACTGGAGACTGCAACCTTTTCTTCTGAGCAGAACAGGCAATTGTTTGAAGCGGTGTCGGAAGATTATTCTGATATCAGGAACAAGCGAAACAGGTGGAAGAAAGTAAAGGAAAATCCATACTTCAATGCCTTGCAGGTAAAATATGCCTATGCCCTTACCTGTCATAAGGCACAAGGAGGACAATGGAAGGCTGTGTTTGTTGATCATGGCTACATTGTGGAAGAAATGCTCGACCATGATTTTTACCGGTGGCTGTATACCGCTTTTACAAGGCCGGTAGAAAAACTCTTCCTGGTGAACTTCAATAAAAAATTTTTTGGTGAATCAGGAGTTTCCTGAAAATATGAGAATGATTTTCAGATTGAGTAAGTTTTGCCATCCACGGCTGCTTCAGTTTCAGCGAAGATTGTTCTGGCTTCATCGACAAAAGGTTTTTCATCTTCATACCGAGTGGAAAAATGGCCGATAAGCAATTTACCTGTTTCTGCCAGTTTTGCCAATTTGGCCGCATCCATAGCAGTAGAATGATAGGTTTTATCAGCCCAATCGCGAAGTTCTTCTGTGAAAGTCGCTTCATGGTACATCAGGTTGCATCCTTTAATTACATCAGCAACAGGAGGATGGTACGCAGTATCAGAACAAAATGCATATGACCGGGCAGCAGGCGGGGGAGTGGTCAGTTCATGATTTGGAACCGTAACTCCTTCAGTAGTGATAAAATCCGCTCCTTTTTTGATATCCTTCATTTTTTCTACAGGGATATTGTACTTCTGAATAGATTCTTTCCTGATATTGGGTTCCTTTGTTTTTTCCCTGAATAAGAAACCGCAGCAATTGATACTGTGATTTAACGGGAATGAAGTTACTTCCATTCTTCTATCTTCATAAATGACTTCCGGCTTTTTAAAATTCAGCGGATGAAAAATGACTTTAAATTGCATTTCTCCTTTTAAAAAATCAAGTTGTGGCTGTATAACATCTTTTAGCTGGGAAGGGGAATATACATGAATGTCATTTTTTAGACCAAGCAGGTTGAATGTGGAAATAAGGCCGATCAATCCATAAAAATGGTCACCATGAAGGTGTGAGATAAATATATGCCTTATTCTGCCGAATCCGATTTTTTGCCGGCGCAGCTGAATCTGGGTTCCTTCACCACAATCGATTAAAAAAAACCGCCCAGGTGTTTTTAACACCTGGGCGGTAGGATATTTTTCAGATGTAGGAATTGCTGAACTACTTCCCAATATGGTTAATTCGAATAGCATGCAGTTCTTACATCTCTTTTTTTCTGTAAATTAAATCTTCGGCCTGTTCCATATTCTTTACAATCAGCAGCACAGTATGAAGCATTGATATCCTGATCAAATGTTCCACATCAGGTTGTAATCCGCACACTATAAATGTACCTATACTGTCTTCACACAGTCTGTTCCCAACCAGGATAGCTCTCAATCCGGATGAATCGCAGTATTTACAGCTGCTTAAATCCAGTACGATATTGTTCTCCCCGTTGTTGTTCAGAAATAAAAACTCCGATTTTAACTCAGATGCATTATTGGTATCCAGTCTTACGGAATTTAATTTAACTACCGTGAACTCCTCTTTTTTTACAATTTCAGTTGACATGTTTACAATTTACAAAAAACAAGATAACAAAGAATACGAATTATAGATTATTTTTCGGTATCACCTTTTTTCTCTTTTTGTTCGTCTTTCTCCATCTGTGTCTTAAGTGCAGCCAAATCAGAAATATCACCAAGAGTGGTTTTTTCCATATTATCGTTCACCGTTTTTACAGCTTTTTTTGCAGTACGTGTTTGAGCCTTACGTTTTGAAGCATCTTCTGCACGTTTTTCATCTTCGAATACTCTTGAATGAGAAACAATGATTCGTTTAGCTGATTTATTAAATTCGATCACTTTAAAATCAAGTTTTTCATCCTGTTTTGCCTGAGCACCATCTTCCTTAACAAGGTGACGTGGTGTGGCAAATCCTTCTACTCCGTATGGAAGAGCTACTACTGCACCTTTATCCATTAAGTCAACAACTGTTCCTTCATGTATGGAATCTGTTGTGAAAATGGTTTCAAACACATCCCATGGATTTTCTTCCAGTTGTTTGTGTCCGAGGCTGAGGCGGCGGTTTTCTGTATCGATATCAAGCACAACCACTTCAATTTCATCTCCTATGGAAGTGAATTCTGAAGGGTGTTTAATTTTCTTTGTCCAGCTCAAATCAGAAATGTGGATCAGTCCATCAACTCCTTCAGTGATCTCAACAAAAACTCCAAAGTTGGTAAAGTTGCGAACCACAGAATTATGTTTTGTGCCCACACCATAAGTTTCTCCTATTTTCTCCCATGGATCAGACTTCAGTTGTTTCATGCCCAACGACATTTTCCGTTCATCACGGTCAAGGGTCAGGATAACTGCTTCCACTTCATCACCGACCTTCAGGAAATCCTGAGCACTGCGTAAATGCTGGCTCCATGACATTTCAGAAACATGAATCAGGCCTTCCACTCCGGGAGCGATCTCAACAAATGCACCGTAATCGGCAAGTACAACTACTTTACCTTTAACATTATCACCTACTTTCAGGGTTTCATCAAGTTTATCCCATGGATGAGGAGTAAGTTGCTTCAGTCCAAGTGCGATACGTTTTTTGTCATCATCAAAATCAAGGATAACCACATTCAGTTTCTGATCGAGTTCAACGATTTCAGTTGGATGTGAAATGCGGCCCCATGAAAGGTCTGTAATGTGGATCAGTCCGTCGACACCACCTAAATCCATAAACACTCCGTAGGAGGTGATGTTTTTAACTGTGCCTTCAAGAACCTGACCTTTTTCGAGTTTTGCAATAATTTCTTTTTTCTGTTGTTCCAGTTCGGCTTCAATAAGAGCCTTGTGGGAAACAACTACGTTTCTGTATTCATGATTGATTTTTACAACCTTGAATTCCATTGTTTTGCCTACAAATACATCGTAATCGCGGATGGGTTTTACATCGATCTGAGAACCTGGAAGGAATGCTTCAATACCGAATACATCTACAATCATACCACCTTTTGTACGGCACTTGATGTAACCCTTAATGATTTCATTCTTTTCAAGAGCTTCGTTCACGCGATCCCACGAACGTGTTGCACGGGCTTTTTTATGCGAAAGAATCATCTGGCCTTTCTTGTCTTCCAGGCTTTCAATGTATACTTCCACTTTATCACCCACTTTTAATTCCGGGTTGTAACGAAATTCATTTAAGCTTACAATTCCATCTGACTTGTAGCCTATGTCAACAACAACCTCACGTTTGTTCAATGCAATAACAGTACCATCGAGCACCTCTTTCTCGGTAACGGTGTTCAATGTATTGTCATACATGTTCTCAAGATTTTCTCTTTGGGAAGCAGAATATGCATCCAGGCCTGATTCCAAACTGTCCCAGTCAAATTCTTCTTCTTCTGCTGCTTTTTTTCCTGATTTGGTTTTTTCAGGTCTGGTTTCTTTTGTGCCCGCATCCTGCATATCTACAGTCTGCACCAATTCATTTACTTCTTCCTTTGCTTCAACTACTTCCTCATCATTTTCATCAGAGGTGTGTAATTCTACAGGTTTTTTACTTTCTACAGGAACTACATCTTCCTGAACCGGAGATTCGGGAGCATTCAGTTCTTCCTGCTCAACCTGTTCCACTTTTTCATTTTTATTCTCTGTCATTCTAATTTTAAAATAATTAATAAGTTAGACATTATCTTTGTTCTAAAACGCGCGCAAAATTAAAACTTAATTCACTTTGATCAAAGGTTTTCCATTTTTTTATTTCATTTTCTGTTAATTATAATCATTATAAGGCTCCAGTCAAGATCACTCCCTAGTTTTAGTTATACCTAAATTATGCCAACGTTTTTAATTTTACTAATTTTGAATCCTATTAAAGATTAAACCAGATAACATGAAGGGTATTATTCTCGCCGGTGGGTCAGGTACCAGACTCTATCCTATAACCAGAAGTATTTCAAAACAACTCATTCCGGTTTATGATAAGCCGATGATTTATTATCCTTTATCGGTACTCATGCTTGCCGGCATCCGTGAAATTCTTATCATTTCAACTCCTGCAGATTTAAGGTTATATGAAGAATTATTTGGCAATGGAAGCCAGCTTGGATTAAATTTTTCTTATAAAGTACAGCCTTCACCCGACGGACTGGCACAGGCTTTCCTGTTGGGCGAGGAGTTTATTGGCAACGACTCTGTTTGCCTGATTTTAGGTGATAATATATTTTATGGATATAACTTTCGTTCCATCCTCGAAGATGCAGCAAGGCTGCAGGAAGGTTCTATTGTTTTTGGTTATTTCGTAAATGACCCGCAGCGTTACGGGGTAGTGGAGTTTGATCATTTGCGCAAAGTAATTTCAATTGAGGAGAAACCTCAGCATCCCAGATCCAACTATGCAGTAACAGGATTGTACTTCTACTCTAACGATGTGGTGGAGAAAGCCAAAAGATTGCGGCCTTCAAAAAGGGGTGAGCTTGAAATTACCGATTTAAACAGGTTATACCTTGAAGAAGATAAGTTAAATGTAAAACTTTTGGGACGCGGCTTTGCATGGCTGGACACAGGTACACACGACAGTCTGCTTCAGGCATCAAATTTTATTGCAACCATTGAACAGCGGCAAGGTTTAAAAGTGTCGTGCATTGAAGAAATTGCCTATAAAATGGGCTTTATTACAAGAGAGATGCTGATTGAACTGGCACAGCCCTTAAGCAAAAATCAGTACGGAGAATATCTGTTACGTCTTGCTGAAAAACAAATTCTTTCTTTTTGATTTCTAGTAGTGAAATAAATCTTAAATATGACAGCATAGCCGGAATTTCATGTTTCAGCTTACAATGATATTATTGATATATAATAAACAAAATATAAAAGATGAAAGTAATTGAAACACCGGTTCACGGAGTGCTTATAATTGAACCGGATGTAAGGTCTGATCATAGAGGATATTTTTTTGAATCATGGCAATCTTCACGTTACGAAAAGGCAGGAATAACAACCCGCTTCATTCAGGATAATGAATCTCAATCCATGCAGGGTGTTGTAAGAGGGCTTCATTACCAGCTCGAGCCATGGTCGCAGGCTAAACTTGTAAGGGTAGTGGAAGGGAAAGTTTTTGATGTAGCCCTTGATCTGCGGAAAGGTTCACCTACTTTCGGCAAATGGTTTGGACTTGAACTCGATGGAGAATCAAAAAAACAATTATTCATACCATCAGGATTTGCACATGGATTTTCTGTTTTAAGTAAAAAAGCCATTTTTAGTTATAAATGTGATAACTTTTACAACAACATTTTCGAGCGATGTGTTAATATAAACGATCCGGATCTGGCAATCGACTGGAGGCTGGGAGACATTGAACCTGTTATTTCAGATAAAGACAGGAACGCACCTTTTTTCAGTCAGGCAGAAATGAATTTTAACTTCACAGGAAGATGAAAATACTTGTTACAGGGTCAAATGGCCAGCTTGGAAATGAACTGAAGGAACTTTCCGGAAATTATCCTGAATGGGAATTTATATTTACCGATGTCGATACTTTGGATATTTCCGATGAAAAGGCCGTTGGTTTATTTTTTCAGCAACACCAGCCTGGATTCCTGATCAACTGTGCTGCATACACTGCCGTGGATAAGGCTGAAACAGAAACTCAGGTTGCATTGAAAATAAATGCTGTTGCGCCGGGGATCCTTGCCCGTATCACGAAAACTCAAAAGATTGGATTTATTCATATCTCAACTGATTATGTATTCGATGGACATTCATATACTCCATACACCGAAATAGATACTGTAAATCCACAGGGGGCTTATGGAAAAACAAAGCTGGCAGGGGAGCATCTTGTCAAAGGTGGCAATCCTGATGCATTGATCATAAGAACCTCATGGTTATATTCGGTTTACGGTAATAATTTTGTAAAAACGATGCTTAGGCTTGGGAAAGAACGGGAGACTTTGAATGTTGTATTCGATCAGGTTGGAACTCCTACTTATGCTGCTGATCTGGCTGTTGCCATCCTTAAAATTATTGAACATTATGATGGCGGCAATAAGAAAATTTCACCCGGAGTTTATCATTATTCCAATGAAGGAGTGGCCAGCTGGTACGATTTTGCGAAAACAATCTTTGAACTTGCAGAAATGCCTGTAAGGGTGGTTCCAATCCTTACCAAAGAATTTCCAGTCCCTGCCAAACGTCCTCACTACAGCATATTGAATAAGTCCAAAATAAAAGCTACATTTAATATTGAAATTCCTTTTTGGAAAGATAGTTTGAAGATTTGCCTTGATAAACTTAAAGTACAATAACAATATGGAAAATAAAACTTTGCTTACTGAAATTCACGAAAAAGCACAGGAATGGTTGTCTGAAACCTATGACGAAAAAACAAGAAAGGAAGTCCGCCGTATGCTCGATGCTGATGATTCCACCGAACTTGTTGATTCCTTTTACAAAAATCTTGAATTTGGAACCGGAGGGTTGCGTGGCGTTATGGGGGTGGGCACCAACCGGATGAACAAGTACACTGTAGGTGCAGCAACCCAGGGACTGGCTAATTACCTGAAAAAGAATTTTGCTTCCCTGCCTTTGATTAAAGTGGCTATTGGCCATGATTGCAGGAATAACAGCAGGTTTTATGCCGAAACATGTGCTCAGATTTTTGCTGCCAATGGTATCAAAGCATATTTGTTCGAAGACCTGCGTCCTACACCTGAGCTTTCATTTGCGATACGTGAACTTGGATGTCAAAGCGGAATTATTCTGACTGCTTCTCATAACCCCAAAGAATATAACGGCTATAAAGCATACTGGGACGACGGCTCTCAGATTGTTGCTCCGCATGATGAAAATATTGTTGACGAAGTTCTGAAGGTTAAGCCTGAAGATATCCTGTTTGAAGGATCCAACAACCTTATTGAAATCATGGGAGTGGAAATGGATCAGAAGTTCCTTGAAAAAGTAAAAACTGTTTCTATTTCGCCTGAAATTGTTCAAAAACATCACGATATAAAAATTGTTTTTACACCAATCCATGGTACTGGTGTTAAACTTGTTCCTGCTGCATTGAGAAAGTTTGGTTTTACCAATATCATCAACATTCCGGAACAGGATGTGGTAAGCGGTGAATTTCCAACGGTTGTATCTCCTAATCCTGAAGAAGAAGCTGCAATGGAAATGGCCATAAAAAAAGCATATGAAGTGGATGCCGATGTTGTGATGGCAACTGACCCCGATGCTGACCGTATTGGTGTAGCCGTTAAAAATGACAAGGGAAAATATATTATCGTTAACGGGAACCAGACTGCCCTGTTGTTTATTTACTACATCATCACCAAAATGAAGGAAGCAGGTTCGCTTAAAGGTGATGAGTTTGTTGTTAAAACAATCGTATCAACCGAAATGATTGCTGAAATAGCCGACAGGAACGATATTGAGTGTTTCGATGTGTATACAGGCTTCAAATACATAGCAGAAGTCATACGTGAACTGGAAGGAAAGAAGAAATATATTGGTGGAGGTGAAGAAAGCTTCGGTTTTATGCCGGCTGATTTTGTCCGCGATAAGGATGCAGTATCATCTTGTGCTCTGATGGCCGAGATAACCGCATGGGCTATCGATCAGGGTAAAACATTATATGAACTGCTGCAGGATATTTACCTTGAATATGGTTTCTCAAAAGAAAAAATGAAATACGTAGTACGCCCCGGAAAAACAGGTGCCGACGAAATCCAGAAAATCATGGAAAATTTTCGTGTAAAGCCACCCAGGAATCTCGGTGGTTCTCCCCTTGAATGGGTGAAGGATTACTCAACACTTGAAGCTAAAAATCTTCTTACCGGTGAAAAAGTGAAGATCGATCAGAAGACTACTTCCAATGTTCTTCAGTTTTTTACTCAGGATGGTACAAAAATTTCAGTTCGACCTTCAGGCACCGAACCTAAAATCAAATTTTATTTTGAGGTGAAGGGGGAACTGAATTCAAGAGCTGGTTTTGATGCAGCCGGTGATGCTGCTGATGCCAAAATTGAAGCAATTATGGAAGAACTGGGACTGTAACTGTACTTTTTTGTTAAATTTGATGCCAGACAGATTTGGAGGAATAATCAACTATAATAAAAAATCAAAAATGAAAAGAAATAGTATACTATTTTGTATGTTAACTTTAACAGCATTTACACTTATGGCACAAACAGAAGGGCCTATGCCCATGAAACCTGAAATGACAGAAATCTGGGAACCTGAAGTAAGGGTAGTTACTCCGGGCACTACACCCATGGATGCACCTTCTGATGCAATCATCCTCTTTAATGGAACTGACATTGAAAGTGAATGGACCAGTGGCGATGGCTCATCGCCAAAATGGAAAGTTGAAGATGGAGCAGTGACTGTTCAGAAAGGTGGTGGAATCATCAAAACCAAAAGGGTTTTTGAAGATTTTCAGCTGCACATTGAATGGCGTTCTCCTTCAGAAGTTGTGGGCACGAGCCAGGGGCGGGGAAACAGTGGCGTGTTCCTGCAGGAACGTTACGAAATCCAGATCCTTGATAACTACAACAACCGCACATACCGCAACGGACAGGCTGGTAGTATATATAAGCAGAATGCACCTCTTGTAAATGCCTGCAAAGCGCCCGGGGAATGGCAGACCTATGATATTATTTACACTGCTCCCCGGTTTAAAGATGATGGTACTTATTTTACTCCTCCCGTGGTTACTGTACTTCATAATGGTGTGCTTGTACAAGATCACGTTAAATTACGTGGCCCGACAGAATATATCGGCATCCCTGAGTATAACATTAAAAAACACGGCCCTGGAAGCATCACACTGCAGGACCATGGTAACCCGGTAAGCTTCAGGAATATTTGGATTAGGGAGCTGTAACCGGTTCTGAAATTTATAAATCAGGAATTATCCCGGAAAAATTCCGGGATAATTTTTTTTTAAAGGAATGGTGTCAGAAATGATGAAGAAAACAACATGCATTGCCGGGTTCATGTTAGTGATCCTCTTCACTGTTGCTCAAAACCGGCAGTTCAGTTCTTCACTGCCTTTGGTTTTTATAGATACAGAAGGAAGCCAGATTGCTGATGAGCCTAAAATCATGGCAAATATGGGTATCATATGGAATGGGGATGGAAATACAAATCATACAAGCGATACACATAATCATTACAATGGAAAGATAGCCATCGAAGTCCGCGGATCTTCATCGCAGATGTTTCCAAAAAAGTCGTATGGATTCGAAACAAAAAATGAGACAGGTGAAGATTTGGATTTCCCGTTGCTGGGATTACCCGAAGAAGAAGACTGGATTTTTTACGGGCCCTATTCCGATAAATCGCTGATCAGAAATGCACTTACATTTACACTTGCGCAGTCATTAGGCCATTATGCATCAAGGTTCGTTTTTGTAGAACTCTTTCTGAACAACCGGTACCAGGGCATTTATATGCTGATGGAAAAAGTAAAGCGCGACAAAGTAAGGGTTGACATTGCAACCCTGAATCCAGATGAAGTTTCAGGTGCCGATCTTACCGGAGGCTATATCATAAAAATCGATAAAACTACAGGAAGCGGGGGAGGAGGATGGTTTTCCCCTTACAGGAACTCAAATGGCAACTCTACATTTTACCAGTATGAGATACCTGCCGACGATGAAATTGTAAATGAGCAGAAAAACTACATAAGGAATTATATTACCCAGTTTGAAGAAGCAGTATTCTCCAAAAAATTCCAGGGGATCGGAAGTTATAAGGAATATATTGATATACCATCATTTGTCGACTTCATTCTGATAAACGAACTTTCAAAAAACATAGATGGTTACCGGTTAAGCACCTTTCTGCACAAGGATAAAAATGGAAAACTGAAGGCAGGGCCTATATGGGATTTTAATCTGGCATTCGGTAATGCCGATTATCAAAATGCCTGGACTCCCTATGACTTCCAAATATATTCCCCAATGACAGGTGATAGCTGGGTGAATCCTTTCTGGTGGACGGGCATTATGGCTGATACCGCTTTTACCCGTGTTCTGAGGTGCCGCTGGAACGATTTAAGGGAGAACCAGTGGACTAACCCCAGAATTACTGAAGTTGCCGATAGCCTTGTTCAGGTCCTCGGCGGCGCCATTGCACGGAACTTTGAGCGCTGGCCGGTACTGGGGCAGTATGTATGGCCAAACTATTATGTTGCCGCAACTCATTCCGATGAAATTGCATGGATGGAAAACTGGCTGATAAGCAGGCTTTATTATATTGACACCCATCTGCCCGGGCGGTGCGGAGGGCAGGAACCTCCGGTAGAAATAGATTTTGCTGCCGAGGTTTTCCCGAATCCCATGGTCAATGAACTCAAAGTAAAGGTTGTTTCTCAGAGAAACCTGAATATACGTATCCAGTTGTTCAATATCGGGGGATTACTGATTACAGAAAAACAATTCATGGTCGCAGAAGGGGAGCAGATACATGAAATCAGGACTGAGGCCTTACCTAAAGGATTATATGTTTATGTTTTATGGAAAGGAAATGTAATATTCCAAAAAGGCAAAATCGTAAAATTATAGCTCAACTTATTTAATTGTATAGGTATCAAGACTAATAGTATCAAGACACAAGACAAGAGCTTCTGTCAGTTAATTAATAGAATCAAGTCTTGATACTTGTGTCTAAGCATCTTGTGTCTTTTTATTGAATAGGTATGAAGACTGATAGTATCAGGACACAAGTCCCTCATAAATAACAATTATAGCCCTATGACAAATAATGTGGAAAATAAAACAAATACGACCCCCTAAATCCCCCGAAGGGGGACTTCAGGACGCTGCAAGTTTGGTAGATCGCTGCAAAAGAGCGTCTTGCACCTCCACTTAGGGTAGGACGGGAGGGGTCGTGATCCAAAAAATAAGCCTGCTTTTGAATGACTATTACATGAGAGACAAGGGCTTCTGTCAGTTAATTAGCACAGTTAAGACTTGATACTTGTGTCTAAGCATCTTGTGTCTTTTTATTGAATAGGTATGAAGACTGATAGTATCAGGACACAAGTCCCTCACTAATAACAATTATAGCCCTATGATAAATAATATGGAAAATAAAACAAGTACGACCCCCTAAATCCCCCGCAGGGGGACTTCAGGACGCTGCAAGTTTGGTAGATTGCTGCAAAAGAGCGTCTTGCACCTCCACTTCGGGGAGGACGGGGAGGGGTCGTGATCCATAAAATAAGCCTGCTTTTGAATGACTATTACATGAGAGAAAAGAGCTTCTGTCAATTAGTTAGCACAGTTAAGTCTTGATACTTGTGTCTAAGCATCTTGTGTCTTTCGAATGAATAGGTATCAAGACTAATAGTATCAAGACACAAGACATGAGTTTCTGTCAATTATTTCGCAGAATCAAATCCTCATACTTGGGTCTATCCATCATGTATCCTGTCACTCAAATTACTTTAATTAGTGCTGGAATACAATTTTCAGAGTGACTTGTGTCTAATTATCTTGTGCCTTGTGTCTAAACATTCTGTGTCTTGTGTCTAAACATCTAGCGTCTTGTGTCTGTTTATTTTAATACAGTTCCCTTTGCAGCCCACCAGTAAAAAGCATCCATTTTTAACCTGCCACTTTTTACTGCCGGATCCTCACCTTCCAGTTTCAGGGCTTCTTCCAGTGTTTCAATGTCAAAAACAAGCAATCCCCGATGATCGCCTCCCTCTTCAAAAGGTCCTGCAAGAATAAGTTTTCCTGAATCTGCCATTTTATTCAGATGGGCCATATGCTGTTCCTGGATCTTCACTGCTTCTGTTGAATCCTGTGTCCGGTTATCTCCTTTTTTAAGTAACATGAACACATACCTCTTCATGGTATAAACTGAATCGCCTTCTGCATAATTGAATTCGCGTTGGCCAAAAGCTATGCCCGAAGCCATCAGGAAGATCATGAAAAGGACCCATTTATTCATCTTGTTTCACTTTTTAATTTTTCGCTGAAAACCTTTTTGAACTTTTCCACTTTAGGTGCTACAACAAACTGGCAGTAAGGCTGGTTTTTGTTTCTTGCAAAGTAATTATGATGGTAATCTTCGGCCAGGTAAAAGGCGTCGAAAGCTGTTACTTCAGTAACCACAGGGTCATTATATACCTGTTCCTTTTCCATGAGCTGAATAACTTCTTCTGCAATCTGTCTTTGCTCTTCACTATGGTAAAAAACAGCAGAACGGTACTGAGTGCCCACATCATTCCCCTGCCGGTTCAGGGTGGTGGGGTCATGAGTGGCAAAAAACACCTCAAGTATTTCCTTAAAACTAACAACTCCCGGATCGTAAGTAAGTTGTACAACTTCGGCATGACCTGTACGGCCGGTTGTTACCTCACGATATGCCGGGTTTTTTATATGCCCTCCACTGTATCCGGGCACCACTTTTTCAACGCCTTTCAGCTGTAAAAAAACTGCCTCTGTGCACCAGAAACAGCCTCCTCCCAGCGTAGCTTTTTCCAGTTTGTTTTCATTTTCAGATGTTGCATTCATAACAAGCGATATGATGATGAGGATAATAGTTTTCATTTTTTGAAAATGAACAGTGAAAATCTTTAATTCTTAATCTCACATGTCATAACAACCCAGATGCAAACATAGTTTTATCCCTGGATGGGTTCCATTGTTTTCCTGCTTACCACAAGGCTGTACCAGGCTATAATTAAAAAAGCAAAAGCCGGCACCAAAAATGCGGTTTTAATGCTGCCCGACTGGTCGGAAACGATGCCCTGTATTTGTGTCAGAACAGCTGCACCTGCAATGGCCATAATCATTCCGGCCCCTCCGATTTTGGTATCTTCTCCCAATCCGGCAATACCAAGCCCGTAAATGGTCGGGAACATCAGCGACATGCATCCTGAGATGGCAATCAGGGCATATATGCCTGCCCATCCATCAGCGTAAACAGTAATAATACTCATTATAAGTGCCAGAATAGATAAGGCTGCCAACAGTTTCCTTGGTCTGATGTATTTCATAAGACCCGTAAAGGTGAACCTGCCCACCACGAAAAGGATCAGCGAAATGATGTAATATGTTGCCCCTGCCTGCTCAGCTGTTCGCGGCAGGAAGCTCTGTATTCCGATCAGCTCGAGGAAATTATAAAAAGCAGCTGCAAGTGGTTCCACGTTTCTGAGCAGTGAAATAGTCTCTTCTGGAGAGGCATTTTTTCCCAGCTGTGAAACCAGTGCATCGAGCTGCAGTTGCTGCATCACATATCGGATAATGAAAGACCATACTGCGATCTGAGCTCCGACATAGAAAAATTGTGCCACCACGCCCCATATATAATTTCTGTTTTTCATCAGCCTGCGGAATGTACCCCTGAAATCAAGTGGCTGGCCTCCTTCTTTTAGATTCGGCATTTTTGTAAACCAGAAAGCAAGCATCAGTACAAGCATTACCAAACCAAGAGCCATATAAGTTCGGGTAACAGCATTTAGTTCCAATGTTTGAATATTTACAAGTTCACTGGCCGGAAGTGCTGCCCGTTCTGTTGCGCTTAGCGTATTCAGTTGCGACAGGATGAAGACCTGGCTTAGCACGACCCCGGTTATTGCACCAAAAGGATTAAACGACTGTGCAAAATTCAATCGTTGTGTGCCTGTACTTTCAGGTCCTATGGCATAAACATAGGAATTGGCTGATGTTTCAAGGATGGATAATCCTGCAAAGAGTATTACCAGGGCAAGCAGAAACATCAAAAAACTGAAGTTGATATTTGTATCAGCCATTTGCATGGCCGGATAAAACATAAAGGTGCCTGCAGCATACATGACCAGGCCTAACATTACACCAGACTTATAGGTGAATTTTTTAATGAACAGGGCTGCTGGAATGGCAAAGCCCCCATAGCCCAAAAGGTAACATGCTACCTGTATCCATGCAGTTTTAGAATCGGTCAGGCTCATGATGCGTTTAAATGCAGCGAGCATGGTATCGGTCAGGTTGTTGGGCACTGCCCATGCAAAGAACAGGCTGGTCAGCAGGATGAATGGCCAGATGATGCCTTTTGGGATCATTGCTTTTCCTTCCATAGTCCCTTAATTAACTTCAAGTTCCTGCCACCCTGGCAGCTTTGGAAATGCAGCATGAGGTTCGGCCTGGTACCAGAAACTTACAGAGGATATATCTGATTTCTGGGGCAGGTATCTCCCTCCGTGCCTCCATCCCAGATCCTGAATGGTTATCCTTAAATCATTATCAAACCTGACAGGATCCAAAATATGCCACCGGTAAAGGCCGAAGCGCTGTTGTGATTTATATGTTCCGTCGGGGCGGATCACCTGATGCAGGCCTGCATATGGGGTATTATATTCCTTGTACTGTCCCTCCCGGTCGAAATTGTAGGAGCCGCAGAAATAATCTTCGGTGCCTGTCCCACATATAGTCGGAAACTTTCCGTCGCCATCCATAAAGAATTTGATTTCGCCTTCGCCCCACCATCCATTGTTATTTACGCCCCAGGCCATGTAAAGGCCAACAAAATGACCTTTGCCTTTTATATTGTCGACAATTGTATAATCAGAAGTTTCATTTGTATTTGTCCTCCTGAACTGTGCATGAAAATAGGCAGCATCGGCAGGGACATCAGTCAGTGTATAATCTATCTGGTAATAAAGTCTCATTTCCTCCTGGTCGTTTATGTTCTCCATTGTTATTCTGCATTTCTTCCTGAAAGGCATGGTCCAGTAGCAGTTAAAGGCACTGCCGGGGTTTACGCAAACAGCCAGTGAACTCAGGGGAGCATACTGGTTCCATCCCATAGCAAAAAAATCACCTACGGGAACTTCCACCGAAGGTGTTTTTTCATCATCCCAGTAAAAACGGATAATGGAGAACCTCCAGTTGCCGGTTGGAGTCATCCAGATGTGCTGTATAGCACCCGGGCCTTCAATTTCGGCAAGTGTAAATGTTTCTCCGGGTTTGATTCTTATAAAAGGATTTACCTTCCAGCCCTGCCCCAGGTCGCGGGCGGCATGCGCTGCATTGGATATATTTAGCTGATCACCGTCTTTTGGATCGGCCATTCCTCCTTTCCCTTTTTCTCCTGAAAAGTTTTCAGGACTGATGGAGCGGGTTTTTGCATCAGAAAGACGGTACAGGTTGCCCATGTTCATGTCGAGCCCGTTGAAATTTGTCTGGGAATACAACTGGCTGGCAAAAATAAAAGCCATCAGCAGGAATACAGTTTTTTTCATGATCCGGTTTATTTTTATAAGACCCCTGAAGGGCCTATGGTTTCAATCAAATTGTATTGCGAACTTAAAAAGAAAAACTGGAAATCCTTCTAAATTTTATGACATAACTATGTTGTTGCTGAACTTTAAATCTGATGTGTCTGGAAAACGATATAGCCATAAATGGCAAAACGAAGGATCCGGAACAATGCATATCTTAAAAAACGTTCGGCCGGATAACCGGCTGAACCTACAAGCAGGCAGGTTGCCGACCATGGAATGGGTGTAAGGGCGGCCACAATGATGAGAAATATTCCATATTTTTTTAATTGCGGCCACGACTGCTTCAGAAATTTTATCCGGATATACCGGAATGAGACCCTTTTATGGAGATACTGTCCGATCAGGAAAGTAAGAAACCCCATGCCATATGAAACCAGGCCAAAAAATGCCACGTTAAAAATATAATGCAATGTACTCCCCTTATTGAAAGCCCATATCATAAAAAGTTCCGGTGGTATAATGCCAATAAAGAACTCGGAGACAATATAAATCAGATAAATGACTATTGGACGGGCATAAAACCTTTCAACCCATAAGTCAGGATCTCTTGATATTACAATTTTTTCGAAAAAGAAAAAAGCTAATAGCAATAACGCGAGCCAGGCAATACCCCTTAGCCCGTTTTTAATTAAAAATTGCATCCTCGAACTGAGTTTCATGGCTTCCTCCGGTGATTTTTAAACTGCCACAAAATACAACAATTTTTAAAAGTAACTGGAATATTCCACGGACCCTGACGAATATTCATAATCACTTTTAAAGCCTCATTTTTCTCCAAAATATCTGATACAGGGTGTCTAAAACCTGTCTGTAACATATTATCCTGTTAATCAGTTCCAGGCTTCCTGGAGGACATATTCTGAAATATCACTAAGCTGTTTGTCGGTCAGGTGGGGAAAACCTGTCATAGCCGGATAATCCATTCTTTTCCGGCCCGGGTTTTTAATCCACTGTTTCAGAGCCTCATTATTGTCACGATAGATTGGTGCCACTTCTGCCATCGAAGGGCCCACCAGCCTTGTTGCGGCAGCATGGCATATGGCACAGTTTGTCTGAAACAGGTTCTGCCCTGGCATAAATGAACCTTCCTTTCCCTCAACTTCCGGGAGCAGCAGGTTTTCATGTGCCTGCATAACTGCTTTCCAATGGGCAGCAGTACGTTCAGCCATCATTTCCCTATGTGTTTTCAAAGCATTTTCCCTGTACATGTGTCTTCCTGTCCCCATGAACCCGATAATGCCCGTTATCAGAATGACCAGCATATAAAATCTTTTTCCCATTTGATTCTCCGGCTGATTGATAAGTTTCCATAACTGCACCAGTACAATCACTGCAACTGTAACACCTCCCATAATAACCCAGAACAACCCCCATGTAACACCTTTTGAAGGAAGTGTAAGAAAAAGCAGTGGCCCGAAAATAAATTGAATACCAGTGGCTATTAATGTGAGAGTTAACATTTGCCTTCTTATCCAGGTTTTGGTAATGGGTGCAAATGCAGCTTCTGCATCAAATTTCCTTCTCCCGAACCACCATGCCAGGAAAAGGCCTGTAACAGCCATACTTGCTGTTAAAAAGTGAAAGTACCTGGGAAAAACATTAGGTAAGGTAAGTGCATCAAAAAATCCGTTGATCTCACCCCACCTCTCTGGGAACAACATCAGGTTGATGTTTGTGAGGAATATAAATGGAATGAGCAGAAAGCTGAAGATGCCGGTGGCAAGCATACTGAGATGAATGGATTTGTGTGAAGCCAGCCGGTCCCATGAATACTTATGCAGATAAAAGATCAGGAAGGAAACTGCCACCCATGGTACAATCGATAGCCAGGCATACCCTGTAAGTGCATTGGATGAATAAAAATAAAGGGTGTATAATACATTGATTGAGAGCAAAGGGGCAACTCCCAGTACAACTGCCAGACTCTTGTTCACTGTAATGGTAGAGGCAATATGGCGTGCCAGTTGATCGTATTCCTTCTGTTTCAGTCCCTTCAGTTCATACCAGAAGGTAAGGATACTGCCGCCAATCATGAGATTGATAAACAGGATGTGCAGCAGGAAGGAAAAAATAAGAATGAATACCAGTACCCCTTCCGGTAGTGGCAGGGGGAGGGGAATATCCTTTGGAACCGGGATCTGATTTAGTAATGCAGCTATCATTTCGTTGAGTTTACAGGTTCATATCTGATATCTTTCACATTCACACCTTTAATCTGTGGCCCTTCAAGCTTTCGAGGCCGTTTTTGCTGTTCGGCAACATAAGCAGCCAGTGCACCCACTTCTGCATCATTCCCCGGAAATGGCGGCATGTAGTGCCTTACATTGTGCATGCTTTTAATATAAACTTTCATGGCTTCCGCATCAAGCGGAGCCTCATTCCCATACATCCGTTCAAATTTCCTTACAACCGAACTGATACCATGGGTAGTATGGCATCTCGAGCAAGCGAGGGTGAATACAGCCTCTCCGGCTGCAATTTTATTTTCTTCAGTGATATCTGAAAATTCTGAATAAGGAGTATGTTTCAGAATTCCGGTCTGCTGATAGAGCGGATATTCTTCTACAAGAATTCCATTAGCGTACATATAATTACCTATAACATAGGGTTTCCTGATGAACTCCCTCAGTCTTTCAAAAGTGCCCAGAAAGAGGAAGGATGCAAGTACAGGTATGATAAGCAAATGTTTTGGGAGCTTTTTGGGTGAAATTGTACCCAATATTCCAATTGTGAAACCTATTGCAATAACCACCAGCGAAATGGTAAGCAATGATCCATACCACTCCTGAAATTGCTGGGTTCCCATGGCAACAGGTAAATTGCCGACCATGGTTCGTGGAATGTGCCAGTAATAAAGGAAGGCACCGGCAGCAGCAACAGGCATCCACAGAAGTATCCAAAAGGAAATGTATTTCATGATTCCCGGCTTATGGCTGTTGTTCTTTTTCAGAACATAGCCGGTAATCATCAGTGCAATAGTTCCCGCCATCATCATTGCAACCGGAGTCCTGAAAATCAGTTGCGGCAAATAAATCGGGTTCAAAAATCCGGTGAATAATGATTTTTTTTCTATCCAGCTTCCGGGATCCATCATAAAGGCGAGAATACCAACTATGATTGCCATTGTCAACCACGAGAAAATACTGAGCCAGACCCCAAATAATATATGTTTTCTTTTGTTTTTTGCCGATTCATTTGATTTTTTCCATGTAAGAAAATAAATCATAATGAACACGACTTCCAGAACAAATATGATCCATTCTGAAAACCATGCAAAGTAAAACACCCTGATCAGGCTACCAAGTGAGGCAGGGTTGGCCAGTGAAGCTGCAACCCATATTCCTACACCCGTTAATGCCCCTGCAGTTGTAGTGATGATAAAGGCAATGAACATTAATTTGCGTGCCATCTCATCCCAGGCTTTACCTTTTTCGGGATCAGACTTGCCTTTCTGGTAACCTGTAAACTCCAGGATGGTTACAAGGGGCGCAAACCCCACAGCAAGGCCATGGTTAATAATTACATGAATAATGGCAACCACAGCAACCAGCATCCGGTTACCCATAAAGTCGAGGTGAAACAACGGAAAATCCATAGATTAGCGGTTTTTTATAAGGCAAAATACAAACATTATTTCTGTTTTCGCGAATGAATCTTAAATAAAAATTCATGAACGGAAAACAGAACTGGTTTTTTTCCAATAAAACCGATCTCACCTTATTTGGTTCAAAGTACCTTAAATGAATATATGAAAAAAGCTTCCGCATGCGGAAGCTTTTCTCTGGAAGAGCATATAGCTCCATAAATCTTCTGAAAATCTGCTTCGGCATGGCTCCTGCAGCAGAAGTAGAGTTTGTTGTGTTAAGGGAATATTTTTGTAAATCCTTTTTACCGGAATCCTCTTACGCCACCTGCTATTACAGACAGCAAAAGCAGTACGATAAAAATGTAGAAAATAATTTTGGCAATCTCTGCCGCACCTTCTGATATCCCCCCAAAACCGAATAGTGCTGCAACCAATGCAATCACCAGGAGGATAATAATTAATCTAATCATGATATAAGTATTAAGTAGTTAATATTTAAAACTTGATGCCGCCGTACAGCTGAATCACTGAATTTTTGGCATCACCAAGTATTGTTCTCGAAGGAAAATCATCCTTTGCGACAGGTGTCAGACCTAAATTATACTTAAATCCGAATACAAACTGTTGCAAACTAAAATTCAAACCTGCTGTTAACCCCAAATCAAAAGATTTGAAATGGTCCCGGTCAATGTTGTCTCCGGTATTGATATCCAGAAAATTCAGAATTTCTGTATTTGCATCAACATTGGCATTAGCCAGATACCCAATATAGGGACCAAAATGAAATTCAAAATCATCGGACAGGTTATACACCAGGTTTATGGGTAATTCTATGTAATTCAGATTGAAATTTGTTTCCCCTTCTGCAAGTGCATTATCGAATGAATGTTTTACACCTTTTGTCGTGAATAACAATTCAGGCTGCACTGAAAATACATCGGTAAAAGGCATTTTAGTAAAAACACCCGCATGAAAACCTGTTTTCATCGTTTTATCACTTGAATCATCGATTGACATATTGGATAGGTTTAATCCTGCTTTAACACCAAATTCCGGTTCCTGGGCTTTAATGTTTGTTGTAAGCAGTATAAAAGATCCTATAAATAAATACATTAAATTTTTCATAATTACTAATTTTATAATTTTATTACTGAACTACCAAATCTCCGTCTTCAGCAGCTTTTTTAAGATCCTCATTGGCAAATATGGCTACTTCAACCCTTCGGTTCAGTTGCCTTCCTTCCTCAGTTTCATTTTCAGCAACAGGCTGGTTTTCCCCATATCCTATCTGCTTAACTCTTGCATTTTTGATCCCATGCTGCGACAGTTCATTGGCCACTGCCCTGGCTCTTGATTCAGAAAGTTTTTGGTTATACCTTTCTTCCCCTCTGCTGTCGGTATGTCCCTCAATCAGAATATTGGTGTCTTCATATTTCTGAAGGATTTTAGCCATTTCAGCTATATTGTTTCTGGCCTCAGCTGTTAATGTGGAAGAATCGAAATCAAACAGGATACCTGAATCAAAAGTTACTTTAATTCCTTCTCCAACTCTTTCGATTTCAGCTCCTTCAAGATCCTTTTCCAGTTCCTCTGCTTGTTTGTCCATATACTTACCAATGAGCGCCCCGGCTGTACCGCCAATGGCTGCTCCGATAATAGCCCCCTGGGCGGTATTATCAGACCGCGATCCTATGGCACCACCAATTGCTCCCCCTGCTCCGACCCCGATTGCACCACCCCTGAATACTCTGGAAGTGTTACAACTCACCGACACGATGAGGACGAACAATAAAATAAGATTTCTAAATCTGACAATTGTTTTCATATGCATTTATTTTTATTTCATTGGAATATAAGTTCATATAATTACTGTGCCATGGAATGAATTCATCGGTATCTGGCTTATAATGAAATTATTAAAACAGCAGGGGTTAAAATTCTTTAATATCCTTTAGGTTCATAAATCCACACTTTTGGGGGAAAAAATCTACAAGGAACCGCATACGGTCTGTGTTAAACGGATATTGGTAAAGAAACTTTTAGTAGTTGCTTTTCAATTGATTAAGGTGTTCTATTAAAATCCGAAAATACATTTCTTATGTTAGATCATTTCGCAGTTACTATCAGTTATATGTTCATCAAAACTCTCTTATTATTAGGTCGGGTTTTGCACAGCTTAAATAAAGTTAAGATCTTTAACTTTAACTGAATAAGGCTATTTCTATATTCAAGTCAATGCAAATACAGTATAAACTCAATATAAATTCGAAAATAATCGAATTTACATTGAGTTTAGTTTGAGTATATATTGAGTTTACATTGAATTAACACTGGAGAATTAATAGACCCTATAATTGATTTGTGTATTTCGTAGAGGGAGAATAATAATACGTTTAAAAATTCAGGAATTTGCTGCTTTGAGCAGTTTTTTAAGTCGAATTTTTTTAACTGCATGAATGCATATGCCACATTTGGAGAATTTTCCGGATCATCCATGAGCTTGGGAAAAATGGAAGGTATGATCTGCCACGAAATTCGGAACTGCTCCTGTAACCCCCCGCATTGTTCTGTTTCGGGGAATGCAGAGAGCCTTTCCCAATTTTAATGTTTGCTTTTTAATTTCCTGCAACAAATTGATTTCTTAAACAAGCCGGGCCAATGGTTGTTTTGGTATAAAGGGTTAAAAAAGACAAAAAACATTTAAATACGAGAATGCTGCTGCGGATTATTTATTTGATGTTTTTACCCATGCACATGTATTAATTAAATTTATTAAAATGAAAAATTATACCAGGATTTTTTTCTTTATTGGCATGATCTTCCTGATGTTTTCCATGCAAAGCTGTGATATTATTGCCGATATTTTCGGTGCAGGTATGTGGGTAGGAGTAATCCTGACAGTACTTGTAATTGTTTTTATTATCTGGCTTATTTCAAGAATATTCAGACGGAGATAAAGGAATTCCGGCCTGGTAGTTGATATCAGACCGGAATATTTGTTTACCAGATTTTATCTTATCTTTTCAAGCGGCAGGTTTGTGCTCTTTTTTAATATAAGTTTCAAAGCACCTGCCATTGCACCTGTGAATGCTGCCCAGCCTACTGCCTCAATCCAACCCAGTTCTTCATGAGGCCGGTCGGGTCCTACTTTATCAAATACTGTTTCCAGTACTTTTTCTGTTACCCGTTTAAGAATATAGGCACCTAAAAGTGCAGTTCCATTCTGCACAAAAATCTTCAGTTCTTCTCTGTACGTTTCTTTTTCCATGATGAGTTGCTTTTAAAATTGTTGTGTTTGCTATATGATTAAATCATGCTTTTCTGCCCTGCCAGGGAAATCTTCCTTCCAGTTCCACCTCAAGGGCAAAGCTTAAAAAAGTACGAATAATTACGATCAGGCCCAAAACCAACACCCTCTCCATAGTGGGTTCCGTCGATACAGTTGCAATGATGTCAGCAGCAACCAGTACTTCCAGCCCAAGCAATATGGCCTTGCCCAACTCTCTTCTAAGTTGTGTAAATGTCTTGAGCTTCTTTCTGAACAAATAGAGAATAAGAAACCTGAAAATAAAAAAGAAGCTTCCGACCATTATAATGATGACACCTAACGATTCTATGAGCATTGCTACCAATTCAATATGACTTCTTATATCCTTCATTTTGATTAAAATTGCTTAAGGCAGAACCTTTGTTTAATACAAGTAAATATCCTGCCAAAGAGATTTTATTTCTTAAACGATTTGTTATGCAATAGGTTGAAATAAAGAATGGTAAATTTTAGAATCAGTATTTTGTGGAAAATACTCACCTTTTCACATATGATTTCCACATCGCAGGGTAACCAATTCATTTTACTCCTTAACAGTTTTCTTCCCTGACTGTTTTTTCCTGTCGTAAATAATATAAATTGCCAGGAAAACCAGGCTTATTAAGGAAACCAAGAACAATCCCCATTTCAGCCGATCGTTCGTTTCTCCGAAATAAGCTATCAACAAGGTGAGGGGTGTGATACCGGCAAGTGTCGCACCAATAAATTTCAGAAATTTCATTTGAAGAATGCCGGAGGCAAAACTAATGGCATCGTTTGACAAGACCGGAGTTATTCTTGTTATGAACACTGCCCAGGTTCCATAGCGGTCTACCAATTCTGTAATTTTTTCTTCTTTTTTCTTTCCAATCAGCTTCGTAATAAAGGCTTCCCCAAGGTATTTGCCGATAAAAAACCCAAGGGTGGAAGCTATACCCACAGCAAGGATTGATAAGATGCTTCCCATAACCGGTCCATATGCCAGAACTGAAATTACAATCAGGAGGGGGGAGGGTATGACAAGTAAAAACATTTGAAGAGACATGGCAATAATAATAAATGCCGGTCCCCAAAGGCCAAGTTGTTCAACCCATGAGGAAATTCGTTCCTCATCTTCACTTGTAAGGGTCCGGTAAGCTTCCTGTAAGAAATTTTTTACGTCAGGAATTAGAAAATATGAGCCTATAACTGCAGCAAAAAGTATGATACTCAAGATCAGGGGAAGCCTGCTTTTTTTATTTTCTGATTTTTCAGGTTCTGACATATGTATCTCAGGGGATAAAGTGTGTGTAAAAAATAACCTGTAGATAAAATGCCTGACTGGCTTAAAATGTTCACGGAAAATACCTGACAGGAGCTTCGGATTACATTGTTTAACGGGAGCACCTTCGTTACTTAAAGGGAGCAGGGGAGTACAATCTGCTGATTTTCTTGCAGAAAGGTAAATGCGCGGATTCCAGTCCGCGCATTCCGGAACGCATTGCTGAGGCTGTTTCTTATAAAGGTCAGCGTGAAAGATAATGGGCAATCCAATCACCTACATCTGAAGTGCGGTATGGTTGCCCGGCAGATATGTCTTCAGTGACAATTCCTTCGGCCATAGATGCAGCTACTGCATCGCGGATTGCTTGTCCTTCTTCAGAAAGGTTAAAGGCATATTCAAACATCATTGCAGCTGAAAGTATGGTGGCTATTGGATTGGCAATATTTTTACCTGCAGCCTGCGGGTAAGATCCGTGGATGGGCTCAAATACCGAGGTGTGTATACCAATGGATGCCGATGGCAAAAGTCCCAGGGAGCCGGTAATGACGCTTGCTTCATCGGTGAGTATGTCACCGAACATATTTTCAGTGACCATTACATCGAAGTTTTTGGGCCACTGGATTATTTGCATGGCTGCATTATCAACAAACATATATTCTGTTTTGATGTCGGGGTAAAATGGTGACATTTCCTGGGCTATTTCACGCCACAGCCTTGATGTTTCCAGTACGTTGGCTTTATCGACCACAGTAAGTTTTTTACGGCGTTTTCCTGCAAACTCGTATGCAAGTTT
This sequence comes from Bacteroidota bacterium, assembly GCA_023412195.1. Lineage (GTDB taxonomy): Bacteria > Bacteroidota > Bacteroidia > Bacteroidales > Prolixibacteraceae > Mariniphaga. The sequence continues at coordinate 43,000 of JAEYNZ010000010.1, forward strand.
CAGTATGCGTTCAATTTCGTCACGAGTGTAGGTATTTGTGTCGAAAGCTGTATTGCCATTGTCTTTCCTTCCTTTTTCACCGAAATAAATGCCACCTGTAAGTTCGCGGATGCAGACAAATTCAGCGCCTTCCACCAGTTCGCGGCGGAGGGGTGATTTATGCAGGAGTGCTTCAAAAGTTTCAACCGGCCTGATGTTGGCATAAAGGCCAAGTTTCTTTCTCATGGCCAACAGTCCCTGCTCAGGGCGGACAGGCGCTTTGGGATTGTTGTCGAATCGCGGGTCGCCAATGGCCCCAAAAAGCACAGCATCTGATTTCATGCATAACTGATGTGTTTCTTCAGGGTATGGATCGCCAACCTTGTCGATTGCTGCTGCACCGGTTAGCCCGTATTCGTATTGTAATTCGTGGTTGAATTTTTGGGCCACGGCTTTCACAACCTTCATGGCCTGTTCAATGATTTCCGGCCCTATACCGTCGCCGGGAAGTACTGCTATATTCAGCTTCATATTGGTTTTGTTTTTTAATAATTCCTGAAATTTATACATTAGTTTCCGGTTAAATATTTGAGATTTCTCCCTGCGGACGAAATGACGGTGTTTTCAGAGTTATATAACTAACTGATTGTCATCTTGAACGAAGTGAAAGATCTCAAATACATTTTTTTTATCATGTTACCGGACAACATTGAAATATTTATAATGTTGGAGATGTGGCATTGTTCATGATCTTGTCGAGCATCCCCGGCTTAAACTCGTTTTCGATAATGTTCAGCATCCTGATTGTGGCCTTTATTGCGGCTGCAGTCTGATCGGGATCGAGGCCCTTGGTTTTGAATTCACGGCTGTTTTTCCATGTAATAACTGTTTCAACCAGGGCATCTGTTTTTCCACCCGGAGGTATTGTAACCACGTAGTCGATCAGTTTCGGGAAAGGCTTTTCAAGTTTTTTATAGATTTTACGCAGCGACTTCATGAAAGCATCATATTGTCCGTCGCCATCGCTGAACTCTTCATAAATGGTGCCCCTGATTTCGAGGCTGACATTGGCAACCGGCCTGAGCCCCATGGTATGATTGATGGAATAGTTCACCACCCTGATGTTCTGCTCCATGAGTTCATTTTCAAGCACATCGGCAACTATATAGGGAAGCTCATCGGATGTCACTGTTTCTTTCTGATCTCCCAGTTCAATGATCCTTTCCGTTACTTTTTTTAGTGATTCCTGGTCGAGGACAATCCCAAGATCTTCAAGGTTTTTCTTTATGTTTGCCTTTCCAGAAGTTTTTCCAAGGGCATACTGGCGGATCCTTCCAAAACGTTCGGGCAGCAGGTCGTTAAAATACAGGTTGTTTTTGTTGTCACCGTCGGCATGTATCCCGCTGCACTGGGTAAAGACAAATTCCCCTATCAGTGGCTTGTTCGTAGGGATGCGGATGCCTGAAAACGATTCCACCAGTTTCGAGACCTTGTTCAGCTGGGTCTCATTCACGTTGGTTTTCATTTTCAGGTGGTCTTTTATTGTTGCAACAACACTCGAAAGAGGCGCGTTTCCTGCACGTTCACCCAATCCGTTTACAGTTGTGTGCACACACCTGATTCCTGCCTTGATGGCATGAAATACATTGGCAATAGCCAGGTCGTAATCGTTATGGGCATGGTAATCGAATTTCACATCAGGGAACGATTCAATCATTTCACGGCAGAATTCATATGTTTCATCCGGGTCCAGGATTCCGAGGGTATCGGGAAGCATGATCCGGTCAATGTTTTCATTTTTCAGATTCGATACCATAAAATGGACATAATCTTTGGAATGCCTCATTCCGTTCGACCAGTCTTCCAGATAAACATTAACCCTGATTCCCATTTCACCTGCATTGGCGATTACTTTGCGAATGTCGGCCATATGCTGTTCGGGAGTTTTCCTGAGCTGTTCCCTTACATGCTTCAGCGATCCCTTGCACAGCAGGTTGATTACTTTGCCTCCGGCATCCTGTATCCATTGCAGGGAGATCCTGTCGTCAACAAATCCAAGTACTTCAACCCGGTCGAGGTATCCTTTTTCGGCAGCCCACTGCATGACCCTGGAGGCGCCTTTAAACTCCCCTTCGGAAACGCGGGCTGAAGCGATTTCTATCCGGTCGACGCGGACATCTTCCAGCAATACTTTTGCAACACTCAGCTTTTCCCTTTCCCTGAAGGAAACACCGGTGGTTTGTTCCCCGTCCCGCAGGGTTGTGTCCATAATGGTGAGGACATTTTCTTCAACTTCAACCAATTTGCCAGTCATTTTTCTAATATTTTGCTTCACAATTAATTGGGCCGTTTCTGGCCTGTATAGCTTACCTGTTCTTTTCGAAGATTTCGATTTCTTCTTTTGCTGATACCAGGTAATCGATGTCATCGAGCCCGTGTTTCAGGCAATGTTTCTTATATGCATTGATTTCAAATCCGGAAGATTCACCTGTTTGAAGAATTGTGAACTTCTGGTTTTCCAAATCGGTTTCAAACTGCGTGGTGGGATCTTCTTCTATGGCATTAAATACCTTTTGAAGAAACTCAGGTGAAACAACAACCGGCAGAAGGCCGTTGTTCAGTGCATTGTTTTTGAAGATATCGGCAAAAAAGCTTGACACCACCACCCTGAAACCATAATCGTACAGGGCCCAGATGGCGTGTTCACGGCTTGAACCGCTGCCAAAGTTTTTTCCTGCCACCAGTACTTTTCCGGAATAACGGTTGTCATTCAGCGGAAACCCTTCTTTCGGGCTGCCATTCTTTTCATAGCGCCAGTCGCGGAAAAGGTTATCGCCGAAACCTTTTCTTTCAACAGCTTTAAGGAAGCGGGCAGGAATGATCTGGTCGGTATCGACGTTTTCCACCGGCAGGGGAACTGCCGGAGATGTGATTATTGAAATTTTATCGTATGCCATTGTTGTCTTTTTATTATTCACTTACCATTTCTTCAGGTAAATGGGATGATGAAAATGATTCAGTTATAATTGTTACTTTCTGTTTATGAAGCCATCAATTCTCTTGGGTCAGTGACCACACCTGTAATTGCTGCAGCTGCTGCAGTTAGCGGACTGGCCAGCATAGTGCGGGCCCCGGGCCCCTGCCGCCCTTCAAAATTGCGGTTTGAAGTTGAAACTGCATATTTGCCTTCCGGGATTTTATCATCGTTCATGGCAAGGCATGCCGAGCATCCGGGCTGGCGAAGCTGGAAGCCTGCAGCCTCAAGAATTTTATCAAGGCCTTCTGCACGGATTTGCTTTTCAACGTGTTTTGATCCGGGAACAAGCCATGCTGTGACATTCGGTGCTTTTTTCCTGCCGCGGATAAAACTTGTGAAAGTCCTGAAATCTTCGATCCGGCCGTTTGTACAGCTTCCAACAAAAACATAATCGACAGGTTTTCCTATCATAGGTTCTCCTTCAGAATAACCCATGTACTGCAACGATTTCAGGTAGGTATTTTTATCACTTCCTTCCATACCGCTTGTTGTGGGGATGGACTGCGTGATGCCAATACCCATACCTGGATTGGTGCCGTATGTAATCATGGGTTCTATGTCGGCAGCATCAAAGTTATATTCCGTATCGAATACAGCATCTTCATCACTCTTTAGCTGCTTCCATTTGTCAAGTGCTTTTTCCCATTGTTCGCCTGCAGGGGCATACTGTCTGCCTTTGATATAGCTGAACGTTGTTTCATCGGGTGCCACCATCCCACCGCGGGCACCGCTTTCGATGCTCAGGTTGCAAAGTGTCATGCGTCCTTCCATACTCAGTCCGGTGATGGCTGAACCTGCATATTCAATGAAATGGCCTGTACCCCCGCTGGTAGTAATCTGCGATATAATATAGAGTGCAATATCCTTTGCAGTCACACCTTTTTTCAACTCACCGTTAACAGATATGCGCATTTTTTTTGGTTTGGGCTGCATGATGCACTGGCTTGCCAGCACCATTTCCACTTCGCTTGTACCGATACCAAATGCAATTGCCCCGAAAGCGCCGTGTGTAGAGGTATGGCTGTCGCCGCAAACAATGGTCATCCCAGGCTGTGTAAGCCCCAGTTCCGGCCCGATGATATGAACGATACCATGTCCGTCGCTTTGCAAATCGTGATAGACAATGCCATGTTCCTGGCAATTCCTTTTCAGCATTTCAACCTGGTGGCGCGAAAGCTCATCAATGATTGTCAGGTGCTGATTCTCGGTAGGTACGTTATGATCGGGGGTGGCTGTTGTAAGATCGGGCCTGAATACCTTCAAACCCCTGTTTTTCAGTCCAAGGAATGCAACCGGGCTTGTAACCTCATGGATGAGGTGGCGGTCGATGTACAAAACGGATGGCCCTCCTTCAATCTTTTTCACTGTGTGGGCATCCCAGATTTTATCAAACAATGTTTTCGGTTCCATATATCTGTTATATGCTGTTATTATTTCTTAACTGTTAATAATTGCGTTGTAAAATCAGTGGCATCAGTTGACAGGCAACTTGTTCACTGCATCGAGAAAAGCTTCAACCGAAGCTGTAACAATATCGGTATTGGCGCCGAATCCGTGATAGATCGAGTTGTTGAAATCGATTTGCATATGGACCTTTCCAACATCATCGCTTCCCCTCGTAATTGCCTGCACAAGAAATTCCTCTATAGTAACCTGACGGTGTAATATTTGTTTGACCGCTTTGATGGCTGCATCAACCGGACCATTACCTGCTGAGGTGGCATCAAATTTTTCACCTGCAATATTGAGCCTTACAATGGCCATAGGGGTTATGCTTTTTCCTGTGACTACCTGCAGAAAATCAAGTTTGATTCTCCTTTCCTGACGTGTAGCATCACCAACTAAAAGTGCAATATCATCATCACGGATGTCTTTTTTCTTGTCGGCCAGCCGCAGGAACTGTTCGTAAACTTCATCCAGCTTTTCCTTTGTCAGTTCAAAGCCAAGCAGCTCAAGCCTGTGTTTCAGTGCAGCACGTCCGCTGCGGGCAGTAAGCAAGATAGCTGATTCATTGATGCCGACATCGGTGGGATCCATGATTTCATAATTCTCGCGGTGCTTCAGCACTCCGTCCTGGTGTATGCCTGAAGAATGGGCAAATGCATTCCGGCCAACAACAGCCTTGTTTGGCTGGACAGGCATGTTCATCAGTCGCGATACAAGACGGCTGGTCCCGTAAATATTTTTTGTATTGATGCCCGTATCGATATTCAGTACCTGGTACCTGCTTTTAAGCGTCATGACAACTTCTTCGAGAGAAGTATTGCCCGCTCTTTCACCAATGCCGTTGATGGTTACCTCTGCCTGTCTTGCACCATTCATGATCCCTGCAATTGTGTTGGCTGTTGCCATGCCCAGGTCGTTGTGACAGTGCGTTGAAATAACAGCCTTGTGTATGCCGGTTACATTTTCAACAAGATATTTTATTTTTTCACCAAATTCATGCGGCAGGCAGTACCCGGTTGTGTCGGGAATATTTACCACCGTAGCGCCAGCTTTAATTACAGCTTCTATTACTTTGGCCAGGTACTCGTTTTCGGTGCGGCCTGCATCTTCAGCATAAAACTCTACATCTTCCACAAACTTTTTCGCATATTTAACCGCTTCAACAGCCCGCTCTAAAATGGCATCAGGGTTTGAATTCAGCTTGTGGTAGATATGAAAATATGAAGTGCCAATACCTGTATGAATTCTTCCTTTTTTTGCATGCTTTAGTGATTCGGCAGCTACATCGATATCTTTTTGAACTGCACGCGTCAGGGCACAAATTGTTGGCCACGACACAGCTTTGGAAATCTCAACTACCGATTCGAAATCACCCGGGCTTGATATCGGGAATCCGGCCTCGATAACGTCGACACCTAGTTCCTGCAAGGCTTTGGCTACTTCAATTTTTTCTACAGTGTTCAACTGGCAGCCTGGTACCTGTTCCCCGTCGCGGAGGGTGGTGTCGAAAATAAAAAGTTTGTCACTCATCTTGTTGTTTTATTAATTACTCATTTTCCCTAAAAAAAACAGCCATCCTCTTTATCTGAGAATGGCTTCAAAATTTCTTCCTGTATATTTAAAAACACACCATTCTCATTTCTTCTGAATTAGAAGAATAATAATGCCGATAATAAGGCTGAGAAAAGATATGTTTTTCTGTAAATTCATCAACGAGCTTACGATTTGCTGCAAATATGATAATATTTTTTTTAAAAGAAAAGTATTCTGAACTTTTTATTGATAAAAATTAATAAACAGATAATATAGTCTTTTGAAATATGGTTTATGTTGTTCATGTGATTTATGTTGTTCATGTTGTTTTGGATGTTCAGCGCACTACTGTTTCAATGTTTGATTGTTTGAACGGATGCATACCTGCCTGCCCTTATGCAAAGTTGAGTGTTGGAGGAGGTTCATCAGACGGTCGCACTGCTTCACATCCCTGGCGGTATGCTGTTTGAGGGTTAATTGAGATTGTTAAAGGGTTCCAGGTTCCAGGTTTTTTAATGTTACAATCTTTGACCCCTGAAGGTTTTTAACTCTTCAGGGTCTTCTCACTCTGCAACTATGCTGGATATTTGGAAATTTTGCATTACGCTACCACAGTTGTGCCAGGTAAAATTTGGTCTATCTATTCTTCAACCGACAGGTAAAGTCTCCCCCGACATAACCATAATAGTTATTACATTGGAATTCTGGAATAAAAATTAATTATCTTTGGATAAAGAAACTGGCGTTGTGATTTATAAGGATCAAAGAATACACAACACAGATGGAGCATGAAGAAATCATAACCAGAATCAGGTCGGGAATTAAGAATAAGGATCCCCGGGCCGAAATCTTTTTATACGGTTCCCGTGCCCGTGGAGATAACCGCCCAGATTCGGATTGGGATATTCTTGTTATCACCCCCCGGGATAAAATTACTTTCGAGTATGAATCAAATTTGAGAGACCCGATCATAGACCTGGAACTTGAAACCGGACATATCATTTCCATAATTGTATATAACAGAACTGACTGGACTAAGAAAATGATGTTTTCTTCTTTATTTTCAAATGTAAAAAAAGAAGGCATTAAAATATAATACATTGAAAAGTGAACATATAATTTATCGACTAAAACGAGCAAGGGAGACATACATCGATGCTGATTATCTGTTTCAAAGAGGCAGCACTAATTCAAGTGTTAACCGGCTTTATTATGCAGCTTTTTATGCAACCATTGCCCTTTTCCTTTATTATAATCTTGAAGTTAAATCGCATAAGAGCGTTAAGCAGAAGCTGGGCAAGGATTTCGTTCTTAAAGGCCTTATAAGTAAAGAAGAAGCAAAAGTCTTTAGTATCCTGTCGGATTACAGACATAAAGGAGTAATTGAAAACCTTTTTAAACCCGTACAGGATTATATTGACAGAATTGAAGAATTATTAAAATAACTTTTTTTGAAATATGCAGAAACCTTCAATAAATAACGATCTGATAGATTCCTTCTCGTATATATGAGAAGTTTTAATCGTGTACATCTCCTGCTTTTTTAATACTATTAATTATTTCTTTGGCCGATTTATAAGTATGACTTTTTCCTTCTGCTACTTCATTCGGGTATCTTCATTAGGTATTTTTTTCTAATCGCACCACTTGATTTTCAGCATAATCAAACAGTCTCTTTTTTAACCGCCGAAGGTTTTTTTCCAAAGATATTCATATTGAAGTTCGGTTGAATACCGGGGGACTCAACAACTGGCACCTTTCTTTATCGGAGAGATTAACCGGGCAGACACATTTTTTGTGGGATTTGGTGTTTTTGGTACGCCACGAAGCGTACGTTTATATATTAATTAAAAACCTGGTAATATGAAAGGATTACACAGACCAATTTGTCGTTCAGTCTGAAGCAGTTGTGAGGTGCGGGGAGGAAACAAATCGTGCTAAGTTCACAGCCAAGCGACCATGTAAGCCGTAATGCAAATGAACCCAGTTAGGCTTCGTTACACAATATTGCAGCGGCCAGTCTGCCGAAGAAGCTGAAGCCTGCCACATAATGTGAAGCAACGACAAACAGCAACATTATGGCTGCACGGAGTAAGATGGGATGGCGTGCATGGTGAAGGTTGCGTATGAACGTGGGAAGCCCTAACAGTATCAACTGACCACTGATAGCTGAGGGTGGCGGAGATGTTCGTAGTACTGATGATACCCGGGACAACATAACCCGGTAGGAGGGAAGGGACATTACTCCTGAAAAGTGTTTTGAGATAAAAGTGATACAACAAAATTGATGAATAGTGAGTAATCAGGATAGAGTTCAAAAAGAGATTGAAAAGTTATCGCAAAAGAAGCGGAAACAATTGACCTCTGAGGAAAGAGTACGGCTTTTACAATTGAAACTATATCATAAAGCCAAACAGGAAAAAGAATACAAGTTTTATGTGCTCTATGATAAGATATTTCAGGATTATATACTGGCAGAAGCGTATAAAAGTGTGAGAGCCAATAACAGTAGTCCGGGAATAGATAAACAGAGTTTTGCCGATATTAAGGCTTACGGAATCGGGAAGTTCCTAAAAGAACTACAAGAGGAGCTGCGAAAGAGGACATATAAGCCCCAGCCGGTAAAACGGAAGATGATTGAGAAGGAAAACGGAGGCCTTCGTCCATTAGGTATACCAACCATAAGAGACAGAGTGGCACAAGCAGCCTGCAAAATGGTTATTGAACCGATATTTGAGGCAGACTTTGACGAGTCCTCATACGGATTCAGACCTAAGCGGTCTGCGCATGGAGCCATTACTGAGATTCGGGATAACCTGCAAAAAGGTAACCACATGGTATATGATGCCGATCTTAGCAAATACTTCGATACAATACCACATGATAAACTGGAGCTAGTCCTGCGGGAACGCATCAGCGACCCAAGGATAATTCATGTGATAAAGTTGTGGTTAAAGGTACCGATAGTAGAGGAAGACGGCAGTTATTCCGGTGGAAAGAAAAACAGTAAAGGAACGCCACAAGGAGGAGTAATATCACCATTATTGGCAAATATTTACATGAACCTACTTGACAGGAATGTAAACAAGCCGGGAGGATATTACTATGACAGGGGAGTAGTTATGATAAGGTATGCGGATGATTTTATACTAATGGCCCGACACTTAAATCAAGAGACTCTCTTGCGAGTGCATCGGCTGTTAGATAGAATGGGGTTGATTATTAATCAAGAGAAAAGCAAAGTGGTAAAAGCCACAGAAATGCCCTTTGATTTTCTTGGCTTTACAATTCGTTATGACCAGAGTATCTTTGATACAAGGAAAAAGTTCTGGAATATCATGCCCAGGGCAAAATCCCAGAAGAAGATACGACAGAAAATAAACGATAAGCTCAAAAAGATAGGTCACTATCCGGCAAGTGCGGTAGTAGCTGAATTAAACCCTATCATTAGGGGATGGATGAACTACTACAAGATTGATAAAGTCAGCTATACCCAAGTAGCCCTAAGGAAACTGGATGATTATCTTCGATTGCGCATAGACAGGTTCTTCCAGCGTAAGAGCCAAAGGAAAAGCAATCTGCATGGTCAGCAGGCTTACAATCTTCTCATATCCAAATATGGGTTGGTTAAGCCGTATAAATCTCTAGGTGTACGACCAGCGAAAGCTTTATGATGAAAATTAGGAGGAAAGCCGTA
>JAEYNZ010000018.1 GCA_023412195.1 Bacteroidota bacterium
CTCTGGGCTCTGTCCCGGTGTTTAGGAGGAAGTTTTAACCGCAGAGGCGGAGAGGCGGAGAGGCGCAGAGAATTTTTGTGTTACTTTTCGTGCTCTTTTTTGGTGCTATCGTGGTAAACTCAAATCGCTCCTTGCTCTTGCTCCCTGCACTCTGCTCTCTGCCGCCAGGCATGCAGGCATCAGGCACCCCAACAAAAAACTCCCATCAGGGCCGGTCTTTCTCCCAAATAATTCCTATCTTTTGTTGTTTATAAAAATCATGATCATGAAACAAAATAAAAACCGGTTAATTATACTTTCAGGGCCGTCGTGTGTGGGGAAAAGTCCGCTGGTAAAAACTTTTGCACGTTTTTATCCGGAACTTGACAGCAAGTTGCACCCGCTTGTCCTTTACAACAGCCGCACTGCCCGTCCGGGAGAAACGGACGGCATCGACTACCATTTCAGGCCCCGTCATGAAATAGATAAGCTCAAGGAGCTGGAACGTTTTGTTGTAATGGATATCCGTGGCGACCTGCAGGCGCTTGATGTAAAGGAACTGACAGAAAACCTTGAGAAAAGTGATGTGCTGTTTGAAGGGAATCCTTTTACAGGCAGGAAATTGCAGACCCATCCGGCACTCGACGGTATCAACCGTCTGAGCATTTTCATGTCGCCGGTATCGATGGATGAGATCCAGTTTCTGAAAACAGCACAGCCTGCGGTTTCACTCCCCGATTTCATTACAGATTTGATGCGCCATAAACTTCTTCGCCGCACCCGTAAACAAAAGGGCGAACTTTCACTGAAGGATCTTGAAAATATAGAAACCAGGGCTTCGAGCGCCTACAGGGAGCTTCAGAATGCCTGGCACTTCCAGTACATCATACCCAATCATGATGGCGAAGACAGTGAAAACTGGGATGCATTTTATTATCCGCTGGGCGACGCCAGGAAATCATTGCTTGCCTATGTGGCCCTCCTGCAGGGCAACACCTCCAGGTATACCGAAGAGTGGAATGAAGATATATTCCTTAGTCCGGCAAACGATCTGGAATAGACACCTCGATCGCGACTGAGACTGACTACTGAGCAGGTGGATCAGAGCCACCAGCTCAGCTTTTCTACTGAGCAGGTGGACTGGAGCTACCAGCTTTTTCTGGCGCTCTTTAGCTCCCTGCCCTTTGCTCTCAGTGCCCTCCGCACATTAATGTAAAATTAACATTTGCCCCTTGTTCAAAATCAGATGAATACACCGGCCCTCCCGGTTATGCTCTGAGCTCCCTGCTCTGTGCTCTATCTCCGGTGTATTGTGCTCTCTGATTTTTGATTATATTTATAGAACAGTTTGAATGATGAGGAATTTTTGGGAAGTCATTGGAACTAAAACGGATTCAAAATGAAATGATGAAAGAAATATTTTTAATACTGATAGTGCACATATGCATATTTCTACATGCATCGGCAGGTATCCCGCAGCAAAAGGATTCGGTGGGTTATACCGAGTCTTTTGAGATCATTGCAAATCCGGAAAGAGGACTCCAGAAATATTCTATTACAAATGCCCTTTATGATACCAATCCCGGTTATTCGAATATCAACGAATCTGTAATCAGGGGGTGGCGGACAGGATCAGAAAAAGTGACTGTCATTTACAGGTATTTTATGTTGGATCTGTTTATGGGTACAGACATTTCACAGACCTGGTTAGACAACATCCATTTGGATTTCAGCAGGATCAGGAATGCCGGGTTAAAGTGCATTGTACGGTTTGCCTATACACATAAAATATCCTCATCACCACAACAACCGGATAAATCACAGATACTGGCGCATATCAGTCAGCTGGCACCTGTACTGAAAAAAAATCAGGATGTTATACTTTCGCACCAGGCAGGTTTTATTGGGACCTGGGGGGAGTGGTACTATACAAATTCTGCGGAATTTGGGTCTGAAGGCAACATCAGTTCAGCCCAATGGCAAAACAGGAAAGAGATTGTGGATGCCATGCTGGATGCAACACCTGACGGAATACCTTTACAGGTACGTTATCCTGCAATAAAAAAAACCTTGTATGGAAATTCACAGTTAGATAAGAGTTCGGCTTATCAACATACACCGAATGCCCGGATTGGCTTCTTTAATGATGCTTTCCTGAATAACTGGGGTGATATGGGTACATATGGGGTAAGCAGTCAGAATCAAAACCCTGTTGGAACGGCCGATTTTAATTATTTATCCAATGAAACCAAATATACCATAATGACAGGCGAAACCAATGGGGTGAATGTTCCGAGAACCAATGGAGGAAACGCTGTTTATGAAATGGATTTAACCAACTGGACGACCTTAAACAGGGATTATTTCACGCAGAACTGGACAAACTGGATAAATTCAGGGCACTACAATGAAATCCTCTGCCGGCTGGGTTACAGGTTTGTCCTGCGCAACAGCACCTTTGTGATGAATGACCATGAACTGACCGTCGGGATCCAAATCGACAATGTCGGTTTTGCACGACCATCAAAATACAGGGTGGCATACCTTGTACTTCAAAATACTTCAACAGATTCAATTCATTCTTTTTTGTTGGACACGGATATCCGGACCTGGGAAACATCTGTTGACATCAGCCAGGATTTTGATCTTTCAGGATTGCCGGAGGGGTCCTATTACAGCTATCTGCATTTACCGGATACAAGCCCGGCCATCAGGGACAGACCGGAATATTCAGTGCGTTTTGCAAATGTTGACCTGTGGGAAAGTACTTCCGGGTTCAACCGGCTGAACCAGACAGTAGATATTACAGCTATGACTTCAAATAAAGCCAGGGTATGGCATCAGGATATCATGGTATATCCCAATCCTGCGGAGCGATATCTTTTTATTAAGAATCCGGGCATCAGCGGCCCTTTTACAGTTACCGCACTAAACCAGGATGGGAAGGTCATTGGTAGGAGAAATATGAACGGAACCGTTTAGTCGGGTGGTGACTTACGGATTAACATTTCAGATTTTCCCACTGGAATCTACCTTTTGACAATCAGGCACGCCAACAGCATCATGACAACAAAAGTTATTAAAAGAGAGGTTTGAACCGTTGGGTTACGAAGAACTGAGCAGATGACCTGGCTAAGAACTGAGCAGGTGAACAGAAGTCACCAGCTTAGCTTTAGGAACTGAGCAGGTGAACAGAAGTCATCAGCTCAGCTTTAGGAACTGAGCAGGTGACCTGGAGTCACCAGCTCAGCCTTACCGGGAGAAAGTGCTGCAGATGTGCCTGCAGTTTGTAGTCTCTGAATGCCTTTGCGGTTAAAACTCCTCCTAACCACCGAAAGGTAGGCCCACTCATCATTTTAGCTTGTTACTTGTGTGTATTGCAGCTTGAAGCTTGCGGCTTGCAGCTTCATAAAAAATGGTTGTTCCAAAGATTTCATTTCTTTTAAACAACCACTTTTTGAAGGGTGGGGAGAGGAGGATTCGAACCTCCGAAGGCTTTGCCAATAGATTTACAGTCTACCCCATTTGACCGCTCTGGAATCTCCCCCTTTTTAGTTATGAAATAATAGCTGATATTAAACCAGATCATTCATTAACTTAACTGAGCCGGATGTCAGATTCGAACTGACGACCCCGAGATTACAAATCACGTGCTCTGGCCAACTGAGCTAATCCGGCTGGTATTTTTCACTATTTTCAGAACGTTTGCTGCTCAAAACAGCGGCGCAAAGTAAAGAATTAATTTTTTATTCTGCAAGCCTTTTTTTTATCTTTATTTTACTTTTTTGATCAAAAAAAAGTGGGTAAGCTACCTGCGTCGCACCGCTCAACCACCTACCCTTGCTGCCTTCCGACCCTGGGGGGATTCAGCAGGAGCTGGTCGCACAGGACTTACCCGGCGCAAAAGTAGATAATTTTTACTTTCCCGGCAACTTTCAGATCATAAAAACATATATTTGTAACAGTTTTACCTGATACTAAATATTAACATTATGGAACAACAACATGTATCCCTCTGGAAATCATCCCTTACATACGGCCTCTTTTTGGGAATAGCCCTCGTTCTTGTCTCTGTTATTTTTTATGCAACAGGGAACACTTTTGCTCGTTCAGCCCAGTTTATCAGTTATGCTGTTATGATTGCGGGGATCGTCATTGCCCAGCTGCAGTACCGCAAGGCTCTGGGAAATGTAATGACTTACGGTCAGGCGCTGGGAGTTGGTGTTCTTACCATGCTTTTTGCTTCGGTGATTACCGGATTCTTTACCTACCTGCTGTATGCGATCATCGATCCTTCTCTGCAGGAACAACTGAGGCTTTCGATCGAAGAGCAGATTGTAAAACAGGGAAGGGTGCCTGAAGACCAGATTGACACTGCAGTGGAAATGGCTTCAAAGTTTCAGAACCCCGCCATGATGTTCTTCATGGGCATTTTTGGAGGCACATTTATCGGGTTAATCATTTCACTTTTGACTTCAATTTTTACCCAGCGGAAACCGTCGGTTGATTTTGAAGAGTAAAAGAATATAATAATTAGCGGATGGACATTTCCATAGTAATCCCTTTGTTTAATGAAGAAGAATCATTGCCTGAACTGGCTGCCTGGATTGAGCGGGTTATGGAAGCCCACGGCTTCAGCTATGAGGTGATCATGATTGACGACGGCAGCCAGGATCATTCGTGGGAAGTAATCCGGCAGCTAAAGCAGAAGAATCCAAAAATAAAGGGTATCAGGTTCCGGCGTAATTATGGCAAATCGGCTGCGCTTTATTGTGGATTTGATGCCGTAAAGGGAGATGTTGTTGTAACTATGGATGCCGACCTGCAGGACAGTCCGGATGAGATTCCTGAACTTTACAGAATGATCAGGGAGGATGGATATGACCTGGTTTCCGGATGGAAAAAGAAGCGGCACGATCCGCTGTTTTCAAAAAACCTTCCCAGCAAGTTTTACAACTGGACCTCCCGCCTGATGACCGGCATAAAAATTCATGACATGAACTGCGGGCTGAAGGGTTACCGTAAAAATGTGATTAAAAGCATTGAGGTATATGGTGAAATGCACCGTTACATCCCTGTACTTGCCAAATGGGCAGGATATAATAAGATTGGTGAGAAAGTGGTGGTGCACAGTGAACGAAAGTACGGGGTTACAAAATTTGGTATGGAAAGGTTTATTCGGGGCCCTCTCGATTTGCTTTCTGTGATGTTTATTTCGCGTTTTGTAAAACGCCCTATGCATTTTTTCGGAGTGCTTGGCATTTTGATGATCATAGTTGGCCTTGCGGCTGCTGCATGGATTGGCATCGAAAAAATCATCCAGCTCAGGCATGGCATTGTAGGAAACCTGATCACCAACAGCCCCTACTTCTATATTGCGCTCACTTCAATGATTATCGGTGCCCAATTTTTTCTTGCCGGATTCCTGGGTGAACTTGTTTCCAGAAGTGCTACTGAAAGGAACAAATACCTGATTGACGAATCGCTGCTCGATTAATCTCCTGCTTTTTTTCCTTAAACTCGATGTTTCATCTGAATAAAAACCTGCCATGTTGCTGAACCTGGCTTAAAGCATCATTATAGTCCAGTAACAGGCTCTTCATGATAGTATTCACTGGCAACACCCGGTTGATTTGAGCGGATACCTGTCCGATTTCAAGTTCACCCTCTTCAAGATCACCTTCAAAAATCCCTTTTTTTGCACGACCTCTCCCCAGCAGGTTTAAAAGCTCTTCTGCTGAGGCGCCCGATTGTTCAGCCTGTTTCACCTGTTCAAAAAAATGATTTTTCACCAGTCTGACTGGGGCCAGTTTTTTTAGGGAAAGCTGGGTATCGCCTTCTTTAAGTTCAGTTACCAATTTCTTAAAATCAGGGTGAGCAGAAGATTCTTCCGAGGCGGCAAACAAAGAACCGATCTGTACTCCGTCAGCACCGAGTACCATTGCTGCCAGCATGGCTTTGCCAGAGGCTATGCCGCCTGCTGCCAGCAATGGCAATTCTGTCACATATCTCACTGAAGGAATAAGTGCCAGGGTAGTGGTTTCTTCTCTCCCGTTATGACCTCCTGCCTCAAATCCTTCCGCAACGATGGCATCAACTCCTGCAGCTTCGCTTTTTATTGCAAAAGCTGAGCTGGAAACCACATGTGCCACTGTTATGCCATGGTCCTTGAGCCATGAAGTCCATTTGGCAGGGCTCCCTGCGGATGTAAATACAACAGGCACCTTATGCCTCACAATAATCTGCATGACTTTTTCTGCATCAGGATAGAGCAGCGGGACGTTAACGCCAAAAGGATTATTGGTGGATTCTTTGATCTTGATGATATGTGCTTCAAGAGTGTCAGGGTACATGGAACCTGCACCAATGAGACCAAGCCCTCCGGCATTGCTGACTGCCGATGCAAGCCGCCATCCTGAACACCAGACCATCCCTCCCTGGATGACAGGTACCTTTATCCTGAACAATTCACAAATCCTGTTCATATGATTTTCTTTAGTGCAACAACTGAGGGTTCTGTTCTAAACCGGCTGGCTGAATATTTCTTCGAGCATTTCAACCAACACCTCTTTTGAAATGCGCCTCCTAAGTTCTCCCCCGATTGCCACGGAAACAGATCCCCTTTCTTCTGAAACAACAATAGTCACTGCATCGGTAACTTCAGAAATACCGATTGCAGCTCTGTGCCGTAATCCCAGCGTTTTATCCAGGTCGCGCTGGGTAAGGGGTAAAATACATCCGGCAGCAATGATCTGGTTCTCCTTTATGATAACAGCACCGTCATGGAGAGGGGTATTTTTGAAAAATATAGTCCGCAAGAGGGAAGATGAAATTTTTGCATTGATGATTTCTCCTGTGCTGATTTGTTCGGTCAGCAGGGAATTCCGGGCAATAACAATCAAAGCTCCTGTTTTCGACTTGGCTAATGAAAAACAGGCTTCAGAAAGAATTTCCACCTGCTTGCTGGTAACTGATTTTTCTTTATGTGAAGAGAATAGCCGGTCAATTGCAAATACACGGTTCAGGTTATAATTGGTACCAATAAAAACAAGGAACTTTCTGATTTCCGGATGGAACACCACAATCAGCGCAAGTACACCAACTCCGATAAACTGTCCCATGATAGATCCCAGCAACTGCATATTAAGTGCCCTGACAATCAGCCAGAGCAGGTACAGTGAAAACAAGCCGATCACAATATTAAATGCAAGTGTACCTTTAATAAGCCGGTATAACTGGTACAGCATAATTGCAACCAGCAGAATGTCCAGAATATCTAGGAAACGTATGGTTATAAAATTCAACATCAGGATATAGTAGATTTGAGCGCTTTAAAAATTGCCACAGCTTCAACGGCTTCCTTAACATCATGAACCCTTAGAATGTCGGCACCTCCCAGTAATGCCATGGTGTTGACAGCAGTCGTCCCGTTCAGTGCCGCTTCTGATTTAATGCCAAGTAATTTCCAGATCAATGATTTGCGGCTCAGGCCAACCATTACCGGAAGCTGAAAGACCTTCAGTGAATCGAGACGGTTTAGTAAGTCATAGTTGTGCTCCATACTTTTACCGAAACCAAACCCCGGATCTATAATAACATCTTTCACACCATACTTCGTTAGCTTCTTTACTCTTTCACTTAACCAGAATGAAACACTTTTCAGAACATCGTCGTACTGGGGATTTTCCTGCATGTTCTGGGGAGTGCCCTGTATATGCGTAAGTACATAGGGGACATTCATTTTCCCAATGGTTTCGAACATGTTAGTATCGAGGGAACCTCCTGATATATCGTTAACAATTACCGGCCCGATTTCTTCAATGACCCGCACGGCAACCCATGAACGGTAGGTATCGACCGACAGGGGTATCTCAGGAAAATTCCTTCGAATGGCATGCACTGCAGGCAATAAGCGCTCCAGTTCGGTTTTGGTAGAAACAATGGGAGCTCCGGGCCGGGTAGAAATGCCGCCCACATCAATAAAAGCCACACCTTCCTTCACCATGTTTTCTACATGCCGCAGAAGGACTTTTTCATCTGTGAGTTTACCTCCGTCATAAAAAGAATCAGGAGTTACATTCATAACTCCCATTACCACAGGTTCAGAAAAATGTATCAATTCTCCGCCCAAATTGATAGAATTTTTCCGTTTAAGGAATTTACCCGCTGACTGGGTAATCAACATAAGCAAATGTTTTATGTGATACAATTCAGTTGTACAAATGTATAATAAAACCCCTATATTATTCATTTTTTCCTATTTTTATCCCTCATTTTATGAGGGAATGGAAAAAACAAATCAACAGTACGACCTGGTGAAGGAAACCTGCCGGACAGTGTTTCGGGACAAAATGAATGATTATGGTACAGCATGGCGTATATTAAGGCCTGCTTCATTGACCGACCAGATATATATAAAGGCATCGAGAATCAGAAGCATTGAAGAAAAAGGTGTTTCCAGAGTGAACGAAGGGGTAAAACCTGAATTTATCGGGATCATTAATTATGCCCTGATGGGCCTTATACAACTTGAACTCGGGCCTTCTGAAGCTGAGTTGGAAAAGGATAAAACATTGCAGTTGTATGACAGTTGGTTCGGGAAAGCCAGACAACTGATGCAGGATAAGAACCATGATTATGGAGAAGCATGGCGTATGATGAGAATCAGTTCGTACACTGATTTAATCCTTATGAAGCTTAAAAGGACCAAACAGATTGAAGATAACAGGGGGCAAACACAGGTTTCGGAAGGGATTGATGCAAATTACCTCGACATCATTAATTATGCTGTTTTTGCCTTAATAAAAATTTCTGAAGGACAAACCACATGAAGGTATTTGCACATTTTGCACGCGTACTGGTCGGATTGACGTTTATGTTTTCCGGTTTCGTAAAAGGGATCGATCCATGGGGATCTGCCTATAAATTTTCGGATTATTTTACAGCGATGAACCTCGACTTGCTGATGTGGGCAGCATTTCCTCTGGGCATTCTGCTTTCGTTGGCCGAATTTGCAATAGGTGTTGCCCTTGTTTTTAATTTCAAGCTCAGGGTGTTTTCCTGGCTTGCCTTAGTGTTTATGATTTTTTTTACCGGGCTGACATTATGGATCGCAATAAAGAACCCTGTGACCGACTGTGGCTGTTTTGGTGATGCACTTGTTATTTCCAACTGGGAAACTTTTTATAAGAATGTTATCCTGATTATTCTTACCATCATCATCTTCATATACCGCAACAAATTAAAAGGCTTTCCGGGGAACAAGACCTCCATGGTTTTATCGGGTATTTCGCTGGCAATATATGCAGGACTTGTTGTCTATTCATACAACCACCTTCCGCTCATTGATTTCAGGCCTTATAAAACAGGTGTTCATATTCCGTCTGCTATGGAAATTCCGGAAGATGCCCCACAGGAGGAATATGAAAACATATTTTATTATCAGAACAGGGAGACAGGTGAAATAAAGAAGTTCACAGAAGAAAACTACCCGTGGCAGGACACTTTAACCTGGACTTTCCATAATCTTGAATCCAATCTGGTCAAAGCAGGCTATGAGCCTCCCATTCATGATTTCCGGATTGAAACTCCTGAAGGAGATGATGTTCTGGATTTCTTCCTGTATGATGATCATTATGTTTTAATGGTCATTGCCTATGATCTCAGGAAATCGAACACCCGGTCGCAGGATAAAATTAACAGCCTTGCACGCTGGGCAACAGGTGAAGGGATGCAGGTAATCGGCCTAACCTCTACCCTACCGGAAGATTCAGAGGCATTTGCAGCAGAACATGATGTCCCCTATGAATTTTTTAATACCGATGAAATTACACTTAAAACCATTATCCGCTCAAACCCAGGTCTGATGGTATTAAAAAACGGGACAATCGTTGCCAAATATCATTATAATGATATTCCCACACCCGAACAATTCAGAAGTAAATTCATGAATTAATAGTTAATTGTAAATACCTTTATAAGTGCAAAAAAAGTTTTAAGGATTAAGCTTTTAACTTTGCATGAGATTAATATTTGAGCAAACTAAATTACAATGATATGAGAAAAAAAATAGTAGCAGGAAACTGGAAATGCAATACAACCCTTCAGCAGGGGGTGGAGCTGGCCAAGGCAGTTGATCGCCTGGTAGCTGAACAGGCTGCAGAAGATGTAGTTGTTGTGCTGGGCGTACCTTTCACACACCTGACCAAAGTAGTTGAGTCGGTAAATACAGGCAGGATCGGAGTGGCAGCTCAGAACTGTGCTGCTGAAGCAGGCGGTGCATTCACCGGTGAGGTTTCAGCCGAAATGGTGAAGTCAACCGGGGCGGGATATGTTATATTAGGCCATTCCGAAAGAAGGGAATACTATGGTGAAACAAGTGAGATACTCAACAGGAAAATTGCCCAGGCGCTTGAAAATAAGCTTACCCCGATTTATTGCTGCGGGGAGCCTCTGGGAGTTCGTGAAAGAAACGGACAAAACGAATATGTAAAAAAGCAACTTGAAGAAACCATCTTTAGGCTTTCTGAAAGTGATTTCCGCAAACTTGTAATTGCATATGAACCGATCTGGGCTATTGGAACAGGAATGACTGCAACTGCAGATCAGGCCCAGGAAATACATGCATTTATACGTTCAGCCATTGCCGGAAAATTCGGAGAGGAAGTGGCTGAAAGTACATCTATCCTCTATGGTGGAAGTGCCAAACCAGGTAATGCAAAAGAACTGTTTGCCAATAAAGATGTAGATGGAGGCCTGATTGGCGGTGCTGCACTGAAAGCAGAAGATTTCCTAGGTATTATAAAAGGTTTCTGAATCAGTAATTAATATTTGGGTAGGCTGTTTGAAAGGCTGTTACTCCTGAAACAGGAGACACTGCTTTTTCAAACAGCCTTTTTGTTGTACTTTAAACTAGTATATTATTTGAAAATGGATTATTATAAAGTAGAAATCAACATCAGCCCTTTTAAAGAATGGGTACGCGACCTGCTCATGGTTCAGCTTTCAGATTCAGGGTTTGAAGGTTTTACAGAAACTGAGGCCGGGTTGGAAGCCTTTATTCCTGTTAAGAACTTTAATGACAATGAGCTGACAGAAATTCTTTCGGATTATAAAAATGGGTTCAGGATAAATGTGGAAAAAGAACTCATTAAAGACAGGAACTGGAATGAAGAATGGGAAAAAAACTATTTTAAACCTCTTGTAATTGCAGGTGAATGTCTTGTGAGAGCACCTTTTCATAAAGATTTTCCCTCGTGCAGATATGAAATCGTTATTGAGCCCAACATGGCATTTGGTACAGGGAATCATGAAACCACGTCCATGATGCTTGAAGCTATCTTAAGAGAAGATTTAACGGGTAAAAAAGTGCTTGATATGGGTTGCGGAACCGGTATCCTTGGCATCCTTGCCTCGATGAAAGGTGCTGCTAATATAACAGCTGTTGACATCGATCAGAGATCTGTTTCCGGGACAGAGGAGAACACCTTAATGAACGGGATTGAAAATCTGAAAGTCTATAAAGGTGATGCTTCACTTCTGGGTGCTGAGAAATTTGATATTATTTTAGCCAATATCCATAAAAATGTGTTGGTTGAAGATTCAGGCACCTATAGCAGAAACCTCAACAAGGGCGGCAAAATCTTTATGAGCGGCTTTTATGCAGAAGATCTGGAAGATATCAAGAGTGCAGCTGGCAAGTATGGATTATATCTCAAAACTGTAACTGAAAAAAACAGGTGGACAATGGCAGTGTTTCAGTCCTGAGGATTGACCACACCTTTCCTGGGTATTTCCCAAACCTCAAGATCCCTGATTTCATTTCCATCAATGATAAACCGGACTGCAGTACATACCTTATGGAAACCCATATAACCTGCAGCACCCGGATTGATGTGCAGAAAGCCAAGCTTTTGATCATAAATTACTTTTAAGATATGGGAATGTCCGCAGATGAAAAGTTTTGGGGGATGATTAAATATTTCCGGCTTTACATACTGATCATATCTGCCAGGATATCCTCCGATATGGGTGATCCACACATCCACTTCTTCACACATGAACCGCAGGTGCTGAGGATATACTGACCGGACATCCTGCCCGTCGATGTTCCCGTATACTGCCCTTAGCGTTTTCCATTCTGAAAGCTGATCTGCAGTATTTATACTTCCTATATCTCCTGCATGCCAGATTTCATCCGCTTTTTCAAAGAACTGAAACAGCCTTTCATGTATAAATCCATGTGTGTCCGACAATACTCCTATTCGTTTCATTTTTTTAGAGCAGAATTTCAAATTCCGGTTGCTCAAATTAAATTAATTTTACCTGAATAAGAAAACAGTTCCGATTGTTGTTTATAAATTACTTTGTAATTTGGTATAAAAAGATAAACATGAAACGAGTGGTAATAGTCAGGCATGCCAAGGCAGTTCCGCATGGGTATGAAGATGATTTTAACCGTGAACTGCGGGAAAGCGGTAAAATTGATGCAGATTTAATCAGCAGGGAGCTAAAAAGGCATAACATCATTCCGGATACGATCATCTCCAGCACTGCAAAACGGGCTCTCACTACAGCTGAAATCTTTGCTGAAAATTTAGGATATACGAAAAGCAAAATCCGCAAGGTTGATGATATTTACGAAGGGTTAACAGACCGGGAGTTCCTGGAAATTATTCATACACTTCCAAAAGAATCAAAAACTGCATTCTTTTTTGGACACAATCCTGATTTTCACCAGTTCGTACAATTCCTTTTAACCCGCTTCATCCAGGAGATGCCAACCTGCGCAACTGTAGGAATTGATTTCGATGTGCAGCAGTGGGAAAAAGTAATGCCAAGAACAGGTCTTCTTGCTTTCCGTTATGTACCAAAAATGTTCAGCTGAACTATATAATCCAGTACACGGCAGATGTTACCTTTCTGTAGAACATTCAGGACATGCTTTTGAACAAAAATTCAGCCTCTTGTACAATTAATTAATCAATAAGAAGTTTATTCTTCAATGAGATTACTAGTTTTGTGCCGATGATTAAAAGGCTACTGATATTTTTATTGTTAATAGCTGCAGGAAAGGCAGGTTATTCCCAAAGCAATAATGCCACCGTAAGAGGAACTATTCACGACCAGGCCGGTCTGCCGCTCGATATGGTTAACATAGGTCTGAAGGACTATCCCATTGGAACCAGTTCAAACAGGGAAGGAAAATTTCTGATCCGGATCCCTGCAGGCAGAAATGTTGTGCTTATATTTTCCTCAGTTGGATATCTGACATTTGTTGATACACTTCATGCGTCAGCTGAAGAAAATATTACGCTTGATATTGTTATGCCTGCCACTGACCTCGAATTGGCAGAAGTAGTTGTTAAGGAACAAAGAAGAACCGGTACAAATGTTACACGGCTTGACCCACGGTTTCTGGGATCAATGCCTGATGCTGCCACAGGAGGAGTGGAAGCGCTGATAAAAACCCTTCCGGGAGTTTCCACCAATAATGAATTAAGTTCCCAATATACTGTCAGAGGTGGAAACTTTGATGAAAACATGGTTTATGTAAACGATATTGAAATATACCGGCCTTTTCTTGTCCGTGCCGGCCAGCAGGAAGGGCTTAGTTTTATGAACAGCGATATGGTTTCCACCATCGACTTCTCTGCAGGAGGCTTCGATGCCCGGTATGGTGATAAAATGTCGTCGGTGCTTGACATTAAATATCGGACGCCCAGCGTATTCAGGGGTTCTGCGTCAATGAGCCTGCTGGGGGTGACAGCACATTTTGAAGATGTGGCACTTAAAGGCAGGCTGGCACATATCTCTGGAATCAGATATAAAACCAACAGGTACATGCTTGGCAGCCTGGATGAAAAAGGGGAATATGATCCGAGGTTTATCGATTTTCAAACTTACATTACCTATCGTTTTTCTGAGAAGTTTGATATTTCTGTATTAGGCAATGTAGCACAGAATCAGTACCGGTTTGTGCCCCAGACAAGAAAAACAACCTTCGGCACCTGGCAGACTCCGTTAAATACAACTATATATTTTCAGGGGCAGGAAATAGACGTATTTAAAACGTACTTAGGCGCCCTGTCGGGGAACTACCATCCAAACCTCAACCTCAACATGAAGTTCATTTTCTCAGCATTTAATACATCGGAGCAGGAAACATACGACATTCTGGGCCAGTATTATTTGAATCAACTGGAACGTAATATGTCCTCCGAAGAATTTGGTGACAGTGTTCTGAACCTGGGCATCGGCACTTTTTTAAATCATGCTAGAAATTATCTTGATGCCAATGTATACAGTTTTTCTCACAGGGGTGCATACAATTCTGACAGGCATTTGCTGAACTGGGGCTTTCAGCTGCAACATGAGAGTTTTGACGATAAGGTGAATGAATGGATTTACCGTGACTCTACGGGATACTCCCTGCCCTATTCTGATACCCAGGTGCTGTTATACTTTACCCTCAACTCCAAAAGTACAATCACATCAAACAGAGTAACAGGATACCTGCAGGATACGTGGAACATTCCTGCCGGTAACGGTGACTTATATTTTACCGGGGGAGTCAGGTTTAACTATTGGGATTTCAATGATGAGTTACTTGTAAGCCCCAGATTTTCCATAAGCTATTTCCCCCAATGGGAAAAGAAAATTTCTTTCAGCCTTTCGGGAGGCATGTATCACCAGTCTCCATTTTTCAAGGAGTTGAAGAACAGGGATGCCTCTATCAATTACAGCACAAGAGCACAGCGGTCTTACCAGATCGTAGGAGGAACTGATTATATCTTTACCGCCTGGGACCGCCCTTTCCGGTTTACAACTGAAGCTTATTACAAATACATGAACCGTATCATTCCATACCAGGTGGATAATGTACAAATCAGGTACAGGGCCGATCAGCAGGCAACCGGTTATGCCACCGGTATAGACATGAAGGTTAACGGAGAATTTGTGAGCGGCGTGCAGTCGTGGGCAAGCCTCTCCTTCATGAAAACAGAAGAAGATATCCTGGGAGACGGACATGGGTACATCCCCCGCCCCACCGACCAGTGGATGAATTTCAGCTTGTTCTTTCAGGATTATTTCCCCGGGAATCCCTCCTATAAAATGCAGCTGTCAGGTTTTTACGGAGCAAGGCTACCCACAGGTCCTCCGAATTCCGAACGGTATATGGATGTTTTCAGAATGCCTCCGTACCGCCGCATTGACCTGGGCATATCCAAAGTGATCATTAATCCCTCCAGTCCCCCGGACAACAGGATGCTCAGGCACATAAACGATATGTGGGTCAGTCTGGAAGTATTTAACCTTCTGAATATTAACAACACCATTTCCTATTTTTGGGTTACAAGCATCCAGGGTGATCAGTTTGCTGTTCCAAATTATCTTACCGACAGGAAAATTAACCTGAAACTGACAGCCAAATTTTAGAAGACAGGGTTCTTTTAATCGTAGAAATCCTTTTTACCGGCACTCTTCAATTTAGCATCTGTTTCTTTCTTAGTCATAATAATTATCTTTGTTTTTATGACCAATTTTCTTGATCAGGATATAAAATTTCTACCCGGTGTCGGGCCTAAAAGGGCTGAGCTTCTCGAAAAGGAACTGAAGATAAAAACCTTTGGTGATCTGATCTATTATTTTCCCTATAAGTACATCGACCGGACCAGGTTTTACAATATTTCAGAGATTCACACACAGATGCCCTATATCCAGATTAAAGGGAAGATCCGTTCAATTGAAGCCATTGGTGCCGGGCATAAACAACGTCTCATGGCACGTTTCAGCGATGACACCGGAACAATTGAGCTGGTTTGGTTTCAAAGTGTGAAGTGGCAAAAAGATAACCTGGAGCTAAACAAGGAGTATATAGTTTTTGGCAAACCGTCAGAATTCAACGGCCGCATCAGCGTAGTTCATCCTGAAATGGAAACGGAGGAAGAGAAACAACTTAAACCCTCGGGGATCTTTCAGGCCTATTATATAACTTCTGAAGCCATGAAAAAAAAGTACCTGAATTCACGCACAATCAATAAATTTCAACTCACACTTATCCATATCTGCAAAGGAAAAATCAAAGAAACACTTCCGGCCTCAATAGTTAACCACCTCAAACTTGCGTCACTTGAAGAAGCCTTGTTTACCATCCATAAGCCGGAGAATACGGTGGATCTGAAGAATGCACGGTTCAGGTTAAAATTTGAAGAGTTGTTTATCATCCAGTTGAAAATACTGGCTTTGAAACACAACCGGGAAAACAAGTTTAAAGGGTTCAGATTTGAAAAAGTCGGGTACAACTTCAATAAATTTTACAATAGCTTTTTGCCATTCGAACTTACAGGTGCACAGAAAAGGGTTTTGAAAGAAATCAGGCGCGATGTTAACAGGAACGTCCAGATGAACAGGTTGCTGCAGGGTGATGTTGGCAGCGGAAAGACTCTTGTTGCACTGATGACCATGCTGCTTGCTATGGATAACGGGTTTCAAAGCTGCATAATGGCTCCTACAGAAATCCTCGCCCAGCAGCATTACCAGACAATAGTAAGATTTCTTGACGGTATGGGCATTGAAGTTGGCCTGCTAACAGGATCAACCAAAGCAAGTGAAAGAAAGATACTTCATGAGTCGCTTGCCGAAGGACGGATGCAGGTTTTAGTTGGCACACATGCATTGATAGAAGATGTTGTGAATTTCCAGAATCTGGGACTGGTTGTGATTGATGAGCAACACCGGTTTGGAGTTGCCCAGAGAGCCAAACTCTGGCAAAAAAATGACCTTATCCCGCCTCACGTACTGGTAATGACGGCCACACCGATTCCCCGTACCCTGGCCATGACTGTCTATGGTGACCTGGATGTTTCAGTGATCGATGAGTTGCCACCAGGCAGAAAGCCCATTGAAACACATCATTTCTTCGAAAACAGGCGTAAACAGGTAAATAACTTTTTGAGGCAGCAGCTTGAAAAAGGCCGCCAGATTTATGTTGTTTATCCATTGATTTCCGAATCTGAGAAAATAGATTTAAAAAATCTCGAGGAAGGATTTCGTCATATTACAGAAGCATTTCCCGACATTACAACAGGGATGGTTCATGGAAGAATGAAGCCTGTTGAAAAAGAAAATGCCATGCAGAAGTTCAAGCTTGGTGAAACGAGGATCATGGTTGCCACTACGGTCATTGAAGTAGGTGTTGATGTACCCAATGCTTCAGTTATGGTCATCGAAAGTGCAGAAAGGTTTGGCCTTTCACAATTGCACCAGCTCCGGGGCCGTGTAGGCCGTGGTGCTGAACAATCCTATTGCATCCTGATGTCGGACTATAAAATCAGCAATGAAAGCCGCAAGAGATTATCGACCATGGTAAGAACCAATGATGGTTTCGAGATTGCCGAAGCTGACATGAAACTCAGGGGGCCGGGCGACCTTGAAGGCACCCAGCAAAGCGGCATCGGATTTGACCTTAAAATTGCCAATCTGAGTAAAGACGTTGAGATCTTAAAACTGGCACGCAGTGAAGCTTCTGCTATTCTTGAAAAAGATCCATATCTGAGGCAGGCAGAAAACCAGGTATTGTTTGAAAATATCAGGGCCAAACAAACTGACTTCGACTGGAGTTCCATTAGTTAAAAAGATTCCTATGAAAAAAATTACACTGGGAGAAGGTGGCATATCAATCACTCAACTGGCATTTGGAGCCTGGGCTATAGGAGGATGGTTCTGGGGAGGAAGTAATGAAAAAGAATCTGTTGATGCCATCGAAGCAGCCATCGATCATGGAATGACCACCATTGATACCGCTCCTGTATATGGTTTCGGGCAAAGTGAGGAATGGACAGGAAAAGCAGTTAAGGGAAAGCGGGAAAAGGTACAGATACTTACCAAATTTGGATTAAGATGGGATACCAAAACTTCCAATCTTCATTTTGAAAAGACAAAAGATAATACAGGAAAGGAACTTTCCATATACAGGCATGGAGGAAAGGAAAGCATCATCAGGGAGTGTGAAAACTCACTTAGGCGGCTGGGAACCCACTACATTGATCTTTACCAGCAACACTGGCCCGATACCCATACTCCGGTTGAAGAAACAATGGAGGCGCTTGAAATTTTAAAGACACAAGGTAAAATCAGGGCCGGAGGTGTAAGCAATTATTCATTTGAACAAATGGCAGAGGCTGTTAATTATTTCAACCTGGTATCAAACCAGGTTCCCTACAGCATGGTTAAGCGGGATATCGAAAAATCCCTCATACCCTGGTGCCGTGACAACAACAAAGCCATTCTTGTATACAGCCCCCTGCAACGTGGATTACTGAGCGGTAAAATTACCAGAGATTATAAGTTCAACGAAGGAGATCACCGCCCTGAGAATGGATATTTCAAGGAACCCAATCTTTCTGAAATCAATCAGTTCCTGACAGAAATCAAACCTGTGGCAGACCAGAAAAATTCTACGCTGGCGCAGCTAGTAATAAGGTGGACCCTTGAACAACCGGGTATTACATGTGTCCTTGTTGGTGCAAGAAACAGGCAACAGGTACTTGAGAACCTGGCTGCATCAAAAATTGAGATTACATCAGGTGAGATGGAATTTATTAATAATAAACTCAATAATCTGAATCTGGCATTGTAACAATTAAGAAATGGTTGTAAATTAGCCATTGTTATTATTCATTATTTGAAGCAAATGAAAAACAAAGTATTCACCCGCAGAGAGTTTATTCAAACTACAGGTGCAGTTGCGGCAGGAGCATTTATTGTTCCTGTAGCATCATGTACATCACCAGCATATGATGCTAAAAATATCCCCACTGCCATACTTGGAAAAACAGGTGTGCGTATTCCACGTTTGGTTATGGGACTAGGCAGCCGGTTTATGGCAATTGATTCAGACAAGGGCCTTGAAATTCTGGAAACAGGATTGAATAATGGATTATATTACTGGGATACCGCAGCTTCATACGGAAGTGAAAAACAATGGAGCGAGGAACGGATCGGAATCATTCTGAAAAATGTACGCGACAGGGTATTTCTTTCCTCCAAGGTGGAACAGCGTAATGGTGAAGATGCAAAAAGGACGATAGAAACCAGTCTGAAGCGGCTGCAGACGGATTACATCGATCTGTACCAGATACACAGTGTAAATAATGAGGAGGAGGTAAAACATTTTGGTGATAAAGATGGTGTATTTCCTGTTCTGAAAAAATTTCAGGAAGAAGGAGTTATACGTCACATTGGATTTACCGGGCATACTTCTGCTGCTGCAATGAAACTTGCAGCCGAAATGTATGATTTTGATACCATGCTGATCGCACTGAATCATCAGGAAAGCGGAAAACAACCATTCGAGGAACAACCAGTTCCGTTTGCATCTCAGAAAGGTATGGGTGTACTGGCGATGAAAGTTATCAGACCGCGTGAAACAGTCGGGTCACTTAATCCGGATGATCTGGTGAAATATGCACTAAGCCTGGAAGGAGTCACTGCAGCTGTTATAGGTATGGATAGCCTGGATGTCTTGAATAAAAATTTGGAAATCGTTCAGAATTTTAAGCCATTTAACAAAAATGAAATGGATAAACTCAGGGCCGATCTTGCACCTTTCTACCGGAGCCGGAACCTTCCATGGATGCATCCTGGTTATCATGATGGATATAACCTGACCTGATCAGGTATTATCCCTTCTTATTTTTATTCAACGGATTTCAACCAGGCTTCAGCCATGAGTTGAGCACCAGCCATTGATGGATGGACCCCATCAGCTGTCCAGTAAGTAGCCGGTGCATGTTTTATGGCTTCATCAAAAACTTCCTGGAAGGGAACCCATATGGCATCAAACTCATCTGCCATCTTTCTGGCAGCAGCCTGATATTCCTTCATAGGTGTAACCCATGTTTCATCAACAGCAGAAGTATTCTGTACAGCAAAAGGCTGACAAATAACCAATGTTACTTCCGGAAGTTTTTCTTTTGTCAGCTGAAGCAGCGATCTGAAATCATTTTCATAAACCTGCACAGTACCGTCGTAATTTCCATTTCGCATATGCCAGTAGTCATTTACTCCTATCAGGATGCTAAGCAGATTGGGATTCAGGGAAAGACAATCTTTTTCCCATCGTTCAGCAAGCTGATAAACTTTATTCCCGCTGATGCCACGGTTATAAATAACCAATTCCTTTTCAGGCAGTTCATTCATCAACCTGGATGCTGCCAAAAATGCATACCCTGAACCAAGTGAACGAGTATTATTTGGCAACTCCCGTTCCTTTTCCCTGCCGGCATCTGTAATTGAATCACCCTGAAAAAGCACCGTATGGCCTTTCCCTAGGAGAGTGTATCTGTTTGATGAAGATTTTGACCCTGAAGAAACACAACCAGATACAATGGCAGGTATAGAGGCAACAGCAGCTGCCCCGGCAACTGAACGTCTTAAAAAATTCCTTCTTGAAAAGCTCATCGGATTCTTATTGAGATTTTTAACTTCAGCTTAGAATGGCAAATCATCATAATCCTGACCGGCAGGTTCAGGAGGTATATCTTCCAGTCTGTATTCCGGAAGCGGATCTGGCTGTTTCTGATCACCTGATACCTTTTCCAGTTTCCAGACGTTGATATTGTGGTACCATTTGCCATTGTAATCTCTGGATTCAAGGTTGAAAAAAACTTCCACCTCATCGCCCTGCTTAACTTTTTCGAGCAACGATAATTTATCGTTTAAAATAGAAAAGCATATTTTTTTAGGAAACTGTTCATTAGATTCGAGAATGAACTCCTGCTTTTTCCAATCCTTTCCTGCTCGACTTACTCCTGATTCAGGTTTAAGTATCTGCTGTATTATTCCTTTTATCTGTAAACTCATAAAGCGAAAATAAAAAAAGAAACCCTTTGCATCAAAAAAGGCAAAGGGTTTTTATCAAAATATTATGAACGTTTTTTATTTTACAATTTCCAGAAGTTCCACTTCAAAAACCAGAACCGAATTCGGGCCTATATCAGCACCGGCGCCACGAGGTCCGTAAGCCAGGTCGGAAGGAATGTATATCTTCCATTTTGAGCCTACAGGCATCAGTTGCAGGGCTTCAGTCCAACCGGGAATGACCTGGTTCACTCCAAAAACTGCAGGCTGACCACGCTCAATAGAGCTGTCAAAAACAGTTCCATCAGTTAATGTACCCTGATAATGAACTCTAACCTGGTCTTCGGCTGTTGGTTTTGGTCCATTTCCTTCCTGGATAACTTCATACTGTAAACCACTTGGGGTAGTTTGAATTCCCTCACGGCTCTTATTTTGTTCGAGAAAAGCATTGCCTTCTTCAAGGTTACGCTGGCCTTCTTTTTCTCCTTCACCTTCAAAGAATTCACGAATGATTTTGTCAGCTTCCTCGACAGTCATTTTTGCTTCTTCACCCATCGCTGCTGCATGAAATGCAGCAGCCATTGCTTCAAGATTGATCTGGTCACCACCAGGGGCGTTTTCAATCTGCTGCTTATTATTTGTACCGACTAAAATTCCAATTGCATAGCCTGCTGAATCAGATTTTGTTTTTAAATCAACATTTTTTACCGACCCCGACTGGCCACAACTCATACCAATGATTAATAAAAAAACAATTGGTACTAAAAGAATACTGTTTTTCATAAATTAAAAAATTATTTAAATGATTTTTAATAATTCAACTTCAAAAATAAGAGTAGAATCAGGCGCAATGACATCTCCCGCACCTTGGTTGCCATAAGCAAGATCTGAGGGTATAAACAACTGCCACTTAGAACCCACACGCATCATCTGAAGAGCCTCCACCCATCCCTGGATGACTGCATTTACAGGAAATATGGCTGGCTGACCTCTTTCTACCGAACTGTCGAAAACCGTTCCGTCAATCAAAGTTCCATGGTAATGACATTGAACTTCATCTGTCAGCTCAGGAACATTTCCATTACCCGGGAAAATAACTTTATACTGAAGTCCGCTGGGAAGTTCTACAACCCCTTCCTTTTCCTTGTTCCGGGCCAGAAACTCCGCTCCTGCTTCTTTGTTTTTGTTTGCTTTACCGTTATTTATATTTTTCATGAAGTCTTCAAGAACCCTGTTTGCTTCATCTGGCAACAGCTTTGGCATTTCACCAATAAATGTATCATTAATGGCTGCAAGAAATGCCTCAGGATGAATGGTTTCAACTCCTGATTTTATTAAATTGGAAGCAATACTCATTCCCAGGGCATAACTGAATTTTTCCAACTCCCCGGTTAATTTTATTTCTGCCATATTTCTTTTCTTTAAAAGGTGCGAAGATAAGGTAATTTTTTGGTAACAAGCTTTATGCTTTTATTTTATTCCCCGTAACATCTCTTTTTTACCAGGAGGCCCGGGTAATTTTTCTGTTGAAAAACCTGCTGATAACATTCTTCTGCGAACTTCACCTTTTGCACTGTAAGTAACAAGAATTCCTCCCGGTGATGTGAATGAATATAAACTCTTAAAAATCATTTCAGACCACATGTCCGGTTGTTTATCCGGACCAAAGGCATCAAAATAAATAACGTCGCAAAATGTGGGTAAATTCCATCCGGTCCGGGTTAAATCATCCTTAATTTTCAATAGCCTGAAGAAGGGGGTTATTTGTACCTCCACTCCCCATGGAACCTCGTGAATTGCTTTATATATTTCTGATCCTCTCCCCGGAAAAAATACACCATAATTCAGTTTCTCAACAACATCGATGTCTAAAGGATATTTTTCTATGGCGGTGTAAAACGTTCGCCTGGCAGTTTCTTCTGCATACACTGCCGTAACCAGACAATTTAATCCTGTGCCAAACCCAACTTCAAATATTACAGGATTTATTGAAGGATGAAATGAATAGCCCATCCCTGCATAAACATATTTCGATTCAGTTACAGCACCATTGACCGAATGATACTGTTCCTTCATACCGGAAACATAAAGTGTAGGGGAACCATCAGCAGTAAGTATTAAATCAGTTTTCATGAACCAAAATTGCACATAATTACTTAAAGTGTAATGAAAGTTGTAATTTAGCAGATTATATTAAAAAAATGTTACTGCGTATATACAATGAAAATCCCAATCCACGGGATGTCCGTAAAGTAGTGGATATTCTCCGTGAAGGAGGAGTTATCATTTATCCAACGGATACCGTTTATGGAATGGGTTGTGACATTACCAATCAGAAAGCAGTTGAAAAGGTTACCAGGTTTAAAGGAATACAAATTGAAAAGGCAAATTTTTCTTTTATTTGCAGTGATTTAAGCCACATTTCAGATTACACCAAACCCATTCCCAATTCAGTTTTTAAACTGATGAAGAAGAATCTGCCCGGTCCTTTCACATTTATACTTGAAGCCAACAACAACGTACCACGTTATTTTAAGGGGAAAAAGAAAACCGTGGGCATCAGGGTTCCCGATAATAACATCATCCGTGAAATTGTTTATGAACTGGGCAACCCTATCCTTTCAACCTCGATTTATGATGAAGATGAAATTCTTGAATACACAACTGATCCTGAATTGATATATGAAAAGTACCATGATTTTGCTGACATCATCATTGACGGGGGTTATGGCGAACTGGTACCTTCAACTGTTATAGACTGCACTAAAGATGAACTTGAAATAATCAGAGAAGGAAAAGGAAAATTGATCTATTAACCTATTCCTTCCAGAAAGCAGGAGAAAACAGGATAAGGACAGTAAAAAGTTCCAATCGTCCCAGTAACATAAGAAATGACAAAAACCACTTCCCTGCAGGATGCACATGCACAAAAGTTTCTGCTGGACCAACATTTCCCAGTCCCGGACCTACGTTTCCCAAACTTGAAGCTACTGCTCCCATTGCCGATTCAAGATCAGGTTCCACAAGTGAATATAAAATAGTACCGGCTGCAAAAATTGCAAAATAGAACATAAAAAAAGCCAGGACATTTGTTATAATCTTTGCATCCACAGAATGGTTGTTAAACTTTACTGGTATAACAGCATGTGGATGCACGATCCTTCTCAGCTCATAATAACTGTTTTTTAACAAGAGCACAATCCTCATGATTTTTATGCTACCACCTGTAGATCCGGCTGAACCACCAAAAAAGAAAAGGGAAAATATCAGTACGGTTAAGATTGGACTCCATGTTAAATAATCAGCTGTCCCAAATCCCGTGGTAGTAATAATTGAAACCACCTGGAACAGTGAATCCCGGAATGCACTCTCTACTGTCAGGTCTGTTGTGAAAAATAAGCCTGCAAAAATAACCACTGTAAAACCACTGATGAACAGATAATAATATTTGAACTCTTCATCCTTAATAACCCGGTTGAACTTTCCCTTGATAGCAAGGTAGGACAGCGTAAAATTAGTTCCTGCCAGGAACATAAAAACAACAATGATGTATTCTATTGCCGGAGATGACCAATAAGCTATACTTGCCTGCTTTGTAGAAAAACCGCCAGATGCCATTGTTGTAAAAGAGTGACAAATAGCATCAAAAATTTCCATACCAGCAATCCACAACAGAAACATTTCGGTAACAGTAAAAATAATATAAATCCCCCACAGAGTTTTGGCTGTTTGCCTGATACGTGGACTGATCCTGTCAGGTGTAGGGCCGGGAACCTCTGCCATAAACAGCTGCATGCCACCTATGCCAAAAACCGGTAAAATGGCCAGGGATAATACAATAATTCCCATTCCTCCCAACCATTGAGTGATACTTCTCCAGAAAAGTATACCATGCGGAAGCGACTCAATATCTGTCACAACAGTAGAGCCGGTGGTTGTGAATCCTGACATTGTTTCAAAAAATGCATTTGTAATATCGGGTATTGCACCACTGATGACATAGGGTAAACTTCCAAAAAAAGAAAAAACTATCCAAACCATCGAGACAATAATATAACCCTCATGCCGCCCAATATCGGTTTTGATTTTCCGGTTAAAGAAAACAAGGCTTCCTCCCAGTAAAACACTCGTTCCTGAGGAAATAATAAATGCCAGCTGATCATATTCTTTATAGATGAAGGCGACAAAAAATGCCCATAACATGGCAACCCCCTCTACAAGAAGCAAAAAACCCAATACCCGTAAAATTATTCTGAAGTTCATGATTTACCGCATAGTGGCTTACTGATTACTTGAAGAACTTCTCCAGCTTTTTGATCCCGGAAGGCAATGTAAATACAACCACCTTATCTCCCTCCTGAACCTGTGAATTGCCATTGACAATATAGCCCTCCTCTCCGCGGATAATACCTCCAATCTTAGCTTCATCAGGAAACCCCAGATCTTTAACAGGTTTTTGAGTAATACGTGCATCAGCTTTTGCAATAAATTCAAAAACTTCGGCATCAGAAGCTGTCAGGCATTTAACCTTTGAAATAGCTGCATTCAGAGTGAACCGGTAAATGTAACTGGCGGCGATCAATTTTTTATTTACGATACTGCCAATGTTCATATTTTCTGCCAAACCCATAAAGGCCAGATTTTCAACTTCAGCAATTGTTCTCCTTACACCAAGATTCTTTGCCAGATGGCAGCCAAGAATATTGGTTTCAGAATTTCCTGTTGTGGCAACAACAGCATCCATTTTTTCCAGTCCTTCATCCTGCAGTAATTTTAAATTTCTGCAATCGCCATTAATCACAAGAGCATTCCCATGTTTCCCCGCAATTAACTGGCACTTTTCTATATTCTCCTCAATAACCTTGATCCGGTATTGATCTCCCAGCTTTTCGATAGATTTTTGTGCAATCCGGCTACCTCCCAAAAACATTATATTCTTCACCTCGAAAGGTTTTTTGGCTGTCAGTTCAAAAACCCTTTGCTGTTCCATCCGGGAAGTAATAAAAAAAACAATGTCTCCACTAATCAGAAAATCATGCCCGTTGGGAATGATGGTTTTATTATCGCGGTTGATGGCAACAACAACTATTTGCTCATTCTCAAGAGCAAGTTTTTCAAATGGTCTATTCAGAATGGGGGCATCATCACGGACTTTTATACCCATTAATATAAGCTTGCCATTAGAGAACTCAATCAGCTGACGGGTGCCGGTTTGTTTTATAGAAGCAACAACTTCTTTTGCAGCAAGACTTTCAGGATATATCAGCTCATTAATTCCAAGATTGTTGAGTTTAGACCTGTAACGGGGCATAAGATATTCAGAATTGTTTATCCTTGCGATCGTTCGCCCCACACCAAGATAGGATGCCATGGAACAGGCCAGAACATTTCGTTCCTCTGAAGGTGTAACTGCAATAAACAGATCAGCTTTTGCCAGTCCGGTCTGTTTTAAATCCTGAAAAGAATGAGCCGAACCTGTAACAGTCATCAGATCTACTTCACCATTAATTTTAAAAAGCTTTTCCGGAGAATCGTCCAGAAGTACAATATCATGATCTTCATTGCTCAACATACGGGCCAGATGCGTCCCCACTTCGCCTGCACCTGCAATTACCACTTTCATTTCTGTATCCTTTTTTTAAAATACGCTGCAAAGTAAAATAATACCGTTTGATTTATCAGCATAAATTTAGCTATTTCGAAAAAAACAGGCTCTTTTTAATGTAAT
This sequence comes from Bacteroidota bacterium, assembly GCA_023412195.1. GTDB lineage: Bacteria > Bacteroidota > Bacteroidia > Bacteroidales > Prolixibacteraceae > Mariniphaga. Next base: position 26,570 of record JAEYNZ010000018.1, read on the forward strand.
ATTACTATAGAGTAAGTTTTTCTCTATAAGCCCCATTCCTAATGAGATGATATTGAATTACACCGGTATTTCTCTGTACCTGGTTCATTGTACAAATTTTTAAACATTCTTTATATTTACCCGGGTGCCATACCAGAATATAAGGGTAGTAAGGGATATGGTCCTTTTTATCATTGGAGCTTAGAATGATGAGTCTGTCATGAAAAAAAAGATAGCCCTCCTTTAGCAAAAGATTTGCATCTTCATACTGTTCAATGCTGGTAAGATAAACCGGCGATTCCAACTTAAGATGTACAACCGTATTTGCAATTAAAGTATGAATCGGATTGTTCTGAAGAAGTAATTCCTCTGAAACTATATAATTGTATTTTCCGGCTACAAGATGTACAACTGGATTGGATGCAGAATTGTAAATTATTATTTCCTTTTGAGATCGAATTACGTTTTTACCGGATGAAAATGCAAATAAAATAACCAACAATATAACCATTCCCTTAAACTGCCATTTTTGCCTCATTTCAATGAAACAGAACATTAAAACCATTAAGATGGCTACCACAAAAATCTCAATTCCGGAAAAATGCATTTTAATAACGGATGTGGGTAGCCATTCAATGAATTCCAAAAATAAAACCAGGTTTTTCAAAATAAATCCGGCTAAAAAAGACAAAAAAGAAAATAAAAATGGTATCCAGTTAAAGACAAGCATGAATATCCCAAGCGGAATGAGTATGGATACCGCAGGAATGATAACCAAATTCGAAATCCAGAAGTACAAAGGAACCTGATTAAAATAAAAAACAATTAATGGGAAAGTGGCAATCTGAGCTGCAATAGAAACAGTAAAAAGCGCCCAGAAATATTGCAGGAATTTTGACCGGACCACCAGCAATTTCCCGAGGCGGGGCTGTAAAAAGACGATTCCGAAAACGGCAGCATAGGACAGCTGAAACCCTGCATCAAAAAGAACATTCGGATTTAAAAGAAGAAGAAAAAAGGCTGAAGACGCCAACATATTATATGTATTCGTTTGTCGCTTTAGATTTTGACCTATAATAACAAAACTAAACATGGTGGCTGCTCTTTTAACCGATGGTGAAAGTCCTGTAAGATACGCGAACCCCCATAATATTATAATTACAAGCAGAACAAAAGCAAATGTTCCAAAGCGCGTCTTTTTAATAAACCCGAATAAAAAAGAGACTATCAAAAAAACGATTCCTGTATGAAGCCCTGAAACAGCAAGAACATGCATGACGCCAGCTGATGCAAATACACGTTTTATTTCCGGATCCAGTCCTTTTTTGTATCCAAGTGTTAATGCAGATAGAACACTGAGTGAATTTTCATCAAAATCGCCCTTTTCATAAATATCAAGCAGAAAGCCGCGGATTTTTTCTGCATAAATTGTAAACCCTTGAGGAATTCCGGACTGACTTGTATCCCATGATTCAGCAGGTATATAAACCTGTCTGTAAATCCTTTGCCTGGACATGTAACCTGCATAATCAAATTCAAACGGATTGCCATAATTTTGAATGATTTTGGGAGATCCTTCAAAACACACAGCATGACCGGGCATCAGTGATTTTGATTGTTCATCTTTTCCAAATGAGGCAATGATTTTTTCCTTCGTCTTAAATACAGAATCATTTTTCGAGAAAACACGTATTTCAAGTATTGTCTGAAAAGAATTTGGCTTCTCCACCATTCTCTCAGTTACAATAGCCAGAAATTTTCCCTCAGTAAAAAATTCAGGTTTCGTATTATAAAGATTAAAAACAAGGATACCGCATAATATCAGAGCAATATGTACTATTAAACCGAATATTAAGGAAAGCCCATAAGTGTAATGATGGTTCAGCAATAATAATAGGCCAGTAATTCCAGCTAAAATCAATAGTATATAAAAAGCACCTGTCTTTATAACAGTGCCTAATAAAATACCTGTTGCCAGAGCCAATAGAAGTCGCAGAAATGGTATCCTGTGAAAAATGTTTATCATGTGTTTCAGAAACCAATACTATTGGTCTGAAACGAAACATATGTACAAAAGGTTACACAGATTTTAAAGGTGCTTTTATACGGTAATGGGGTTGAACTTTTCCTGAAGCAATGTTATGTAGTTTTGCCTTTAGCAACCGTTTTCTCAATGGCGATAAATAATCGATAAAAAGCTTACCTTCAAGATGATCGTACTCATGTTGAATAATTCTGCCTGCATAACCAGTGAATACTTCTTCATGTGGCACAAAATTCTCGTCCTGATATCTCAGTTTAACCGTATCAGGCCGCTTCACATCTTCCCTGATTTCAGGTAGGCTGAGACATCCTTCATTCATGATCCATTCCTCTCCGGTAATATCTACAACCTCTGGATTAATGAAAACTTTCTTAAAATCTTTAAGTTCTGGCTCTTCATCTGCACCTGAAGTGGCATCCACAACAAAAAGCCGTAGTGACAATCCTACCTGTGGGGCGGCAAGACCAACTCCATCAGAATGATACATAGTCTCCCACATGTTTCCGATGATTTCATCAAGCCCTTCCATATCTTTATCAACAGGTATTGCTCTTTTTCTTAACAGTGGATCTCCGTATACTGTAACAGGGTAAATCATAATAATACTAAATTCAAATAACCAAATCTTCCAGCCTATAAAGTGTTTCTCTTTCGTTCCATATAACTTTGAAGAATGATAGTGGCACTGATGGCATCAACCATTCCTTTATTCTGTCTGTCCTTTTTCTTCAAACCACCCTCCAACATAGTCATTGCAGCCAGCCTTGAAGTGAATCTTTCATCAATAAGTTCCAGTTTTAAATCAGGATATATCATTTTAAATTTCCTTAAAAATGGATTGATATAAACAACAGCTTCGGAAGCGGTGTTGTTCAGTTGAAGTGGATAACCTACCACGACTTCATCAACCTGTTCTTTTTGGAAATATTCCTGCAGAAAATCCCAGATAGTATGTGTGGCAACAGTATCAAGCTTTCCGGCTATAATCTGCTGGGGGTCAGACACGGCTAAACCAACACGTTTATTCCCATAATCAATTGCTAATATTCTGCCCATTCCAAACATCAAAGTTCGCCACAAAATTAGTCAGAATTAATGAAAAAGAAAAAGATAAGTGTTTATCATTAATTATTCATATATGGGAATCTGCACATCCTTTATTTTTAAATCCGCTCGAAATTTATATGCGTTTGGACACCTGTTTTCACACCCCTGGCTTTCTAATTTTATTTAAAACGCAAAGCTCCCTTTATGGTAGTTCATTAAAATGACAGACTATTATTTTATAAATCAGAAAAATTATTGCAAATTTGTTTTTAATAAAAACCATAGAATGCATAAAATCATATGAGTGTGCCACTTAAACGTAATCAAATTCCCCCGGAACAGGCTGAAAACTGGAATCTAAACCTGCAGGAAGAAGAAAAACTGACTTTTAATCTGTTTGTACCACCTATAGTAATTCAAAAAGAAACTTACAAAATACTTTCAGGTGATGAAAACAGGTTAAGAATTTATCTTGGCCTGGAACCTGAGAAAAATGGTGACAACTTTATTCTTTGTGCATATGCAGTTTCTGCATTTCTTATGGGAAGTGGTGATGTATTCAGGGATTATGAAAATCCTGTATATAAACTTGAAGCCATTAATCAAAATTATTCTTACCGTACAAGCGAAGTCATTGCGAATTTAAAGAGGTACAAGCAATGGAGAGCAGGAGAACTTGATAGTGAAAATCCTCTGGCGAGGTTTAGGAAGTATATATATCCCAAGGCCTTTTTGCTTAATAAATTTGAACTGCATGAGATTTTCACCATGCAGAGTAAGGAAGTGGCCCAGATCAGTTTTGGGATTTCAAAAACTATGCATACATTAATTTATCCTGATGTAAAAGAAAAAAGAGAAGCGGGTGATCAGTCGCTTGTATTTGATTTTACCGATCCATGTCCTCCCACCTGCGATGAATCAAGCGTTTACAACTCAGATAAATGATGCTCAATAAATATGTGTGGTATATTATTTTCTTACCACTTATAGCAGGAAGCATTTATTACAAATACTTAAATAAAAGCCACAGGCTTATATATTGGTTTATCGTTTTTGGAACCATTACTGAAATTACAAGCAAAATATTAAGAAAATTCCTTGAAGTCAAGAACAACATGCCTCTTGGCCATTTTTATATTGTTGTATCCTTCTTTTTTGTTGCATTATTTTATTACCATGAGCTAAAAGGTTTCATCAGCAACAAAATTTTAACCGGAATTATTACCTTTTACGCTGTATTTTCTGTTATCAATATTCTTTTTTTTCAAAGCTATCTTGTCTACCCGAGCATTCCTGGATCAGTAAGTGCACTTATACTTGTATCATTTTCGATTCTGTTATATGCCCAAATCATGAAGGAAGGAAAAATTCAAATTCTTTCAGAGTCATCTATTATATGGATCAATTCAGCGGTTCTGATCTACTATTCAGGTAATTTCTTTTTTTATATCCTGTTCAATTTTCTTCTTTCTTATTCCAGGGACTTTTTAATCAAAACACTCAATTTCTTTGCATTGCTAACACTGGTCTTTTACCTTTTAATTGCTGTAGGATTTTACAAAGCCGGTAAAAAACATTATTCTTCCTGAGAATTAAATGCTCATTTTCCGGCAATGGGTGTTTTGTAAACTTCCTCTTCCTTCTGATAACCTTCAGAAATGACTGTCAGCTTTAAATTTTCCCTGTTAACGATCATCCCATCATGGAATACCGTAGGAACCAAACATGCACCATTACTGACAGTCTGATAGGATCTTTCGCATTCTCCTGTGTTTCCCAATGCCATAGCCAATTCGGCAGCAGTTGAAGCCATTTTTTCATAAGGCTTATAAATAGTACAGGTCTGGTTTCCTGAAATAATTTCCCTGAGATTCTTCAGATCGGCGTCCATACCTGCAACCAACACCTGATTTTCTTTCCCAGCTTCGCGAAGTGCTCTAACCACACCATATGCAATTGCATCATTGCCGGCTAAAACAGCATCAAAATCCATCTTTTCGTTCAGCAATGTTTTGGTATGATTATATCCTTCTTCTTCTTCCCATCGATTCGTAAAAACACTATAAACAATTTTTACATCTCCTTTTTCTACCAGGGGTTGCAGCACGTTCATCTGGCCCAGGTATAAAAACTGGCTGTTGTTGTCGTTCATAGCTCCTCCGATGAGGGCATAACTGCCTACCGGCTGGATTGTGGTAAGATATTCTGCCTGTAGTTTACCAATCTCCACATTGTCTGTTGAAACGTAATAATCGAGCATACAGTTCTTTATTAACCTGTCATACGAAATTACTTTAACATCTTTGGCATGGGCATTATCTACAATTTGTGCAGCGGCAAATTGGTCAACCGGCACGACTACCAGAACATCAACACCGTTTGCGATCAGTTCCTGTGCTTGCTTTAACTGTGTTTCCTGATTGTTGTCAGCGATGCGTACTTCAACAGTTCCTCCAAGTTCCTCAACTTTTTTTACAAAAAAGTCTCTGTCATTTTCCCACCTTTCTTTATCCAGTGCATGCATTAAAAAACCAACTTTCACATCATCCCTTTTCTTTGTACATCCACCGATTGTGATAAAAGCAAGAAAAATGACTACAAATAATTTTAAGTTACTATTCATAGCATTATAATTATTGGTTTTATATATCAATTTACGAATAATCTGTGAAAGGTTTTTGCGGTAATCAGGAAAAGAAAATAAAAAGTAGCATCCTTACCAGTAAAATCTCAGAACCGCCTGATTTCTTCGTAAAGCCGTTGAACCGGCAACCCCATAACATTGTAAAAGGAACCTTCTATATGAGTTATTCCTATATATCCAATCCATTCCTGAATGCCATATGCTCCGGCTTTATCAAATGGCTTAAAATGGGATATATAAAAATCTATTTCATCAACGATTAACTTTTTAAAACGAACATTTGAAACAGCAAAAAAGGCAATTTCACGATGAACAGAAGTAAGGCAAACACCTGAAATTACCTGATGCTCCTTTCCACTCAGCCGTTCAAGCATGCGTTTTGCATCTTGTTGATCTTCCGGTTTTCCAATTACATCATTTCCCAAAACAACAATGGTATCAGCTGTGATAAGCAAATCTTTTTCTTTCAGTTCAGCCAGGAAGGCATGAGCTTTTAATTTTGCCAAGTAAACCGGTATTTCATTCCGATCCATTCCTTCAGGATAAATTTCATCCGTTTCCTTCACCCTAACCTCAAACGGTATTCCAAGAGACTGGAGCAATTGTTGACGCCTTGGAGATTTAGAAGCAAGTATATAATTATAATCCGGAAACCAGTTCATTCAAAAAGCTTTTTTTACAGGCATTTCTTCTGAAAACCATTTATTCTGAGCACGAAGTGTTTGTTCAATAACATCTCTGACACACCCTTCTCCCCCCTTTTTGGAAGAAATATATTTCGAAATACGTTTAATTTCAGCAACTGCATCCTTTGGACAAACAGGAACTCCAGTTTTTAACATCACGTGATAATCAACCAGGTCATCACCCATAAATAAAACTTCCTCAGCAGAAATGCCAGTTTTAAGCAGAAAATCATTTAATGAAGCCACCTTGTCCTGGATGTTCTGATAATAATGCTCCACACCCAACCTGTCATACCGGAGCCTGATACTGTCGATATTACTTCCCGTAATTACAGCCACAGGATATCCCAGAACAATGGCATTTTTAATGGCATAGCCATCTTTTACATTTGCTGTCCTGACAGGTTCCCCCTGTTGATTCAGTTCTGAAGTATCTCGCGACAGCACGCCATCCAGATCAAAAACAAATGCCTTAACATTCTTAAGTTCTTCTTTGAAAAATGACATATACATTACTTTTCATGATACTTATATATACTCTTTGAAATCATTTCATACACTTCCTTCAGATCAGAAAACGCCTGAAGCTTTTCAATATGGGTTCCAATGATCTGTTGATCATATCGCAATGCCGGACCCGTCTGGGCCTTCAGCGGTTGCATCTCCCCTGCTTTCAATGCAGTTTCCAAAATTAATGGCTGCAACACCTCAAAACCTATATCCTGAGCTTTTAGTATATCAGAAGCTATAGTATACATATGATTCACAAAATTGCATGCAAAAACTGCCGCTATATGTAAATGAACTCTTTTTTCTGATTCGAGTTCCATAACATGACTGGATATTTTACCTGCCAACCTACTCAATACAGATAAGTTCATTTCAGACTTTGATTCTATAAAAACCGGAATCTTATCAAAATTGATGCTTCTGTTTTTAGAGAATGTTTGTAATGGATAAAATACACCTGTATTGACTGAATAACTTTCAAGTTCAGATAATGGAAGACTCCCGGAACAATGAACAACCAGGCTGTTATTAAAATCAATCAAAGGTAAAACTTCATGTATGACTGAATCTTTTAAGGCAACAAAGTAAACATCAGCACCTTTCACAACATGACCCGGTTCTGAAGTAAATTTTGCATTTACCTGCATGGCCAGTGCTTTTGCTGAAGATTCTGTCCGGCTGTATACCTGTTCAATAATAAATCCTTTTTTCTTAAACCCGATGGACAATCTGGTTGCCAGATTTCCTGCACCTATAAATACAAAACGGCAGCTCATTATTTTGAATTATCCTTCAAAAATAATGAGCTGCCGCGTATGTACCAATTTTATTTTCTAACGTTTTGCTTTCTGGTACCTGTCATTTACAGCCTGCCAATTCACTACGTTCCAGAAGTTATCAATGTATTCCGCCCTTTTGTTTTGATATTTAAGATAATATGCATGTTCCCATACATCCAGGCCCAATACAGGTGTACCTTTTTCCTCGGCAACATCCATTAGGGGATTATCCTGATTTGGAGTTGATGTAATTTTCAGGTTACCCTTACCATCAACAATCAGCCATGCCCAGCCACTGCCAAAACGGCCTGTAGCTGCTTCACCGAATTTCTTTTTAAATGCATCAAGTGAATCAAATTCCTTTTCAATGGCCTGACGTAAACCTGCAGGAATTTCTCCTTGCTTCGGTGTCATAATTTCCCAGAAAAGGTTATGGTTATAAAACCCCCCTGCGTTATTCCTGACTGCAGCCGATTCTTTGCTAATGGTCTCAAATATCTTTTCAAGTGGAGTTTGTGCCAATTTTGAATCTTTTGCAGCTTTCATGAAATTATCATAATAGGCCCGGTGATGCTTTGAATAATGGATTTCCATAGTCTGTGCATCAATGTAAGGTTCCAGGGCATTGTAGTCATAACCCAGTTTGGGGAACTCATGTCCTTTAAAATTTTGCTGACCTGAAGCAATTGTGCCTGACAGGATAATCATCAACAACATCATTCCAAATGCGGAGATCAAGTTTCTTTTTTTCATATCTTTTTGTCCTTTTTTTAATTGTACCTACGAAAACAATGAAAAATTTAAATTGTTCGTAAGAACAATCAATTATTGCCTTTAGGTTAAATCCCTTATCTGGAAGATGGAAGTGGTTTCTTCATCTCTTCGGTAGAATTGAATAAAAAAAGAGAATAAAAAAAAGTAAAAAAAGACAGCCCCATGTGGGTTTCAAGATTGGCATCACCAAAATTGACAAATGCAATTGCTATTAAAAAAAGAATGAATATATAGTTTTTTCGGTTATTTAAAACAATTACCGGAAAGAGCACGGCAATTATGATCCACAATGTTCCTGCAAAACCAAACTTTACAAGGTAATTAACATACTGGTTATGGGAAGAAGCCCTGTTTTCCTTCAGGAGCTTTGATTCCATCAGATCGTAAGCTTCATTGTATTTTATTTCCCAGTTGCCTGTTCCGATTCCAAAAATTGGATTGTGGCGGATAATATACATAGATGCTTTAAAATATTCCAGCCGCTGTGCAACGGTTTTGTAATTGGGATCACCTGTCCTGAAATAGTTGTCGAGTTCCCATACGGTTTCATAAATGCGCGGGTAAACTGAAAAATGCTGATCTGCAAATTTATAATTGGTGACCCCTGATTCTATCAGTTTGATTTCCCCTTCCGACAGGCTGCTTATCCCCGCACTGTCTTTTCTGAGCCCCCTGCTTGTCATAAACCGGATCAGTGTACTGCTGAGAGGGTATCCGTTGAGAAGATCATCATATTTTAAATCGCTGCGCTTATTCCACTCGTGCCTGAGTTCATCATCGCAAATGTAAACATAGATCAGGTGGCCATTTTCACGTGAACCTTCCTCGAAATTGTGAGAATAATAATTGCCTGATATGGTTTTGCTTTCTATTGATAACGGATCTACTTCCTTAAAATCATAAAAATCAGCAACAACTTTGGCAACCATGTAAACGGGTAAAAAAGCTATAAAAAGCAATACGGCAGTATAAGTCATTTGCCATTTCCTGCTTTTTAGCCTTACAATAAACAGGATGAGGCCTGTAATGAGGGTACAAAAAAATGCGATGATACCCAGAAGTGATTTCAGTAGCAAAAGGAAAACCATAAGCCAGATGAAGGCAGCCAGGAAAACCATTTTGTTTATGGCTACAGGAATTGGTTTAAAATAAAACCAGGAAAGAATGATCAGAGATAGGATAACCTGGAAAGAAAACCTGATATGGGAAATCATGCTCAGTGAACGAAAACCATCGATTTGCAGATAATCATGCAGCAAATACCGGGTCAGGGAAACAAGGCTGGAAACAACCACAGCTAAAATAAATACAAGCAGGACTGTATATAACTTTTTTGCCGGAAGTTTTGGTGAGATAGCTATTGCCAGGGGAACCACCACCCAAAAAATTGTTTTTTTCAATTCATAAACAGCGAGTGTAATATCGTGAGTAAAAATGGTTCCAATGAGGTAAACAACATAAACAGAAACAGGAAAAAGAACAATTTTCAAATGCCTAATTTTAAAAGACGGGTGCAGCCACGACCTCAGAACAAGAGCCTGCAGCAGCAGCAATCCGGTAAAAATACTGACAAATGCTTCAGAAAAGGGAAAGAAGGCAACAATGGCAATGAGAGAGAAAAAAAAGCTATTCTCCCGCCACTTTTCCTGAATTCTATAAATCTGATTCATTCTACCGGTTGATAATCCGGAGTAAAACGTTGCAATGAAGAATAAATTATGGTTAAGGCTCATGAATATAATATATACGCTTTTGCTCATCAGAACACGGGCTTTGGATACTGTGGCCTGCTCTTCCACTCGCACGCAATAATATCGTCGCAGGCGGGCTTAACTTCTCTCTTCAGAATGGGAAAGAGGCATCATTGCCAATAACCTGGCAACCAAATTTTTGCTGAATCAAAAAAAACTGACATGATGTATTAAAAATTTTTTCTACCTTTAATCAAAACAACCAAAAAATAACGGTCATGAAGAAATACCTGACAAATTCAATAAATAAATTTGTTTAAAGTAGCCGCCTGTTCCACTTCCAGACAGGTGGCGGTCATTTTACAATGGAAATTCTGATTTAGAACCTCATTAATCAATACATTATTATGAGCAAAAATTTACCCAGCCTCCCGATGTATATCGGGAAACCGGGTTATATCTGCAAAAATTTGTTTAACCGGCAGGAAATTCGCCGTTTCCTGTCATAAATAGTAAAATTATGAAAAAATATTGTTTATCGTTTTTTGTATGTGTATTAGCACTGTCTTTTAATGGATTTTCGCAGTTAAAAGTAGTCAGTAGCGGAAACGTGGGCGTTGGAACAACTTCCCCGGGCGCCAAACTGGAAGTAAGTAATTCAAATCCCGTCCTTAATCATTGCGTCAAGATTACAGGTCCTTCATATTTGGCAACAGTATTAATTGGCGGTGCCAGCCAAAGCACTCCTTACGAACTTTATGTTGGTGGAGAAGCTTATTCAACAGGAGGCTGGACACCATCTGATGAAGTGTATAAGAAGAACATCCAGGCCCTTGACGGTAATGAAGTTTTAGCAAAATTATTGAAGGTTGATGGCAAAAAATATGAATATAAAAGAAAGCAGGAATTAGGTGAAATCCTGAAAAACGATACGCTTGGTTTAGTACCCAATTTTTCACCTGGCGAACGTTACGGTTTTATAGCCCAGGAACTGGAAAAAGAGTTCCCTGAACTGGTAAGGCTCGATTCGTTTACTATGACAAGAGCCATAAATTACGAAGGGATGATCCCAATTTTGCTTGAAGCGATAAAAGCCCAGCAAGCCCAAATTGACGATTTATTGGTACAAATTGAAGATTGTTGTAAAGACACGAAAAGTGCAGCAATAACAGGAACTGATTTAGATACACAAATCGATGTAGCTAAACTATACCAAAATACACCTAATCCTTTTAATACACAGACGACTATACGATATGAGATACCAGTAGCGGTACAAAATGCCAAATTGCACATTTGCAATATGACAGGTACCTTATTGAAAACCATTGCAATCAAACATAGAGGTACAGGAAACCAATTAATAAATGCCAACGAATTTGTTGCCGGAATGTATTTATATAGTTTGGTTACAGATGGAAAGATTGTTGATACGAAGCAGATGTTGTTAACTGAATAGTTTTTGAAAAAAAAATAGCAATGAAAATAAGATTATTCATATTATCTCTTATGTTATATGGTGGAGTTAGTTCTCAGACAGAATGGGCTCCGATTGGAGCAGAATGGTATTATACATACAGGGAAGGAGCCGCTACTCCGGCAACCGGATATTACCATCTTAAATCTATCAAAGACACTTTAATAGATTCAAAACAATGTAAGGTTATTGAAAAAACTTTGGTTGATTCACGCGGGAATGAATCTGTTGAAGGGTTCGATTATTTATATACTGACATATCCGAAAACAAGGTTTACAGATATAAGTATGAGGACTTTTATCTTCTGTACGATTTCGCTAAAGAAGTTGGGGATACCATAATTATTAAAGAACCATATTCCGTAGCACTTTACGATTCAGTTGTTTTAATTGTTGATTCCATTTCACTAGAAGTAATTTCTGATACACTACAACTAAAAACATACTATGTAAATGAGATTTTAGCCTTAAGTAAACCTGAACTTCAGTTTAGTGGTAAAATAATTGAAAAAATTGGAAACTACTCTTATTTCTTTCCAAAAGACCAATTAGTTTGTGATGGTGGATGTCCTGATCCTTTAAGATGTTACAGCGACGATTTGCTTAACTTTGTATCATATTATCCTTATCCGCCCTATTATCCTTACTCTTGGCCTTGCGACACTTTTTACACTTCAAGTATTTTAGTTTCTCTGTTGGATGTGGATATTTACCCAAATCCATTCAGAAATTTTTTCGTAATTGAGGTCGGAGAAAGCAGCACTGACCCATTTGTATTTGAAATCTATAATCAGGCAGGGCGTATAGTTGCTCAACAAAGACAATTCATTACAAACAAATACATGGAAAATACGTCAACTTTTCCGCCGGGTATATATTTTGTCAAAGGATGGAACAACAAAAAACAAATTTTTAAAAAACTAATTAAATTCTAAAAAATACATTATGAAAGCGTTTCTTTTAATAATATACTTTTCAACTATAATCGGAATAATTAATGGTCAAGATAAATTTGAATGCCATACATTAAATGAATATGTACCATTAAAATCAGCATCTTGCATTGATTGGAATATTTACGATCCAGTTGATCCTTTTGACACTCCTATTAAAACTGTTAGGATAACTTTCCACATAATTCAAAAGAATGATGGTACAGGAAACTTTCCTAATAATACAACTTCTATAAATTGGTTAACAAACACTTTTATGAACCACGTGAACTGGAGATATACAAACTTCGAAGAGATGAACCTAGCAACTAGTTCGCCGATTATAACAGACAGCCGTATTCGATTTTCATTGGCTAATATTTATTTTTGGCAGGATGATTATGGTTGGAGTTATAAACAGACATATGCTTTTGGGGATTATTTGTACAATAAATTTATTGTTAATCAATCAAACGTATTAAATAAAGACAACTCTATTCACATTTTTTTGAGCGAGGATGATGCAGGACACGGAATGGCCAGTGGGATAGGCAATAAAAGATGGATAACAATTTCTGGAATTTATGCTAAATATCTTGCCAATCATTGGGCTCCCGCAAATCTCTTAAATCATGAATTGGGGCATTCTCTTGGCTTGATCCATACATGGAACCAGAATGACGGATGCGATGACACACCAACAAACCCAAATTGCTGGAATGTTAATGAACCAAATAATGGGCTATGTTCTGTTCCATCAAATAATTTTATGGATTATAATGCATGCGGGTGTGCAACAACCATTTGTCAGGTTAATAGAATGCATA
>JAEYNZ010000082.1 GCA_023412195.1 Bacteroidota bacterium
GTTGCATGCAACGTCTGTAGAGACGTTGCATGCAACGTCTCTACAACATCCCTGCGATCTGCGGCATCTGTATTATTCGAATTCCCCCCATTCAATAATATCAGAATCCCATGAATATGATTGGGCATTACAACAAATTTATCCAATTCAACATTCGGGAAATGGTTTTTTATTTCATACCACAATACATCGGCTATCGCGCCTACAGGCGTGTAAATCAATTTGCCGTTTTCTATTTCTCCGAAACAGTGCAACCGTTTACAGGTGCAGATTGTAATGAAATAGGCAGCCGCAGTGGTATAATCCCATGAATTTAAACGCGATGATTCTATCCGGTATTTGTTATGGAACAGGGTCATGGTATTTGGGTTAATATTCTGTTGATTAAATATATAAAATAAAATTGGATAATGGGTAGAGACGTTGCATGCAACGTCTGTACATTACAATCGCCCTAAATTATTTACGGTGTCGGAAAAATATTATTTCGAACATAATCATTTTATTCTGGTTATTAATGGAGTAAAATTTAATTTTAAATTACAATGCCTTATCAATTTAATATCAACCGCAGAAAATTTATTTCAACAGGTGCAGCCCTGGGATTGGGCATACCTTTCCTGGGAAAGGTTAAAGCAGCAACCACAACTGAATCGTACCAGCAACCGGCAGTTCAACCGGAATGGCGCAACCGTCAGTCGGGTATGGCTTATCGTCAGCTGGGAAATACCGGACTTATGATATCCGAAGTTGTGAATGGCGGCGACCCTGTAAGGGAAGACAACCTGCGTGTTACAGAGATGGCCATGGAACGTGGCCTGAACTACCTTGATATGGCGCCTGCATATGGCCGCGGAGAATGTGAAAGAAGTTACGGCAAAATCATTGACAGCAGTGCCAAACGCGAAAAGGTGTTCATGACCACCAAAATCAGCGGATATACATCGGTAAGAGACAGGTTGTACCGTGAAATATTTGACGGCCTGCCCGGCAGTAAACAGGAGCATTATCAAAATAAGGCAAAGGAAATGCGTGCTGCCCGCAATGTGGATAAGCCAGGATACTGGATCACATACTGGCCCGGACAGCCGCGTTCTTTGGACGGTACATACCTGAGCAATGCCATGGCTGCAGACTATGCACATAAAGTGGAAGGAAGCCCAAAGTTCAAGGAATTTATTGTAAACTCTGTTGAAGAAAGCTTGCAGCGTGCCGGAACCGAATATTTTGATATCCTGATGTGTCCGCATGGCGCCAGTTCTTTCGAAGAAGTACAGATGGAAGAAACCTTCACAACATTTGAACAGCTTAAGAAGGACGGGAAAGTCCGTTTCCTTGGCGTATCGACACACAACGATCCGGCCGGGGTTTTAAGGGCAGCCAGGGAAACCGGACTTTACCAGGTTGCAATGGTAGCCTATAATATTATCAATGCCGGGTACATGGAAAGGGAGATCGAACTGGCCAAAGAAAGCGGCATGGGCATTATTGCCATGAAAGCTGCCATGGCTGTGGCTACCCAGCACGAAGCGCTGAAACCCATACCTCAATGGCGCATAGATAAAGTACAACGAATTGTGCCCGGCGATATGAAAGCACCTGTAAAAGCTTATTTATGGGCACTGCAAAATCCAAATATATCGGCTGTGATTTCCAACCTGTGGGATGAACAGCATATGAACGAAAATCTTTCCGTGGCAGGAATGAAGGTGGAGTTACTGCCGGGATAATTAATTTATCAGTGCCCTCAGAAAGTGCTTTGATTTGAATAGAACGTTTTCTTATATTACTTTTTTTCTTTGGATGCAAACTGTTTAATGACTTCAACCTATAGACAGGTATTCCTGATTTCTCATACCATTTGGTTCCCCTGCACCGGGGGGATGAACTCGTCCGATATTCTGTCTGATAATGATACCGGCTTTTTCTGCAACACACTTTCCCAACCCTATATTCAGGGTTTCCCCCCAAGCATCATTGTATTACCCTAAGCCATAAGTCTCAATTTACTTAACTATTATCTTCTCCATTTGTGGATTCTGGTTTAACCTGGGTTTAGTAAAATACAAAACCAATATCCCCAATGATGCAGCAATCAGCGAGGCTATCAGAATACTGATTTTTGAGATTTTTATTAAATCAGGACTGATAAATGCAAGGTTTGTAATGAAAAGCGACATGGTAAAACCTATTCCCGCTATCATACCCATGCCGATGACATGCTTCCAGCGTAAAGTGGTGTGCAAAACCGAAATACCCAGTTTTACACCAAAAAAAGAAAAAAGGCTTATCCCCAATACTTTTCCCATCACTAATCCTAAAAATACTCCCAATCCAAGAGAGCTGTCAAGAACATCTGCCAGGCTTACGTCTAATTTAACACCTGCATTGGCAATCGCAAAAACAGGTATAATGAAGAATGCATTGAAATCAATCAGTGAATGTTCTAGTTTTGCCAATGGAGGTTCTGCATTTTCAGTATCTTTTTTGATATCATTGAGGAGCTTTAATTGTCGAACATCAAGTAATGGAACATGGTTTTTCAAGTTGGTATCCTCCAATGCTGCCACATTTTTAATCGTACGCCTTTTTAAACTTTTGCCGTCCAATTCAGGCTTTCCCGGAATCGTTATGGCAAAAAGTACTCCTGCAATTGTGGGATGTATTCCTGAATTCAGGAAACAATACCAAAGTACCAAACCTCCTGGTATATACCAATACAAGCTTTTTATTCCCATTCGATTGAACAGCATTAAAAGGGTAAAAATGCCTGCTCCGACACCTAAATAAATCCAACTTAACTCCTGGCTGTAAAAAATAGCTATCACAAGTATGGCTCCCAAATCATCGGCAATTGCCAACGCCACTAAAAATACTTTTAGTTGTATGGGCACACGCTTACCAAGTAAACCAATTATACCAAGCGAATAGGCAATGTCGGTAGCCATTGGGATGCCCCAACCACGAATATTTTCTGTGCCGGCATTCAAACTGGCGAAGATAAGTGCTGGCACAACCATTCCTCCAAATGCACCTATCAAGGGCATAGAAGCCTTTTTGAATGTCGACAATTCACCCACCAATATTTCCCGTTTAAGTTCAAGTCCTGCCACTAAAAAAAATATGGCCATAAGCCCATCATTAATCCATTGCTCTATGGAGAGGCTAAAAGTAAAATGTTCAGAAAGTTCAAACAGAAACTCAGCCTCAAGAAAATGATGATAAGTATGAGCCCATTGGGAATTGCCTAATATAAGAGCTAATATTGTAGCTCCGATCAAAAGCAGGCCACCGGTTGTTTCTCTGTTTAGAAATTCCCAGGCAACTTGCCGGAAATAGGCTATTGCGGATCGATTTTGCTTTACAGTCTGATTCATTCTTTTAGTTATTTATTCTTAATTATTCTTTAACCCATTTGCCTCAAAGCTTTTAAATCCATTAACGATGTTGAGGCCACATAACATGAAATGTTATTCCCTGATGAAAGAGACTCAATATCATTAAAGGATCCGGGTATGAATAAATTGGAAAATTTATATAAAGTCAGAATTAATAAATTACGCGAATTGGCTGGTAAGAGATTTGATTTGTGACAACAATTGAAAACTATTTCAAAATTGAGATGATATGATATAACAGTATGAGCCAATAGAAATAACCCGGCAGAAAAGTTAACTATCTTAACAAAGTGTTGTCTTTTCAATCTCACTTATTTTAAACCTTAAATTTTATTGATAAGTATAAACCATAAAAACAAAAAAATGTTGATGAAATCAGGTGCCAAATATTCAATAAAAAGAGAATATAATATAAATACTCTTCTGAACTCTGGAGAAGTTATATCCCCGAAAATTGTTTATTCTGCTCATTATGCCAGAAAATGAGAAAATTGTTTAGTCCATGGAGTTTTGTATTTATTCCGCTGACTGTTTTTTTGATGTGAACTCCTTTTTAAGGAATCCCGGTTATTATAACTTCATTGCGCCACCAGAATTAATTCCCGGAGGCGCTTATCATATCAATTAGCCCTGGGGAGGGGACTCAGGGTGAAAGGGTTGTTTCGGACTTGACCCCACATTCGCTTAACACATCTTCTACGGCTTTGGAAATTCCCGTATCGGACTGTACCTATGAATCAAACACTTCCCTATCGGGTCCAACCACTATTGTATCTTCTGATCTTTCCAGTTCAGCCAGCAATGCCTGTTTTTTGATAAGCAGAATTGGCTTACTCCCATATTATCTAAAAAAAACAAAAAGCTTATGTATTTAAGTTAAATCAGAATTCAATGTTCTATTGGTTCGAGTATGGGTCATAATCTTCCTTTATCACCCTTTTAACGGCTTCCAGATGACCAAACCCGTATTTCATGTCGGGTAGCAGGTAACTGCCTTCGATCCACTCATTCCAGGAGAATAGGGTAATCAGTTTAGGCTGCTCAGGGTGTTCATCGCAATACTCCTTTGCCTTTTGCAGGAATGCTGCAAAACTTTCGGGCGACTTATTGTAATGTACCACATCTTTTTTACCCTTGTGCGGGAAACGGGGAGAATCGTCCCAGCCAATGGAAGCATTGGGGAAATAAGGTATATCGGTCGCCTCATCCCACTGCTGACGCCTTGCCATAGATTCAGTTCCCCACTGAATGTAATCTTCAGGATGAGGACCTCCCCAGTTATATTTTGTGACGCTGTTTACCTGCAGCATTTCAAGGTTGCGGAGCAGGTTCTCATTCGGTGATTCAAAAACGATCATCTGAAGGTGAAGATCAGGAAAACCAGCCTTTTTGGTTTCTTCCCTGAAATATGCAATTGCCTTTGCAGTTTCTTCTATGCTCCCAAAACTTTTGATGAGGTTATGGATGCTGAATATGGAATAAACTGGACAGCCATCAATCTTGTAATAAGTGGGTTCATGGAAATACTGTCTGATAATCCTTTCTACAATGATTTTGAAATTGTCCCAGTCGACCGCTCCTTCCCACATAACAGAAGTATCTTCGGTGTATTTATGGACATTCCAGTAATTTCTGCGCACATCGTGATTAGCCCACATGAGATAGAACTTCATTTTGTCCCTGTTATTTGCCTTCAGGAAACCATTATTCAGGGAGCTTTCGAGGAAAGGGCCTTCATCAAACCAGTACCAGTCGAAAATAAACACATTCACTCCGTGATCGGTGGCAGCATCAATCCACTTTTCCATGACACGGGGATCATCGTCCGGTTCATAACCCCATAAAGGCACTTTAGGCTGATAATGCCCTTCAAACCGCGGATCGCCTTTCCTGATGATTTCCCACTCGCCCATACCTTCAGGCCAGAGCATATCCCCAAAACGTTCATCGTGGTGGCATGAAGGCCAGATATAGGCTGCTACGTCATATTCCTGCCCCGCAGGCTGGTTCTGCTGTGCATTGCTTCCCGGAACGCATGATGATGATATCAAAATGAAAATAGGGAGAATGACAGTGGAAAGAAAAAGCTGAAGTATTTTCATTAGTTCATTATTAAGTTGCCCTCTAAGATAAAAACTATAAAACAAAATACAGATGCAGTTTTTAAAAATATTCAATTCACTCATTGGAACAAAATCATCACTTCTAAAAAGTAACCGTATCCATCAAAAAATATCCATCCTCCACCCACTCCTGCTGAATTCCTGTTTCAACAGTTCTTCCTGATTTTCTATCAAACAACTGCACTCCCAGCCTGTATTCTCCTTTTGGCCTTCGCTTCAAAGCAACACTATATTCAGCCACAGTGGTTTCTCCCGGCATCCAGCTTTTATTACCCGAATCTTCAATTTCAAATTCAATAGGCTGCTGTGTCGTTTCCACAGGAATCAGCCTTCCCCTTAATGAAAATATATCATATGCAGGAGCAACCCCCTTATTGAGCCAGCTGATGCTGAAGGAAATTTCCCTGCGGCTGATGTCATTGAAAGTTGCCGTAACCGGGAAATACCAGTACCCGCAAAGGTTCAGCAGTTGAACCGTGAGTTCAGGATTATCGGCCAGCCATTCCTCTGCATAGCCATGGTAGCCTATGTATGTAGGATGGATCAGCCGCATGGCATTTCTGAAGATCTCTGCCCCGCTCACACCTGTAGCAGGAATGGTATCTTCTCCGTTTCTGCCAAGCCAGTTGCCGTCGGTTTTTACGCTACCGTAATGCTGAAGTTCAAAAACGGTAGGCCGGCTCCTGTACAATTCTTCAAAAAAATGCGGATGGCTTACAGACCAGGTGTCGAGGTTGTTGCTTACATACCATTCCACAAGAGGACTGTCATCACGCATGGTGAATCCATTTGTTTTAGCATAATTAAATAATTCCTTCACATCCTGTTCCGGCTTGTTCCAGTAAATCAAATCATCAGTTACAACCAGTTGCGAATGCTTATAATGCTTCAAATGAATATCCATGTGGGTTTTAATTTCTTCAACCGTAGGTGGAATCCTTGTAGAAAAATGGGTATGCCCTTCACCCCACTCTCCAATACTTCCTACATCGACATACCTTACCCAAGGTTTACCATCGTATCTTTCTGCAAAAGCTTTATGAAAATTATCCAGCTTTTCAAGAAAAACAGGATCATTCCAGTAGGGTGTCCACGAGGGTGTACCAAATTCAGGCTTTTCATTTCCCCTTGCTCCTGCCTCAACAACCCAATAGGGAGTGGCATACCTCACCCCTTCCACTTCTTCGGGAACACTGCCCGGTGCAGGACCGGTTTCCTTTGTAGTTATACGGAATGAAATACCATAACCCAGGGGTACATATTTTTCGACAATATTATCGATATACGACCAGTCGAACTTTCCCTCTGTGGGTTCAAGATAAGCCCATGCCAGCCGCAGATAAAGATGATCCATTCCGGGAAATGACAGGAAAAGGGAATCATCGGCAATCAGGTACTTATCGATGCCATTGTCGAGCATGTGATGATACCACCCCTTATGGGGATTTTCAAGAGGGCGGATGGTATCCCAACGTTCTGCCAGGTTAATGCTGTAGCCAGACTGCTTATGATCTGGAAGGCAGGATACAAGAAGTATCAGAATTACCACCGGAAGTAAATGTTTCATATAGCCGGTTTAAAGTAAACAGGATGTCAGTCCATCTTGTAGATCCGTTCCATCAGTTGCCATTTATCAGCAGCCGTAGCATCAGAGGATGTCTTCTGAAACTGCGATACATATCTTTCCCACTCCTGCTGCCGTGATTTCTGACCCAACTCCGTCATGGCAGTATCGTGGTCAAAATCAGCTACCGTTTCCATGATCATGAAGAGCCTGTTCCCCAGAAGATATATTTCCATGTCAGTAATACCTACTTCACGCATTCCCTGCGATATTTCGGGCCATGCAGCTCCTGGTGCATGGACTTTTTTATAGGCTTCTATCAGGTCAGGGTCATTTTGAAGTTCGAGGGTTTTACAGTAACGTTTGAAATCGCTCATAAGAAAAAATCTTTAAGTTTTTTATTATAAATACCGGTGATCACCTGCAGCTTTCAACTGATCCACTATTTTTTTAACATCTTCAGCCTTATCCCTTTTACAAACAAGTGTTGCATTCCCTTCCTTCACAACCACAACATCTTCAAGCCCGATAAGCGCCACAAGGCTATTATCCGAATAAACAAAAGAATTCCTTGAATCCAAAAACAGCGTGTTTCCTGAACCTGCATTTCCCTGTTCATCCTTTTCGCTAAACAGGTATACCGATTCCCAGCTTCCCAGGTCATTCCATCTGAAGTTGCCTTCCACAAGGTATATGTTATCGGCATGTTCCATAATACCATAGTCAATTGATATGCTCTCTACCTCCCTGTAAATTTTATCCAGGGTATCCCCGAAAGAAGATTTCCCTATATGTTCCCCAATGTTTGAGAGGTCAGTGTATAAAGCAGGTGCATATTTTTTTACCGCATCCAGAAAAACAGAAACCTTGAAAACAAAAAGTCCGCTGTTCCAGTAAAAATTTCCTTGTTCCAGATAGGCAGCAGCCTGCTCATATCCTGGCTTTTCCACAAAGCGCTTTACTTTAAACTGCCTGATGTTGTTTTTATCCTGCAGCTGGTTTTCCACCTGAACATATCCATAGCCAGTGGCAGGGTAACCTGGTGTGATTCCTATAGTGACGAGTCCATCCTTCTCCCTGGCAATGTTTGCAGCAGCAAGTACTGTATCACGGAACAGTTCATCATCCTGAATCAGGTGATCGGATGGAGAAACCACCATCACTCCTTCAGGATCATCCTTGGCCACAAAAAGGGCAGCAAGGCCAATACATGGAAGGGTGTTTTTCCCTACAGGCTCATATATCAAATTCTTACGCGGAACGGTTGGCGTTTGCTCTTCCAGCACTACAGACTGACTTTTACCTGAAACAATATAGATGTTTTCAGCGCTCATAAATTTTTCAAACCGCCCAATTGTGGATTCCAATAATGACTCTTCTCCAAACAGTGAAAGATATTGTTTAGGTTTTACAGAGCGGCTGCGGGGCCAAAACCTTGTCCCTGAACCTCCCGCCATAATAAGACAGTAAATATTTTCCATGATTTTTTTTAATTTCTTAATCAGCTAATTCTTTCAGCTACTTCTTAAACACAAAACAAAACAAAAAGATAAAAAAAAGACTTGTTTTTTATTCCAGTTTAGCTTCCAAACTTTAGAAGAACCAACAAATTCCTATGATGTTAAAAAAAAGAATACAGAGCATTCACTCAAATTAAAATCATTGCGCATGCCTAAATATTCCCTGCAGGAATTTAAATGACAACTTTACAATATTTAGCGTTAACTGCCTGCTTTATTAAACTCCCTTACAGCATCAACCATTGCAACTATATTCTCCACAGGCACATTTGCCTGAATATTATGCACTGTATTAAAAACAAAGCCTCCGCCTTTTGCAAAGATTTCGCATAGCCGCAACACCTCTGTCCTTACCTGTGCGGGGGTTCCATAAGGAAGTGTTTGCTGGGTATCGATTCCGCCTCCCCAAAAAACGATGTCATTCCCATAAGTCATTTTCAGGTGCCCGGGATCCATGCCTTTGGCACTTACCTGCACCGGGTTCAGAATATCGAAGCCTGCCTCAATAAATTTAGGGATAAAAGGCTCCACTGCCCCGCAGGAATGCTTAAACGTTTTCCAGTTTGTATTAGCATGTACCCAGCCGTTGATTTTTTTATAGAATGGCATCCAGATTTCATCGAATTGATCAGGTGAACAAAAAGTCGATTCCTGCGTGCCGAAATCGGTACCGCAAATATATACTGCATCAATATTATCTCCTATGACACGGTGAAGGCGGGTAAAATTATCCAGGGCAATTTCTGTCTGGCGTTCAAAAATTTCAATAATGTACTCAGGCCGGATTAAAATACTCATGTACCAGTCTGCAATGTCCCGTATTCCTTTAGGTTTTTTAAGTTTAATACCGGGAACATGCGCAATATCGCCTAGTGCAGTACCGCCAAGACCTGCAATAACAGCCTTTCCGGTATCACGTGCTCTTTTTGCCGTTATCTTCCAGTATTCCAGATCTGTTTCTGTTACAGAGCCGTAATCTTCAAGATTGTCATTTACATCAAGGTTTTCTTCATCATAAGGCTGTTGCCGGATAATGGCATCGAAAAAATACCCGTTGCGGGGCATCCTTCCTGAAGGCTGTACTGAAGTATCACCCTGGGGGTACATCAATGTATCGCCATCTGCATCCGTGGTAGTGCGGA
Source organism: Bacteroidota bacterium (assembly GCA_023412195.1). Taxonomy (GTDB): domain Bacteria; phylum Bacteroidota; class Bacteroidia; order Bacteroidales; family Prolixibacteraceae; genus Mariniphaga. The sequence goes on from JAEYNZ010000082.1 coordinate 9,748, forward strand.
ATTCTTCAGGTACCATAACGATCTGTCCCCATGGAGTGTGGTATTCTTTTAATGGCTCATGGTTATAAAAACCGAAAGAGTTTTTGCGCCCTTTGGCACCTGTCACATCTGTTCCAAGAACAGCTGCAAGTTCATCATCAACCTCCCCCAGCATCTGGAAAGGGTCAGTTACCCGAACAGGTTTTTTTGCCAATCCATAGTGCCGGCGCAGGTTCTCAACTGCCAGTACATGAATGCCTGTTACTGAAGTTGAGCCAAAATCTACAACCATCCGATCTGGCTCTTTATGATTGATGGTCAGTTCAAAGCGTTCTTTAGAAGTCATTTATGATGTAAATTATACCGGGTATCCGGCATCAACAGTTTGCTTAAGCTGGCATAGCAGGCAGATCCCAACCTTTACGGTAGGAGTGCCTGACATATTCTGAGGCGGCTTTCTCAGCATTAAATGTAGCGAACTTGGTTTCAAAATGGGGATGTCCTTCTATAACCTGGAAGTCATCGGATGTAACGATTCTCAACTCTTCTGAAGGTGAAATATTAGTGAACCTCATGTTCTGTGCATCCCACTTCAGTGTTTTATTCAAATTTTGGAGTCTTACAGCCAGTACGCCAAGCAGAACCATTTCGTTAAACGGGCCGGAATATCCGAAGTGAGAAGTACCTTCCACCCTGTTTTCAGGCGATTCCTTGCATGCACGTATCCAGTCCTGTTCATGCGGGCCATCCACATAACCCACAGCGCCAGGTATCCTTCTCAGGTGCGGGGTTACCTGTGGCTTCCTTCCAGATACCAGGAATGCATTAAAGCCACCGCATCCGGTTATTAAAGTATCTTTAGAACCAACAAATATACACCCTCCCAGTCCATCGGCCATCAGGTTGATTTCTTCAGGAAGAAGATCAGTCAGGTTGGGAAGCAGTCCACCATCATACCAATAAACTTTTACAGAAGGCATGTTCACTTTTTGCATATCCTGCCGTGCAGGAAAAGAAAATTCAACAGTTTCAGCCTGCGGGGCCGATTCAGTGTTCATTAATGTGGAACTGCCTCTTACTTTATCGGGGAAACCTAACTTCAGAGCCTGATATACAGGATCAAGCACATGGCAGGCCATGTCGCCAAAAGCACCCGTTCCAAAGTCCCACCAACCCCTCCAGTTCCATGGGGTGTATATTTCATGGTAAGGCCTTTCGGGAGCCGGACCAATAAATAAATCCCAGCTCATTGTATCAGGAGGCGTCATTTTTTCCACCGGCCTTTCAAGCCCCTGCGGCCAGATTGGCCTGTCGGTCCATGCATGTACTTCTCGTACCTCTCCGATCTCCCCATTCCATATCCATTCGCATACTTCCCGCACCCCATGTCCGGAATTTCCCTGGTTGCCCATCTGGGTTGCCACTTTGTGCTTTGCTGCCAGCTTTGTGAGCAGCCTTGATTCATAAACGGAATGGGTAAGCGGCTTTTGGCAATAAACATGTTTGCCCATAGTCAGGGCATGAGCAGAAATGGCAGCATGTGTATGGTCGGCGGTTGCTACCATGACTGCATCGATGTCCTTACCCATTTCATCATACATAATACGCCAGTCGCGGTAACGCTTTGCCTTAGGAAATTCATTAAAACACTTCTGTGCATATTTCCAGTCGACATCGCATAATGCAACAATATTTTCACTATTCATGGCCATGAGGTTGGGATGTCCTTTTCCACCGATACCAACTCCGGCTATATTCAATTTATCACTGGGTGCACGGTGCCCCAGTCCACTCACAACGTGTGCAGGCACAACGGTAAGGCCTACCGCCGCCGCTGTGGTTTTCTGTATGAAACTTCGTCTTGAATGATTCATGTCCTATATAAGTTACTTTTTACAATTCTTTGATTTTTACATTGCGAAACCACACTTTGGTTCCGTGATTTTGAAGGGAGATATGCCCTTTATCAAATTTTCCGTAATCAGGAAAATCATTCCACTTTCCACTGTCGCGCAATTTCTTCCAGTCTTCAGAATATTTCTCAAATTCCACCAATACCTCTCCGTTCAGGATATGGGTAACTTTATTGCCATTGACCACCAGCAATGCATGATTCCATGCACCTACAGGTTTATAAGGCCTGGCTTTGGGAGGGTGCATGGCATAATTAGCACCGCTGATCTGCCAGTCCTCCAATTCCCCCTGCCAGCCTTCCTCATCTATGATTTGATATTCAGGACCAGTTTCATAGGGAAATTTATAGATTGAATCTTCTTTCACATGATAAATAATACCGCTGTTGGCACCGTCTGTCAACCGATATTCAAGGCTCAGTGCAAAGTTGTCATATACTTCATCGGTAATCACATCCTGGCTTTCACTTCCGCCTGTGGTGGTCATGGTCATTGCCTGATTTTCTATGATCCAGAAATCGGGAACATCATTCATATTATAGCCATGCCAGCCGCTAAAGTCATTACCGTTAAACAATAACTTCCAGCCATTACTGGATTCCTGCTCCGATAATGTATTTACAGGAGCAGTGGTATCCACTTCAGAATACAGTTCCTGCGGATTGACGTTTTTAGATGTACTGCATGAAAATGTAAATAAAGCAGATAACCATAAAACAATAGCCAGATTTTTCATAATGCATTAAACAATTAAATTATTAAATCCACCACCCTAAAAGTAAACTATTTTGGGGAATTATTTTGAACTGTGACATGAAGATAATGAGTGGGCTGAAGTATGTGACATTTTCACTTCAGATGAAATTCTTATAGCTCCAAATTTCAAACAATCATTAGATGACTTCCTTAAATAAATGCAGCATTTCTTTCAGGTTAGGTTTCTTCTGTTTATTTTTGTTTGATACCCGGAATCTGAGATTATGAAGAAAGATAATCCTGTAAAGAAAACCCCCATGGCTTTATTAATTAATATCTTATTCCGAAATCATCATTTACTAAACCTATAGTTTTATGAGAAGATTTTTTTCCTGCCTGCTGGTGACCTCCTTCCTCACTACGATGTTCTTACCACTCTGGCTCCATGCAGATGAAGGGCTACAGAAAAAAAGGATCCTTATTCTTACCGACATTGAAAATGAACCAGATGACGCACAGTCGCTGGTGCGCTTCCTTTTATATGCCAATCATTTCGATGTTGAGGGCATTGTTGCCACAACCTCATGCTGGCAGCGTAACAAAACTGCTGAATGGCGTATTCATGAAATTGTGGATGCCTATGGAAAGGTGAGGGATAATCTGGAGAAGCATGAAAAGGGATACCCCACCCTTGTCTACCTCAAAGAAAGGGTAAAAAAAGGTTATCCTGATTTTGGAATGGCCGCAGTGGGAGAAGGCAAGGATTCTGAAGGCTCAGACTGGATAATCAAAATGGTTGACAAGGATGACCCGAGGCCGGTCTGGGTGCCTGTCTGGGGGGGAGCCAACTGTCTGGCGCAGGCGCTCTGGAAGGTAAAAAGTACCCGTTCAGAGGCTGAATTAAAAAAGTTTGTAGATAAAATCAGGGTCTACACCATTTCAGACCAGGACAATGCAGGACCATGGATGAGGAACACTTTCCCGGAACTTTTCTATATCGTAAGCCCCGGTTACCATGAAAACGGTGCCGACAGCTATTTTTATTCAACATGGATTGGCATATCAGGAGAAAGGCACTATCACTTTGCAAGCGGTGCCGATACCTATATCACCGACAATGAATGGGTAGATGAACACATTCAGAATGGACATGGTCCCCTTGGTGACCAATACCCCGACATTGCCTACATCATGGAAGGCGACACACCTTCATTTCTTTATCTGATCAATAACGGGCTGGGCTCATCTGAACATCCCAACTGGGGATCATGGGGAGGACGGTACGAATTGTACAAGCCAGTCAACCGAATTTTTTTTCATGAACCGGAGGAAAGGGAAATATGGACCGATACCGAAGATTGGGTGGAAGCGGATGGTAAAATATGGATCGACCGAAGGGCAACCATCTGGCGCTGGAGAGAGCATTTCCAGAATGATTTTGCTGCCCGCATGGACTGGTGCCGGAAAGACTATAATAATGCCAATCACCCACCTATAGCAAAACTGGCACATAATAATACCATCAAAGTCAAAGCAGGAGAAACTGTTGAACTGGATGCTTCTGCTTCAAACGATCCTGATGGCAATAAACTAAGCTACCAGTGGCTCCACTATCGTGAAGCTGGTACATGGCCTGCATGGATTAAACCTGCAGAACCAGATCAGGCTAAAACCTCAGTTAAAATGCCTTCTGTTCAACAACAGGAAACCCTCCATTTTGTAGTTGCAGTCACCGATAACGGAGTGCCAGCACTGACAAGATACCAGCGGGTAATTATATCTGTCGTACCATAAATCCTGATGAATCTGAAATTGCTTCTCTACGGAATCATATAACAACTATTGGATACAGTATATGAATTAAGCAGATTAATCGACTTTATAAACTAATCAAATAACTTTCTATGGTACTTGTAAATCATTATGCTTTGGCTGTATTCTTCTTTGTGATCTCCATGATTTGCTGGGGATCGTGGGCAAATACCCAGAAGCTTGCTGAAAAAACTTGGCGCTTTGAACTGTTTTACTGGGACCTTTCAGTAGGTTTATTGCTTACGGCTCTGCTGGCCGCCTTGACTCTGGGTTCATTTGGTAATGATGGCCGTCCGTTCATTGAAGATGTGGCACAGGCCAGCAGTTCCAGTATTATAAATGCCATGCTGGGTGGAGTGGTATGGAACCTGGGCAATATTCTGCTGGTGGCAGCCATTGCCGTGGCAGGAATGTCGGTAGGATTCCCTATTGGGGGAGGTATCGCCTGGATTTTGGGCATCATCGTCAACTTTATCCTGATTGTTATGGACAAAGGGGAACCTGAAGGCAATGTTGTCCTGTTGTTTGGAGGTGTAGCAGTCATTATTGCTGCAATTTATCTGAGTATGTTGTCCTTCAGACGCCTGGCAAGGGAGCAGAAAAAGCCATCGGCAAAGGGTATCCTCCTCTCAGTGGGCGCAGGACTGCTGATCGCATTCTTCTACGGACTGGTTGTAAAATCGCTTGACAATTCTTTTGTGACCGGAGGAACAGGAAACCTTACCCCTTACACAGGAGTATTCTTCTTTTCAGCAGGAGTATTTATAAGCACATTTATTTTTAATCCCATCTTCATGCGTTTTCCTGTACAGGGTGAGCCGGTTAAAATGAAGGAGTATTTCACAGGTGATATGAAAACCCACCTCACCGGTGTACTGGGAGGTTTTATATGGATGTTCGGTATGGTGGTAAGCTTCATGGCCGCCGGGGCATCAAATCCTGCCATCAGTTATGCGCTCAGTAATGCAGCACCTGTGGTAGCCATCCTTTGGGGGGTATTTATCTGGAAAGAATTTAAAGATGCACCAAAGGGTACCAATACCCTTCTGGCAATTATGTTTTTGCTGTTCCTCGTGGGACTGGTTTTGATTACAATGTCCAACACTTAAGGACTCATTATGTTTTAGTGATTCATTCTGATAATATCAGGACAACATCCTGTAAATTATTTAGCTCAATACCAGAGATTGTAAGAGAACCATTCTCAATAAAAGTTTCTTTAAGTTCATGATAGGATCTGGTTTCCGGATTAAAAGCTTTTACTGATAATCTGGATTGGTTATCAAGATTGGCAGATACCCTAACTATTAAATTTTCAGAACTGCCTGAATCATTGAGTACGTATACATATAACCTCTCACCACATTTTACACCATAGGTTTCAGCGCCTCCGGCAGATGTTTCCAATTGTTCGAATGACCCATTTCCTGCATTCAGCATGGATTCATTAATTTCTGACACACTGTTAAAATAAGCTGTCATGCCCCCTTCATCAAAAAATTCCCACCACCACGTCATAGGAAGTACAGGTGTTGGATTGAACAATCCATACCAGAGTCCGATTTTAAAGTCGTGATCAAATTCTTCAGCTATTTTGCTAAAATCCTTGTTCCAATCCCACTCATAACCAAATTCGCCCCACGAGAATGGTTTATTATACATTTCAGTGTACTGCATAATTCCTTCCGGTATCTGTTTGGTTCGCTTATATATATGCATCTGGTTTAAATCCAGTTCTTCAAGTGCATATAATCCCTCTATTTCACGATGCGATACACTGGTGGTAACTATGTGATCATAAGGATCGATTTCCTTCAGATAGGATGCCATTTCCCTGTGCCAGTCAGTAATTGCATCATGTGGAATGATGATACTATCGTGTCTGCCAAATGCAGCATTATCGATCTCATTAAAAAATTCCCAGGCAGCTATGTTTGTGCTGTATCCCCACCTTGCAACAATATACCTTAGCCTGTTTTTATATTTCTCCCTCGATTCCTGTAGTGTGAAGAATTCTGCCGGATGCTCTGCAGGACCTCCATTCTTTTTATTGTAATTATGGATCTCCCATTGATTCCCTCCCATCAGGGCATTATGAGAATCAAGAGCAATCATCACATAAAGATTTAAGGAATCAAGCATCTCAATCACTTCATCAAGCCTTTTAATGCCACCGGGATTAAAATATTCATCACTATCGGTGTAGCGTTTTGTGTCTTTAACAATTTTCCATTCCAGGGGAAAATTGTTTGGAGCCATCCAGCAGCGAAAAAAATTTGCTCCATTACTGGATAAGGCTGGCAAAAGATAATCGTAGTTCCATTTGGGATCTTCAAAAGACCTTGATTCCCATCCTATATTTTCACCAATTCCACGAAAAGGTTTTCCTGAATCAAACCTCAACGTCCAGAAATCATAAGTATGAAGGAAACCATCCGTGTCAGAATCTTTTGCAAAAAAGTGGTTCTTTGCTGACTCAGCCTTCTTGTTTCCATTGATGAAAAGTTCAAAATGAAAAGAAAACTCTCCTGCCTGCCTGGGTGAAAACCTGGCCTTCCATTTTGAATTCAATTGGTCACCTGATTCAAAATAACAGGGTAGAAATACCTGTTCTCCATCGGGATTTACCAAGATCATATTCAAAGCAATTTCCCCTGCATCGTAAGGATTGGTATACCTTTCCTTTAAATATATTTCAAATTCAGCTTTGGTATATTGCTCAATGTCATCTGTTAACTGCCTGTATTCAATTAATTGATTTTTGTTACATGCACTTAACATCAGAAATAAAGGAAGACTAAAAAAGAATGCAATTTTACAATTTTTCAAAGATTTCTTTTTTATGCAAGCCTGTTATCGTCAAAACCTTATACAACGGCGTTGCGGGTATTAATCCGCCAGTCCGTCTATCGTCATGATTGTACCGTCAGGGTTGTATTCCAGTTCAACCATTTTTATACTGCGTAGCCAGGTCTTTCCTCCCGATGGTTTGCTGTCGTGATGGAACAGGTACCATTTCCCCTGAAACTCCACAATGGAATGGTGGGTTGTCCATCCTACCACAGGGGTCATGATCACTCCCTTATAGGTAAACGGCCCATAGGGATTATCACCAATAGCATAGCAAAGCAGGTGGGTGTTGCCCGTTGAATACGAAAAATAATACTTCCCGTTGTACTTGTGCATCCATGGGCCTTCGAAATACCTCCGGTCATGATCGCCCGCCTTTACAGGTTCACCATTCTCATCGAGTATAACCACGTCACGGGGCTCTTCTGCAAACTCAAGCATGTCGTCCCGTAGTCTCACCACACGCGCAGTCAGGGCAGGTTCGCTGTCTTCCGGTTCATGCCCGCATTCAATGGCTTTGTTGTTACGGTAACGCTGAAGCTGGCCTCCCCAGAGACCGCCGAAGTACATATAGAAGTTACCGTTGCCATCGTCAAATACTGCAGGGTCAATACTGAAGCTACCTTTAATTGGGTTCTCCTGCGGAATAAAAGGGCCCTCCGGTTTATCGCCAACGGCTACCCCTATACGGAAGATGTCGTTCTTGTCTTTTAGAGGAAAATAAAAATAATACCTGCCATCTTTAAAAGCCACGTCAGGAGCCCACATCTGCCTGCCTGCCCATGGCACATCTTTCTTGTCAAGTGCAACACCATGATCGGTTACAGGACCGTCAACAGATTCCATGGAAAATACATGATAGTCCTGCATGTCAAAATGATCGCCCAGATCATTTTCCGGAATTCCTGCATCGATATCATGGGAAGGGTAAATGTAGATTTTGCCGTTAAAAACATGGGCTGAGGGATCGGCAGTATATATATGATCAGCAAGATATCTTTTCTTCTTCATGTCAGTGCGGTTAAATCTTATCTTTTTGCTTCTTCAATAATTGTCTGTACAACAGGCTTGGGCTGATAATCACGGTCAAAAAGCAGCGGATAATCTGTCCTGCCCCTGATCGGCCAGTTGTTCTTCCATGAATGGTTATCAGTAACGCCCCAGGCTGTAACCCTTGTTATTTTATCCTCATGCTTCAGGAAAATTCTGAAAATATCGGTGCAGGCCTGATTCCACTCTGCAAGTATCTCATCAGTGAAACCATTGGCATAAGGATTCATGCGTGCCTCATATTCGGCCTTCAGCCCAACATCGGCTGTTGTTTCCCCGGTGGGGAAAGGAAGAATTGTAAGGTCAAACTCGGTGATCATCACCTTCACTCCCAGTTCCGAAAAAGCGACAATGCTTTTCTCAAACTCTTCAAGGTTCAGTGATTCAAGGTTCAGGTGGCCCTGCATTCCAATTCCATCTATTTTAATACCCTTTTCCTGGAGTTTTTTAACCATGTCAATCACACCCTGACGCCTGCCGGGACTTGCCATGCCATAATCATTGTAATAAAGTTCTGCATCCGGATCAGCTTCGGCAGCAAACTTAAAGGCCAGTTCAGCATACTCCTCGCCTATGATTTCATAAAATTTGCTTTTTCGCCATGAACCATCACCCTCAATGGCTTCATTAAGAACATCCCAGCCATGAACGCGGCCCTTATACCTGCCTGCGACATTTGATATATGGTAGCGCATTCTTTCGATAAGCACCTCGCGGCTGACATCCTGCCCGTTTTCATCAACAAAAAACCATTTGGGAGCCTGCGAATGCCAGATCAGTGTATGCCCGACAATGTGCATATTGTTCTGTTCCCCAAACTCCACAAACAGGTCGGGGAGCTCATATTTGAACTCTCCTTCAACCGGGTGGATGCGTTCGCCTTTCATGCAATTTTCAGCTACAATTGAGTTGAAATGCTTTTTTACAAGTTCAATTGATAATGAATCCCGACCCATAATCTGGTGGTCACTCAAGGCTGTACCCATAAGAAACTTATCCTCAAGTGCATCTTTTAATGTATTTTCTTTTTTAGCAACATTCATGGCACATGATAACATCATATAAATCATCAGGCTGAGGGCAAAAAAAGACGACAGGTGTAATTTTTTTTTCATATCAGACAGCATTTTGTTATTTCATTATCAATAAGACAATATCAGGCAGCATTTTTTCTACGGGATATAAGATCGCGCTCGATCTGATCTTCCATTTTTTTGTTGATTTCATAGAAAAAAAGACAAGCCACAGCTATAAAAAATGTAAGTGCAGGAAAAACACTAACGGAAAGCTTTATTCCTGACACAGTTTCAGGCAGCTGCTCAGGCAATTGTTCATTGTAACCCAGCACTGCCAGTATACCTGCAACCAGCGCACCTCCTACACTTAACCCGGCTTTCAGTCCAAATACCATGGCCGAAAATATAATGCCCGTAGCTCGCCTGTTATTCTTCCATTCAGAATAATCAGCCACATCAGCAATCATAGCCCACAGCAGAGGAATGGTGATTCCGTAGAAAAACCCATGCAGGATCTGACTGATAAAAACAAGTCCAATGTCACCGGGAGCGTAGAATATAAACACAAACAAAAACAAAGCTGCCAAAAACAACCCTGAACCAAATACTTTTCGTTTACCAAATTTATCGGCCAGGCCCTTCGAAAGCATAATTCCAACTATCATAAAAATTATCCCCAAAGCATTAAACAGGCTGAATCCTGAAGTAGGGGCATCTTCGGGCCACTGAAAACCATGAAGGTTCATGCTGTTCAAAAGACTGTTAAGGCCATCGAGAAAACTGTTAAATCCGTAATTATCGAGAAAAGCTGCAAGTTGAACTTCGCTCAGGTAATATTTAAAGTAATAGATATACATACCTCCCTTCAGGGCGAGGGTAATAAAAACAAAAACCGTGAGGATAAGCATGGCAATCCACGGCTTGTTTTTCGATAAGTCCTTAATATCCTGTTTCAGGTTCGATTCCTGTTCCTTAGCAGGAATAATCCTTTCTTTGGTCGTTAAAAAGGTAATGATGAAAAAGACGATACCTGCAATTGCAAAGATGGTCATGGTCTTTTCGAACCCAACGGTCCTGTCGCCATCACCTAATATCAGCACAAGGGGAAGCAACAGCACCTGGATTATAAACTGGGCAATCATTACGGCTGTAAACCTGTAAGATGAGAGGCTGTTCCTTTCACCCATGTTTCCTGTAATAACACCGCTCAGGGCTGCATAGGGAGTATTGTTGGCAGCGTAAACCAAAACAAGAAGCACATAAGTAACGAGTGCATATATAATCTTTCCGGTATCGCTGAAATTGGGTGTGCTGAATGCAAGAATGGCTATTACACCGAATGGAACTGCAGTCCACAGGACCCATGGGCGGAACTTGCCCCAGCGGGTTTTGGTACGGTCGGCAATTGCCCCCATCACCGGGTTAAAAAATGCACCTATCATGCCACCGGCAAAAATAATGGCTGATGCAGCCCCCGGAGGAATTCTGTAAACATCGGTATAGAAGTAGGCGATGAAAGTCATCAGGGTCTGGAAAATCAGGTTAGCCGACAGGTCGCCCAAACTATAACCGATCTTCTCAACTACAGAAATTTTTTGTGAAACAGGTTTCATGATCCTTTAAAGGTTTTATTGATATTGTTCTAAATACAAAATATTACGACCTAAAAATAAAACTAATTTTAAATGGCAGGCACATTTCGGACAGGAACTGTCAGGATAAATTTAATTATAAGTGTCTGCGGCATGCTCATTTTAATATAAGTTTCTCAACAAACATTCTGTTTCTGGTGTCGGTAACCCGCACAATGTACATACCCCTGCTGAAGTGGCTCAAGTCAATGCTGAATGATTCATTGTCGGAAGTTCCGGTGTAAACCATAATACCATTGCTGTTATGAACATGGATGGTATATGGTGCAGTGTCGTACTTTATGGTGACATTTCCTCTGGCGGGATTGGGAAAAATATCAATGGAACTGCTGCTGACCATTTTTACATTAACAGGTGGATCGGGTGTCGGCTCAAGATTTGGGACAGTTACAGGTCCAAAGGGTTCTGCAACACCTCCATCCCTGGCAATAAGGGAACCTGGAAAATACGATACTGTTAAATGAAGTCCGGGCGTCACGTTTTTGGTTAAAGTGAGCATTAAACTGTTTTCATTTTCAGGGTTGATTTCAGCTGCATCTATGCCAATGCCCCCGGGTATGAAAGCTCGGAAATCTCTTCGCCGCAGCAATTTATCGTTTATAGGTTTGTCAAACAACAATTCAATGGTATTCATGTCCATAAGTCCGGCTTCTAAAAGCTGTGGCCCCTTCACCCTGGCATCAGCTTCATTTAAAACGAAAATAGAATCGGCATTGGCTTTTAATAATGGAACCTTGAACACTTTTACAACACCATCGAACTCAGCCTCAATGGTATAATTTCCATGGTAAGCACTGAAAACCAGTGGATCAATGCCATTCGTAATCGTATCGAAATTGGTAGCCCATTTCGTTTTGGTATAGTATAGCAATGTATCAGCGGCGAGTTTTGGTTTGCCCCCGGCATCGAATAAGCCTGAGTTTTGACGCCATGACCACCCGTCGCGCAGTGACCAGTGGTACATGCCTGTAACTGAAGGGTGAGAAAAGGCAATGGTAAGCACCATGATATAATCGGCAGCCTGCTGTGCCTGCGTGAGGTTACCACCATAATCGTACTCGGTAAATTTAATGGGCAGACCTGTTTCAGCTATTATGTTCACGTTACGTACCAATTCATTGACATTGGGCCGGCAACACTCCCAGTAGTGAGACTGCATACCCACGCCTGTTACCGGTGCCCCGTTTTCCAGCATTTTAAGTATAAGATCGCGGTACTCTACTGCCTGTCCCCAGTTGAATTCCACATTATAATCGTTTACATACAGTTCGGCATCCGGGTCGGCTGAGCGTGCCCATTTAAAACTGTTCCAGATAATTGAATCGCCAACAGTTTTCCTAAGCCAGTCGGCATGGCCTGTTAGCGGCTCATTCATCACATCATACTCTTTTATAACGCCCTTGTAACGGGTTACATCCCGGATTACCCTCATTTTGCAGGTTTCAATAATATCCTGCGCTGTCGGTAAATTTCTGACCCAATCGGGCATTGAATGGTTATCGTTGCCACCCCACAATAAAGTGTGCCCCCTGTAGTCCCAGCCTACCTTTTGTGTCCAGCGCACACCATTTTCGAAATTTGTATAATTTGGCGGACCCGGTTTTGGTTGCACTCCGCTCCACTTAAACGAATTTTCATTTACACCTGCATTGAAATACTTATACATGGTGGCCTTCCTCCAGTCATCGTTTGAAGCCACCACGTTCACATCAGGAGCAAAATACCCGGTTTCGGCCACATACATGTTGCCATCAGCTGTAGTTAATCCCGGGCCGCCACAATTGATGCGCAGAACATTTGCGCCACCCACTTCCTCCATCATAATTCCTTTAATTGAAACATTCTTGATGGAAGCCTGCATTTCGATCCGGATCATGTTACTTAAAGCAACAACTGTAACACTTGTATCAACAGCAATATTCTTTCCCCCTGCCACAGCATGAATATCAAAATTTTCAAGAAACAGATCGCCATCAACCCAAACATTAAAAACACGGGAGTTATCGGCCCCGTAGGAAGTTTCAGCAAATTTCAGGGTAATATTATACTCCTTTCCACTCACGGCCGGTATGGCGTAGGACAAAACGCCTGCATAGCGCTCGGTACGGTATATTTCGGCATCAGATTGAGCCATCACAGCATTGCTCGTATTTAAAGTGCTTCCCATGGTGGGTTCACCCTGGTATAAATCAAATGATATCCCAAAAGGGAATTCGTGCCTGTCCATACGGACTGATACCATGCCAGTATAAGGTTGCCCTTCCTTGTCGAATATCTGCAGGCCATAATCGTTCTTGCGCAGGGTATCAATCCGTTGTTGTGCACTCTGGTACCATGCAGCATACGATTGGGCATCAGACACCAGGGCAGACAGGACGATTATGCCTGAAATGAACAAGTTCCGCAGTGAATTTAATATGGTTGATTTTTTCATTTTGTATCCTTATGAACGTTCATCTGAGTAATAAAGGTTTAAAGTAAGCCAATATGAGCCAGCCCTCATTTAAACAAAACCTGAGCCATCTGGTGCAAACTCCGTCGCCAGGTATGGAATTCATGTGCTGTACCTTCCGAAATATAGGAAACAGCATTGACTCCTGCCTTCTGCAAACCGGCAACAGCGTTATTAACCCGGTCTGGATTCTCCTTGCTGCCACAACTCAGGAAGATGAGCTTCACTTTTTTATTGTCTTTAATTTCTTCGGGATTGTAAATTCCGCCACTGAACAAGCCATAATATGAAAATACTTCAGGCTGATTTAAAGTAATGAGCCTGGTTTCAAAGCCACCCATCGACAAGCCGGCCATGGCACGGTT
>JAEYNZ010000147.1 GCA_023412195.1 Bacteroidota bacterium
AAATACTCGGGATTTCTGCTTTCGATAAAAGCCCATTAACTGAGTTATTAACCCAGGTTCAAGCCAATCAAGATGTCAAAGAACAATTAAATTTATTTAGTGATTATTTTTAACGCATCAGTAGTAATGTATTAATAATTATTTCCCGCATTAAAAATCTACAGCTGCTTGCATTATTTGTAGTATCATTGGCAGAAATGTTATATTCTTAACAAATACAGTGTGGCATATTTTTATAAATAAATTTCAATATTTGTTGTGATGATAAATTAACATTAACATTTAATTCTTTAGTCCTATGAAAATTAAACTTCTACTTTTTCTTTTTTTAATTGCTGGTATCCTGAAGGCACAGGAGCCATACCGCTCACTGATAATAAGTGAAGCAAGGATCAATGCGATGCCTGATAATTATCTTGAACTGACCAATATGGGAGATCAGGATGTAAATCTGAAAGATTTTAAATTAGGAAGCGTACGCCCATGGTCAGCACCCATTGAAGATCTAAATGACCCATGGGTTGCAGATGCAGACAGGTTTTTCATGTTGCCCGACAGGATCCTGCAACCGGGAGAATCATGGGTTATTACTACAGCGTATGATTTTGGACCTGCAATGTACCAGCGGAAAATAGACGGTTTTGAATCGAACCAGCGGCCCAAACAGATTGAGATGTATGAACTGGCAGATTTTCTCGTTCATGTCAGGGAACCAAAAAGCAGTGAATACCCTTGGGTAAAAGACAGCCTTACAACAAGTGCAGAATATGGCGATAATTATTACTGGCTTTTTGAGGCATGGAATGGTCGGGAATGTTTTTATATTGAACATCATTTCTTACCAGGCGACTCAGCAGTTGTTGATCAGGTAGGTGGGGTTTTTGACAATAATGGAGTAAATTTCGACAGCTCCTATGATGTTGCAGGGGTGTCAGGAGCAACAGGGAATTCTATTCTTGTCCGGAAATACTCAATCAAATCAGGCAATCTGGATTTTGCCAATGCCCGTGGTGTAGGCAATGAAGACTCAGAATGGATGCCTATTACACGTCCATCAGGATATGACTCCTGGCGCACAACATGGTGGACAGTTGGGAATCATGGTGCTTATGTTCTGGATGAAAACACTCTGGAATCAGATGTAATTGATGTTGATTTTTCAGGTAAAAAGCTTACTATTCCATGGGGAGTAGGAAGGCTGGATGATGTCATGAACTATTTCACAAAAAAACCGGGGATTGCATGGAATTATCATTTAAATGCTGAACGTGCCGATTCCTTATACCGTTCTGTAAGGACCGGTGATAAATTAACAATTTATGTGACAGGGAACACATTACAAACTGCAACATTCGATATAGTTGTTTCTGAACCCACTGCAGATGCCAATACAGTAGTACCGATAGCACATGTAGATATTGCATCGGCCTACAGGGGCGGACCAATTATAACCAACACTCAGTCAGGCATTCTTGGATGGCCAAGGGTTACCAAGCATAGTCATGGAACAGATACAATTACAGGTACATGGCACGGGCTTCCCTACGCATTGAGAACGGATTCACTTTTAAAATATCTTGAAAAACCATCAATTGCCTCATGGGAGTTTGTATGGGTAGACGGAAATGCACGTCTGGACCTGAAAGATGGTGACAAGCTTAAAGTTATTGCCCAGAATGGATCTGTTAAGGAATATTATCTCCAGGTTCAGCCTTACGCACCTAGCCACAACGCTTATCTTTCTTCAATTACATGGCCCGATATTCCTAACCAGCACAAGCCATATTACAGTATTCTTGGCTGGAAAGGTGATACCATTGCAGGATTTAATGCTACAACATTTAATTACAAGATGCCTGTGCCTGCAGACTTTGACGGAATACCGGCACTGATTGCAAAAACACAGCAACTGAATGCAACAGTGGAAGTTAAAAAAGCTGTATCTCTTGCAGGTAATATTCAGGACAGGACTATCTCTTTCATTGTGACAGCAGAAGACGACAGCGTAAAAGCAACCTACAACATAGAGTTGGTCAAAGAGAAAGACCTGGCTAACGTTCAGCCCTATCAAGCTGAACCATTTTTATCAGAATACATATATTGGGATCAGTGGAGCAATTCTTTTGCTGAAATTGCAAACCCCGGTAACCAACCCCTCGATTTAAGCAATTACATGATTGCAATGGGTGGGACAACCAATCCATCTGATATCATCACCTGGTATATGGGGGAGGATGAATGGCTTAACCGTTACCGTAAATATGTTCCCGGCTATAAATGGGTAGATCAGGCTCAATGGACAGTTACACCTGGAATATTAGTTCAAGACCTTTCAGTCAATTCAATTATTCAGCCAGGCGACGTTTTCTGTTTGGGAGCCATTGCTACCGATGCCTTTATCTGGCAATCCTGGATGCCGGACTATGTATGGCCTGTACCCGGCAATCTGGATGTTCAGTTCTTAAATACAACCGGACGCAATACCTATACAAACCCTTGGGGCGAAGATGTAGATGGTAACGGCACACCTATACGTCATTGGCAGGGAAATAGTATGTACATTTTTAAAATTTTGAACGATTCAATTAAACTTGGTCTAAAACCGGCAAACGATCCTAATGACTTTGAACTGATTGAAACCTGGAGTATGGAAGATGGTTCAAACTGGGTAGTGGGTGGTGTACCTGCTGATATGATTACAAGCTGGAGGAGAAAGCCGGAAATATATCAGGCTAATGCTGGTTTTGGCCAGGCAGGATCTTTTGGAACAAATCCGGATGATTCAGAATGGACCATGGAAAATGAAGCATACTGGGCAGCACGCAATGTGGGTTGGCCACAACAGCTACTGTACATCGGACATGATTTGGGACAACACTATTTGTATGAACCAACTCATTATAAATCAACAGTTACATCTGTGGTTTATAAAGTGAGTGAAGGCTACTCCATGGATGAAGAAATTCGTGGTATTACTACCGGAACAACTGTAGGTACTTTCCTTGCCAATGTAAATAAGGCTGATGAAAACCAAACACTTACCGTAAAATCGGGAGATAATGTACTTGGGGTGGATGACCTTGTAAACATGAATGACATTCTTATCGTGTTATCAGCTGACAGTGTAAACACATCAGGTTACAGGCTCGATGTTAATGATGAAGGTTTGAGTTCTGATGCTGTACTCACTTCCTCATTGTATAATATTGAAATTATAAGTAACCCAAAGAGCGCAACAGAAGATGAAACTGCCGGTTCAGGTGTTATTTCAGGGTTTGAATATGGGACACAGCTACGTACCATTTTAAACAACATCACTGTACCAATGGGTGCATCTCTTAATGTGATTGATGGTAAGGGGGCATATGTTTCACTGACCAAGTTGAATTTTGATACTGCATATGTAAATGTGACAGTGAATACGGATACTTATTTTGAAGTTACAGCAGAAAATGGTATTACACAAATTGTTTATCAGTTACAGCCAAATGCTTCGGAAGATCATGCATTCATTCTCTCGGATGTGTACAATGTAGTTCAGATGCAAAACCTTGTGGAATTCGTGCCAGGCGGAACTACCGTATCCACGTTTTTAGGCAATATTGTTCCAGCCTCTGGAGCCTCTGTAAAGTTGGTCGATAAGATGGGACATGAACGGACCGAAGGTGCTATTGTTCGGGACGACAAAGTTGTTGTAACTTCTGCCAACAGTCAGGTTACAAGGGTTTACCATCTTTCAATGCTAAGGACACAGTACATTCATTCCACAACCTATCTCGCATATATCCTTTCCGATGTATATGTTGTTGACCAGCTTGAGTATGTTGTTTCAGGTCCTAATACCAGTACCTCTGTCAATGATTTCTATTCTGGTATTACTCCTTCAATGGGTGCTACTGCAGTGGTTGTTGATGCAAATGGAAACGCAAAAACAACAGGAAATCTGGCCACCGGTGATTTAATAAAAGTTACATCTGCTGATGGAAAAATGGTTGTAATGTATACTCTGAATGTCAATGCAGTGTCAGCACAGCTTCCTTTGACCAAACAGATTGAAATCTATCCCAACCCAACAAACGGAAGATTGAATGTAAGGGGTGTTGAAGCAGGCAACAGGATTCAGGTTTACAATTCTAATGGAGCAGTTGTACGTGACATGAAAGTTCGCAGCAATGTTGAAGTACTTTCAATTGACGATCAGCCTGCAGGAATGTACCTGATTGTAATCAGTAATGAAAACAAATTGCTTGGACGTTACAAGGCAGTTAAAAAATAGTACTGATAATTTTATTTTTAAGATAAGAGCCTGTATATTCAGGCTCTTATTTTTTTTATATAATTATCATGATCACTCCAACTAAAATTACAAACCTGTTCATAATCATTTTCCTGTTGACCACAACAGATAAAGCTTTCGCCCAGTTAACACCACATGAAGCAATCCCTCTCATACAAAAAGGTATAAACCTTGGAAATACACATGAACCGCCTGTTGAGGCCGGTTGGAACAATCCACGTGCTGAGGAATATTATTTTGATTTATACAAGGAAGCAGGGTTTCAACTGGTGCGTATTCCTGTCAGGTGGGATTACTACACAGGTAAAACACCACCCTATAAAGTAAGTGAATCATGGCTTAAACGCATTGAAGAAGTTGCAGACTGGGGACTGGAAAGAGGATTGTTTGTCATCATAAATTCTCACCATGATGACTGGATAAAGCAAAGCTACACAACAGAAAATAAAGCCAGGTTCGACAGTATCTGGACTCAGATATCAAAACATTTCAAAGATAAACCAGAACAGCTGATCTTTGAGGTGTTGAACGAACCTCACGGATTGACTAAGGCACAGAATGATGACATGCATGCGCGGATTCTTTCAATCATCCGCAAAACGAATCCCACAAGACTTGTAATATTTCAGGGGCATAACTGGGGAGGTTCTGATGAGTTGCTAACGGCCGCCATACCTGAAGATGATTACCTCATAGGCTCATTCCATTCATATGACCCATATTTATTTGGACTGGAGGGACAGGGAACATGGGGATCTTCATCCCACTATCTGCAGCTTGAAAATAAATTCAAGGCCGTATCAAACTGGTCGGCAACGAACAATGTCCCCGTGTTTCTTGGTGAGTTTGGGGCATTAAGCAAAGCCGATTACAATTCACGCATGCGGCATTACAGGGCTTATGTGGAATTTTCACTGAAATATGGGTTTGCTTTTGCTGCATGGGACGACGGAGGAGATTTCCGGATTATGGAGCGGCAGCAAAAAACATGGAATGAGCTGAAAGATATCCTGATATACACAAATACCAGTTCACCGGTAGCAACATTGAAGGTTTACCAGGATTCAGTAATACAGGTTAACTGGCAAATGAAAACAGCTGATCACGACAGTATTCTTATTCAGCGTAAAAGAGGGACCCAGCTCCATTATACAGATATTGCCATGCTTGAACCGGGTGCTGTTCAGTTTAATGACATCAAACCGATGGAAAACAGCTATCACAATTACAGGGTCATCGCCTGGTACCGCGATACGGCAGAAGTATATTCCCATCCGGTAAGAATTTTTTTTCCGGCATGGGTTAAACCTGAAAGAAAACCTTTCCACGGCTCACCGGTTTCTGTTCCGGGAGTTTTAGAAGCAGAAGATTTTGATTTGGGAGGAGAAGGTTTGGCATACCACGATGCCGATGCAGCAAATATTCCGGGGAAATACAGGACTGATGAAGGAGTGGACATCTACGACAGGCTGGGCGACGGATTTCATGTAGGAAACGCAATACCGGGTGAATGGATGGAATACTCCCTGAATGTTCAATCTGAAGGATGGTATACGATCAGTACCCACATTGCAGCTGTGCAGGAAGGTGGGACATTTCAGTTGAATGTTGATACAGTCATGTCGGAAATAGTCACTGTAAAGAGCAGCAACAGCGCTTTAAACACCCTTCCCTACTCTACCCGGATGTATCTTAAAGCCGGAGAACAGATTTTGCGATTTTCAATTTTAAGCTCTCCGAATTATAACATCGACAAAATGATTTTTGAAAGGGCTACTTCTGCAGATATATCTACTGTCACAAATAAATTTACTGCCTGGCAGAATCAACACCAGGAACTGGTAATTCAGTTTGCAGGTGAAAGTCCGGAGTCGGTATATTTATATAATATTTCCGGTACACTTCTTTACACGGAAAAGAATCTGTTCTCCGAAACACGGATAGCTGCCGGGTTATTTCCCACCGGAGTTTATTTGATCCGTTGCAATTACAGAACCGGAGTTCAGTCACAAAAGATCGTATTAAAATAAAAACTTTAAATACTATGAAAACAGCAATTCTTATCCTTTTATTAACCGGATTTACGTTCATTGCACATTCACAACCTGTAAAAGAAAATGGCCGGTTAAGTGTCAAAGGCAAACAACTTGTAAATCAATCAGGAAAGCCTTTAATGCTTGCAGGGGTCAGCTACGGATGGCATAACTGGTGGCCGCGTTTTTACAATAAGGAATCGGTAAAGTGGCTGAAGGAAGACTGGGGATGCAATGTGGTCAGGGCAGCCATGGGCGTTGGCCCGAAAGGAAGCTATTTCGACCGGCGTGATTGGTCGGTGGATAAAATGGAAGCTGTAATAAATGGTGCCATTGAAAATGACATCTACATCATCATCGACTGGCACAGTCATGATATTCATGAAAAGGAAGCCAAAACCTTTTTTTCTGAAATGGCACAAAAATATGGCAGTTATCCGCATGTTATTTATGAAATTTTCAATGAACCGGTTCATGATTCATGGGAGGACGTGAAAAAATATTCAGTTGAAGTAATCAAAGCCATTCGTGAACACGATCCTGACAATATTATTTTAGTGGGATGTCCGCATTGGGATCAGGATATCCATATAGTAGCCGATTCTCCCATCGAAGGTTTTGACAACCTGATGTACACTGTTCATTTTTACGCTGCCACACATAAACAGTCATTGCGCGACAGGAGTAATTATGCCATCAGTAAAGGCATTCCAATTTTTATTTCTGAATCGGCAGGTATGGAAGCCAGTGGTAACGGGCCAATCAATTATGAAGAATGGC
>JAEYNZ010000020.1 GCA_023412195.1 Bacteroidota bacterium
GTAAAACAATCTTAAATACCTTATCCACCAACCCTAAATATGAGTTTATAGCTGGCTGGTCGTGATATCAGAATGTTCATATTTATTCTTAACCTACTTAATAATTCCCCTTAAACACTGACTTCACCCACATTTTATTAAATTTGTGTGATATCCTTTTTTATGTTTTTATTTTTTTAACATATGCTGATGCGCCAATGAAACATTTTGTTTGCCTTTGTTCTATAACTCTGCTGCTTTTTATTATATCCTGCAACCGGATTATCGAGCCTGAAAAAACCATCAATCCTTCACTCGCACTTTGGTACGATGAACCTGCCACTCAGTGGACAGAAGCTTTGCCCATAGGCAATGGCCGGCTGGGAGCAATGGTTTATGGCAAAATGGAAAAAGAGGTCATACAGTTCAATGAAGAAACACTCTGGAGCGGTCAACCGCACGACTACTCAAATGAGGGAGCATATAAATACCTCGATGAACTGCGCCGCCTTCTT
Source organism: Bacteroidota bacterium (assembly GCA_023412195.1). Classification (GTDB taxonomy): domain Bacteria; phylum Bacteroidota; class Bacteroidia; order Bacteroidales; family Prolixibacteraceae; genus Mariniphaga. Next base: position 495 of record JAEYNZ010000020.1, read on the forward strand.
TGGGAAGGTAAACAACAAGAAGCCCATCAACTGGGAAATGAACATTTCATGTCGCAACCTTTTGGCCAGCTCAGTTACCTCCCCTTTGGGAATGTACTGCTTCATTTCCCCGGACATGAAAATGCCACCTCTTATCACCGCCGTCTGAATCTTGAAAATGCGGTGACTTCTGTTATATATGAAAATGATGGAGTGAGATATAAGAGGGAAGTATTTGCTTCTTTCCCTTCCCAGGCTGTTATTATCCGGCTTGAAGCTTCTGAAAACGGCGAACTCAACTTCTCTGCAGGATTGAATTCCCCCCATTCCGATTATAAGGTTACAGTAGAAGATGATCTGATCATCCTTAGTGGCAAAGCCAATAATTACCACCAGGAAAAAGGAAGGGACGGGACCCCGTATCCTGAAAGCAAACTTACATTTGAAGCCCGTCTTAAAATAGAAACACAGGGTGGGGGACTGGTACAGTACGATGATTCCATTGCTGTTGTTAATGCCCGCAGCGCCACGCTTTATCTTGTTGGTGCCACCAGTTTTGTTAATTATAATGATATAAGCGGAGATCCATCTGCCCGATGCACGGATTACCTGTCGGAACTGGAAGGAAAGCCTTACCAGACCCTCTTGGAAGAACATACTGCCAATCATCGTGAACTGTTCAACCGGGTTTCAATCGACCTGGGAAGTATGGAGGAATCGCGTCGTCCTACTGATGAAAGATTAACTTCATTCCATCAGGATGAAGATCCCAGTCTGGTTGCACTTCTTTTTCAATATGGAAGGTATCTGCTCATTTCAAGCTCACGTCCAGGCTCACAACCTGCCAACCTGCAGGGTATCTGGAACGACAGGCTGGCACCTCCGTGGGACAGCAAATATACCATCAACATCAACACAGAGATGAATTACTGGCCTGCCGAAATGACCAACCTGGCCGAGTGCGCCGAACCTTTGTTTGCCATGGTTGAAGATCTGACAAAAACTGGTAAAAAAGTGGCTAAGGCACATTATAATCTTGATGGATGGGTTACCCATCACAATACAGATCTGTGGAGAGGAGCAGCTCCGATCAATGATTCAAATCATGGCATCTGGCCAACAGGAGGGGCCTGGCTCACACAGCATATGTGGTGGAGGTACCAGTACAGCGGGAACAGGAACTTCCTGAGGAACCGTGCATATCCAGCACTAAAGGAAGCTTCACAGTTCTTTGCGGGATATCTTGTTCCATGGCCCGATAATCCTGCCTGGCTTGTAAGCGGGCCAAGCAACAGCCCTGAACTGGGCGGACTGGTTATGGGACCCACCATGGACCATCAGATCATCCGGGAATTGTTTTTAAATACAATAGAGGCTACAGAAATACTTGGAGTGGATGAGGCTTTTGCAGACATGTTGAGGCTGAAACGCGACAGTATTGCCCCTAACCAGATCGGAAGGCTTGGCCAACTTCAGGAGTGGTTGACCGATGTGGACGACCCGAATGAGCAGCACCGCCATGTATCACACTTATGGGGATTGCATCCCGGCAGTGAAATTCATCCTGTTTCCACACCTGACCTTGCAGAAGCCTGTAAGGTTACACTTACCCACAGAGGTGACGGAGGCACGGGATGGTCGAGGGCATGGAAAATCAACTTCTGGGCACGGCTGCTTGAAGGTGATCACGCCTTCCTGCTCCTGAAAAACCTGATGGTGCCTTCCATTAGCGAAGAAACAGATTATAAAGACAGGGGCGGATTATATTTTAACCTGTTTGACTCGCATCCGCCATTCCAGATCGATGGAAATTTCGGCGCTACTTCAGGTATTGTGGAAATGCTCCTGCAGTCACACCTTCGCGATGAAAATGGAGACTATTATCAGGACCTTCTCCCGGCATTACCTGCCCGGCTGGCTACCGGAAAAATATCCGGACTGAGAGGCCGGGGTGGTTTTCAGTTTTCATTATCGTGGGAAAACGGAACGCTGGTGTCGGCCAGGGTAGATTCCCAACTGGGGAACAAACTTGTGGTAAGGTATAATGGCAAAACCGTATCCAGAGACACAGAAGCAGGAAAAGCGTATTTGTTCGGAATAAATGATTTTCAATAAAATATAAATATTTCATGAAAATCACGTAAATTGTTTTCAATTCTTGAACAGGTTAAAATGGATATAACGACAAAGAAAAACGAACAGGAAAAGTTGTTTGATGAACTCATCGATGTGAAGTTTCTGTATAAGAACTTTGAAAAGAAATGGAAAAAATCGAAGAAATCAGAATTTGATCCGGAATCAATCATAGAAGAACTGGCTTCTTTGAAATTGCGCATCAGCGAGATTGAAAAATCTATATCCAAATTCGGCGACAGCTTTCTGGATGTATATGATTCAGAACTTTTAAAACCCCTCAGCGAAACAGACATTTTTACTCTCAGAGACGAAATCAGGGAGGTGCGTCAATCCCTTGAAACCATCGGAGAGCCTCTTTAAAAAGTTCTGCAGGAGCAGGATTGGACAGGGCAAAAAGCTTTTATTAAGGTTCGCTTCCACGGGTGAGCTGGTGAAAGATTCCCTCCAGGTTCTGTTGTTGTTGCAGAAGTGTATAAAGAACAAAGTTATTTCTCACAGCAAATTCAAATATAACCGGCCTTAGATCAACTCCTGGTTCCGCATCAATTTCCCATGATTCCCCATCATACACTGCAGTCTGCACTCCAGGCAAGTCAAGCAGCTTCTCAAGCTGAACAGGCTTATCGAAAGCGGCTATAATACGCTGATTTCGGGGTACCATTCCTTTCTTAATTTCCTCTATCCCCCCATCTGCCACAATTTTTCCTCTGTTGATAATGACTACCCTGGAGCATACAGCCTCTACCTCCTGCATGATGTGCGACGAAAGAATAACTGTTTTTTCTTTGCTGATGGTACGAATCATGTCCCTGATGTCTTCAAGCTGGTTAGGATCGAGGCCTGAGGTGGGTTCATCAAGTATCAGCACCGAAGGATCATGGATCAGGGCCTGTGCAAGTCCAACCCTTTGCCTGTACCCTTTGGAAAGGGAACCTATTTTTTTATGCTGCTCATCGCCCAGACCTGTCAGTTCCACCATCTTCGCTACCTGCTTTTTTTTATCCGGAAGTTTGTAAAAACCGGCGGTGATTTCCAACGACTCCCTGACAAAAAGATCAGTATACAACGGATTATGTTCGGGCAGGTAACCGATCTCCTGCCGGAGGGATGTGTTTCCGTCAGTAATCTTTTGCTCACCTATCCATACCTCCCCTGAATCGGCAGGCAGATATCCTGTGATTATTTTCATGAGGGTTGATTTACCTGCTCCGTTGGGACCAAGGAAACCGAGCAGTTCACCTCTCCCTACTGAAAAATTAACCTGGTCGAGCGCAGTTTGCTTTCCAAATTTTTTTACTATTTTGTTGATGCTTAAGTTCATCTGTTTTTAATACATAACAAAAATAAATGAATCTTTTTAAATTGAAACCATTAACGTAAATTTGCAGCTCAGCATAACAGATAATCATGAAAGACAGACATTTCAATTATATCAATGATATTACCCGTTTTGAAAGACAGAAAACCTGTGAAGTAAATGTTGGCGGCGTGGGTGTAGGTGGTGACAATCCAATCAGGATACAGTCTATGACCGACACCAGCACCAAGGATACCGATGCCACGGTTGAACAGATCATTGCCCTTACAAGGGCAGGTGCCGACCTGGTAAGGATTACGGTTAAGGGCATTTATGATGCAGAAAACCTGAAAAACATTGTTACATCCCTGCGCGACCGTGGCTATACCACTCCGCTGGTAGCCGACATTCATTTTAATCCGCGCCTGGCCGACATTGCAGCAAAATACTTCGACAAGGTACGTATAAATCCGGGAAACTTTTACGACAAGCGTGCCCGGTTTGAACATAAAGTATATTCTGATGAGGAATACAAGGAGGAACTTGTAAAAATTGAAGAACAGTTTATCCCATTCCTTGAAATGCTTAAAAGCACCAATACCGCATTGCGTGTTGGCGCCAACCATGGATCGCTTTCCGACAGAGTGATGAGCCGCTATGGTGACTCCCCTTCGGGAATGGCTGAATCTGTGCTTGAATATCTTCGAATCTGCAAGAAAGTTGATTTTAACGATGTAGTGGTATCCATCAAGTCGAGCAACACCCGTATGATGGTTTATACTGTAAGGCTTCTGAATTATAAAATGCGTCTTGAAGATATGAACTTCCCCATCCACCTGGGAGTAACTGAAGCCGGTGAAGGTGAAGACGGCCGTATTAAATCGGCTGTTGGCATAGGCGCACTTCTGGCCGATGGTATTGGCGACACAATCCGGGTTTCACTCACTGAAAATCCTGTCAACGAAATTCCGGTAGCACGAAAACTGGTTGACCATTTCAGATCGTACAGGAACCATGAGCCGGTGACAGCTTCCCTGATTGCACAAACAAATCCATTTGAATATGAACGCCGCTCCACAAGAGGGGTGCTGAATATGGGAGGTGAACAGCTGCCGGTAGTTGTTGCCGACCTGGAAGACCGTTCGCTAAAGGAATTGCTGCCCATACGAGGTAAACTCATACCCGAATACTTCATGTCGGGAAATAAGATCATGGATATTAAGGGGGAAAGTCACCCCATTATTTCACTCGAAGAATACCTTTTTGAAAGTACCCGGTGGGGGAGGACAAAGTTCATTCGCACCAACAAGATGGAGTTCGACCGTTTTATGGCCCGGAATCCTGAAATCATGATGAAACTGAAACAGACCCGCAAAACGGTACTGATACTTGAAAGTTTCAATAAGAATCCGCTGGCCGAACTGAGGGCATTCTTCACTTCACTTGAATCGCACATCTGGAAGGTGCCTGTCATCCTGTACAGAAAGTATAATGAAAGCAACCTGGAGGACCTGCAGATAAAAGCCTCTGCCGACCTTGGCGGACTGCTCATCGACGGATATGGTGATGGCATCTGCATTTCAAACGAAAATGAAAGGATTACCTTCACCGAACTGAAGGATTTAAGCTTTGGTATCCTTCAGGCAAGCCGCATGCGCATGTCGAAAACGGAATTCATTTCCTGTCCCGGCTGTGGCCGTACACTCTACGATCTGCAGGAAACAACAAAGAAAATCAAGGAGCACTTTAAGCACCTCGATCACCTGAAGATCGGCATTATGGGATGCGTAGTCAATGGTCCCGGTGAAATGGGCGATGTCGATTATGGCTTTGTGGGCGTAAGCAACAATAAGGTGACCCTTTACAGGGGGCTCAAGCCTGTTAAAAGGCATATCCCCATGGAAAATGCGGTTGAAGAACTTGAACTGTTGATCAGGGAGCACAATGACTGGAAAGATCCTGTGGATTAAATTTCATATATGGCGAAAATACATTGGAAGCCCGGAACCATCATTTATCCCATTCCGGCAGTCATGGTAAGCTGCGGGCACACTCCCGAAGAATACAACATCATTACGATCTCATGGACTGGTACGATCAACAGCGACCCGCCCATGTGTTCAATTTCCGTTAGGCCAGGAAGGCATTCCTACGACATTATAAAGCGCACAGGTGAATTTGTGATCAACCTGACCACCGAAGAACTGGCACGCGCTACCGACTGGTGCGGCTGCCGCTCTGGCCGGAAATACAACAAGTGGGAGAAAATGAAGCTGACACCGGCACCTGCAAAAATTGTAAAGGCACCTGTCATTGAAGAGTCGCCGGTGAACATCGAATGTGTGGTCAAGAACATGCTGGAATTGGGCACACACCATATGTTTATTGCCGAAGTTGTAAATGTCACCATCGACGACCGCTACCTGAACGACAAACAGGCTTTCAGCTTCGCAAAGGCGCGGCCCCTGGTTTACAGCCATGGACACTACTTCGGCCTGGGAAAAATGATAGGCAAGTTTGGCTGGTCGGTGGAGAAAAAAAAGAAGGCAAAAAGTTGATGTAGCTCACAAAAAACCTCTTTTCCAATTAAGAAAAAAATCAGCGACTTTAAGGACCTTAATGACTTTAAAGTATAATTCAATGAACAATTAGCTGCAAACCTCATTTACCTCTAATAAAATAATGAATAATAATACTAATAAGTTTTCTGCCGGTTATGATAAATGCACAGACGAATCCGCTTTTGGGGAATTTTAATACCCCCCATCAGACTGCCCCTTTTCCTGAAATAAAAAATGAACATTACCTTCCTGCCTTCAAGGAAGCCATCAGGCTGGGCGAGGAAGAAATTAAAGCTATTGTTGAAAATCAATCGGAAGCTACGTTCGAAAATACTGTTGAAGCACTTGACCGTGCGGGGAAGCTGCTCAGCCGTACTTCAGGGGTTTTCTTTAACCTTGTAAGTGCCGAAACCAGCGATGAGCTGCAGCAATTGGCCCAGGAAATTTCTCCCCTGCTTACAAAGTTCCAGAACGACATCAGTCTTAACCCGATCCTTTTCGAACGGGTAAAAAAAGTGTACCGGCAAATGGATAACCTTAATCTGAATCCTGAGCAGAAGACCCTGCTCGAGAACACTTACCTCAATTTTGAGCGCAAGGGGGCAAACCTGCCGGATGCCGGTAAGGAAAAATTCAGGGAGATCAGTACCGAAATGTCGAAGCTTTCCCTGCTATTCGGAGAAAACGTGCTGAAGGAAACCAACCGGTACGAAATGCACATAACGGATAAAAACCAGTTGCAGGGACTTCCCGAAAGTGAACTGGAAGCTGCCGCAGAAAAGGCAAAAAGCAAAGGCAAGGAAGGTTGGGTGATCGATCTTACAATGCCCAGCTACCTGCCTTTTATGAAGTATGCTGATAACCGCGACCTGCGCAAAGAACTTTTCCTGGCTTATGGATCGAAATCATTTAAGGGCGATGAACTCGACAACCGCGATAACGTAATAAAGCTGGTTAACCTGCGGCTCGAATTGGCCAATCTTCTGGGTTATGATACATATGCCGATTATGTTCTCGAACGAAGGATGGCTATGAATGCTGAGGGCGTGTACAAGCTGCTCGACGACCTGTATCATGCCTCCTATACAATGGCTCAGAAAGAAAAGGACGAAGTTCAGAAATATGCTGAAGGAATTGGATTCAAGGGGGAGATTATGCCCTGGGACTGGTCATACTACAGTGAGAAACTGAAGGTTGAGAAATACGATGTCGACGATGAGGCGCTGAAACCTTACTTTGAACTTAATAATGTCATTGATGGCGTATTTGGTCTGGCCACAGATCTTTTTGGTATTACATTCAAAGTGAACAGGAATATCCCGGTTTATCATCAGGAAGTAATCCCCTATGAAGTTTATGACAATGATGGTAAGTTCCTTTCGGTGTTGTACACCGACTTTCACCCCAGGCCAGGCAAACAGGGTGGGGCGTGGATGAATGAATTCAAAGGGCAGTGGAAGGAAGATGGAATGGATTCGCGTCCGCACATCACCATTGTTATGAATTTTACCCGCCCCACCGAAACACGTCCGGCATTGCTTACCTTTAATGAGGTGGAAACTTTCCTGCATGAGTTCGGGCATGCATTGCATGGAATGCTGGCATGCACAACATACCCTAGCCTTTCTGGCACCAGCGTTTACCGCGATTTTGTAGAGCTTCCATCGCAGATCATGGAGAACTGGGCTGTGGAAAAAGAGTTTCTCGACAAGTTTGCACGTCATTACCAAACAAATGAACCCATACCAGCCGAATTGGTAGAAAAGATCAAAGCATCGCAGAATTTTCTGACAGGTTACCTGTCTGTCAGGCAGCTAAGCTTCGGCTATCTCGATATGGCATGGCATACATTAAAAGAACCGTTTGATGGTGACGTGAAAAAGTTTGAAGAAGAAGCCTGGCGAAAGACTCAGATATTTCCAACGATCGATGAAGTTGCCATGAGCCCACAGTTCGGACACCTGTTTGCCGGAGGTTATGCTGCCGGTTATTACGGATACAAATGGGCGGAGGTGCTTGATGCCGATGCATTCAGCCTGTTCCAGGAAAAAGGGCTGTTCAACAGAACAGTGGCACAGTCATTCAGGGAGAACATCCTCGAAAAAGGTGGCACCGAACATCCAATGATCCTCTATAAACGCTTCCGCGGACAGGAACCTGCAGTTGATGCATTGCTCCGACGAAGCGGCATGAAGTAAATGCCGGAATTAGAAAAAATAAAGCCCGGGAAATTCCCGGGCTTCATTTTTTCCGATTTCTGAACTGATCATTGTTTATATGTCATAACGAAGCATTCTTACTTATATAATGGCAAAACAAAGTAAGTATATATGATACAACCTACGCATAAGCCAAAAGCAAACTCCAAAGTTGCGAAAAACACCAGCAGGGCTGCTATTACTACAGCAGCAGTGTTAAACTGTAAAATAAAACAGATGGCAATGGCAAGTGTCATCAGGAATCCCATCCTTGCTGCAAACATCTTCGGTGCCTTGTCAGTAGGCTTTTTACTTAACTGAAGGAGCTTTGCTACCCCTTTACTTGCCGCACTTACCGGACTAAACCTGGAAGTGGCAAATGACCTGATGAAAAAATCAATTGCCAGCAGTAGCGGAAACCAAAAGGAATTGAACACAAATCCTGCAGTTACCAGCAGTACTGTAAATAATGCATTCAGCCTTGTCAGCCGCTCATTCACCTGCTCATTCGATATGGGACATACTATTTGTTTCATATCTGTATTGTTGTTATTATAATATTTATTATTCTATACAAATTAAATACAAAATAGTCTTTAATTGTTCTTTTGCAGCAGAAAAATTATATATTATTACAAAAAATTAATAAGCAGAAGTTGTTTGTATGTTTATTGTTGCTTATAATCAGATGATTATTGTCAATATGTGCTTGTTTGCTATATGCCAATGTAAAAGATCAATATTGTCCGGTAAAATTATTAAACCTATGAATCTTGAGATCTCTCACTTTGTTAGGGATGACAATCAATTAATTATATATTTTGGGAGGGGTAGGTTGGCGGCTTCGTCGCCAACCTACCCCTCCCACCACAAAAGCCCGGAAAACAGGGTTATTTCGACCGTAGGGAGAAATCTCAAATATTAACCGGACACTAACAATAAAATATATATTAGAAATTTTTTCAAATTATTATAAAAGGCATCAATTTTGTATTAAACCGCCTTTGATTTTTTAATGCAGAAGTTTTGAATGGATTAATTTAAGTATCTTATTATGAGACAATCACGCATGGCAAGGCTTCAATTAATTTATAACCGTTCCATAAGAAATTTCTGTTACTTTTGCGGGGCATTTATAAAGGGATGAGTAAGATTTTAACATTAATTTTTTTAATAGCTTCCTCAGGAACATTACTGGCCAGTAATGAAATAGGGCCTGAGGGTGATAAGCTACTATGGATTCTGTTACTTCTGGCTGTTGCAGTAGTTGCTGCCATTTTCCTGCTGACACAAAGGAAAGGCAGGAGCGGTTTCAGGTTTTCTTTTGCTTCGGTGAAAAAGCTGAAGATTGAACTCAAAAAGGATAAACTATATTATCCGCGTTACCTCGAAATGACTGTTACCAATGTTGGTCAAAAAGATGTGGATGTGGCCGGACCGCTGCTCATCCTGAAAGGGTTCTGGTACAAAAGAAAATTTAAACTGAAGGGGACGAATCAAAACTGGTTTTATCCGGTGTACCTTCCCCGGAACCAAAGTCATACCCTGAACATCGACCTGCATCAATTCTATGGATTTGACAAAACACTGAAAGGACTGCCTAAGGCAAAGATTGTGGTGAGCGATATAAATGGCCGCCACCTGGGCAGCAGGCAGGTTATGCTTAGAAAAACGTTATTCAACCTTTGATGAGAGACTGGAAATTTAACCATATCGATTTTTCAATATACCCTTCCTATAAAGGAGATGACCTGGGGGTTTACTGGACACCTGAAAAAACCCTTGTGAAAATTTGGGCGCCTACCGCAAAAATGGTGGAATTCAGGTTATACAAGGATGGAAAAAGCGGCGATGCTTTTCATAAAACCCAGCTTCTGAATGGCGGCGACGGCACCTGGTCGACTATACTTACCGGCGACTATGAGGGAAAATTTTATACTATACGGGTAAACGACGGGGAGTGGCTTCATGAAGTGCCCGACATATATGTCCGTTGCGTTGGGGTAAACGGTATCCGCGGAATGATCTTCAATCCGGCCAAAACCAATCCTGAGGGATGGGAGGATGATGTTTCGCCTGAACTGAAAAACTTTACAGATGCCATCATGTATGAGGTTCATGTAAGGGATTTTTCTGTTTCTGAATTTTCCGGTATAGAAAACAAGGGAAAATATATTGGATTTACTGAAGAAAGGACCTTCTCCCCCGATGGAAAAGCCACTGGCCTTGCACATCTCAGGGAACTGGGGATTACGCATGTCCACCTGCTTCCGGTAAATGATTTTGCAACTGTCGATGAGGAAAAACCCCTTGAAAAATATAATTGGGGATATGATCCCCTTCATTTTAATGCTCCTGAAGGCTCTTATGCCACCGACCCATACGACGGAACCGTCCGGATCAGGGAATTCAAAAAGATGGTTCAGGCTCTGCATTCATCCCGCATAGGTGTTGTGCTCGATGTTGTTTATAACCACACCTATTTTGCAAAAGAATCAGTATTTAACCAGACAGTACCCGGTTATTTCTACCGTCAGAAATCAGACGGTACTTTTGCCAATGCATCAGGTTGTGGGAACGAAGTGGCCACCGAACGTATCATGGTAAGAAAGTATATCATCGATTCTTTGAAGTACTGGATGCAGGAGTACCATATCGATGGCTTCAGGTTCGACCTGATGGGAATTTACGACCTGGATACCATGAAGGAAATCAGGAAGGAACTTGTAAAAATAAACCCCAATATCCTGCTCTATGGCGAAGGTTGGGCGGCCGATTTCAGTCCGATGCCCGAAGAGAAGCGTGCCGTAAAACGGAATCTTCATAAACTTCCTGGCATTGCTGCCTTTAACGACGACCTTCGCGATGCGCTCAAAGGCAATCACAGCAGTAAAAAAACAAAGGGCTTTGTAAGCGGGCTCGAGCTTCGCGAAGAGAATGTCAAATTTGGAGTGGTAGGTGCCATTCAACATCCCCAGATCGTTTACGACTATGTAGAGTCTTCCAAGCAACCATGGGCAGTGCAACCAGGGCAGTGTGTCAACTATGTTTCCTGTCATGATAATTATACACTGTGGGACAAACTTAAATCAAGCAGTCCAAAGGCCACACCGGAAGAGATGAGGAAAATGGTGAAACTGGCAGGTGCAGTCATTCTTACCTCCCAGGGAATTGCATTTCTTCATGCGGGTACTGAATTTTGCCGTACCAAGGGTGGCAACGGGAACTCCTATAAGTCGCCTGATTCTGTAAACCAGATCGACTGGTCATTAAAAAGAGTATATCACGATGTTTTTGAATATTATAAAAACCTTGTAGCCCTGAGAAAGAACCACCCGGGACTCAGAATGCCTGATGCCAGCCAAATCCAGCATGCCCTCCTGTTTTGTGGTGAATACCAGATGGGTGTGGTGAGTTACTGCATCGATGGGAAAGCATCCGGCGATTCCTGGGAGAACATGATGCTCATTTTTAACGGAAACCGGAAAAACATAACACAGCAACTCCCTGAAGGAACTTACCGCATCATGGTCCAGGGCGACCAATTCAGCAACGGAGGTTTGGGAGAAGTAACAGGCAAAGTTGAAGTGGAAGCCATTTCAATGATGATTCTGGTAAAATTACAGGGGTAGAATCTAAAGTTCTTAAAGTTTTTAAGGTCCCTAGTTGATGTTTCTGAAGTTATGAATTTGCAGAATGCAGTTCATATTTTCCCCACACCAAAACCATATTAAATTCGAAAATAGTTGAATTTAGACTAGCTTTGGTATTGCTTTGGTATTGCCATTGAAGCACGAATAAAATGAAAATTACCCCTGTCCAGAAGAACGTGATCAAGGTAATAAGCCGGTTTTTTATGTTTCCCTGGTTTAGAAAATAACCAGCAGCAGATCGATGTCTTTTGATGGCAGGTTGAACAGGCTGCCTACTTCAGGGTTTGTGAGGATGCCATGGTAGATATACACTCCTTTCCGGAAACCTTTAGAAATTTTAATGTAGTTGTCCACACCGCCGCTGTCGCCAATGGAAAGAAGCACCGGGATGAGGATGTTGCTTAAGGAGATAGATGCCGTGCGTGCAACAATGGCTGGTGAATTTGGAACGCAGTAATGCACAACGCCATGCTTGATGTAGGTGGGGTTCTTGAGGTCGGTGCACCTGGTGGTTTCGAAACAGCCGCCCTGTGCCGCATTTAAGTCGATGATGACCGAGCCTTCCTTCATCTGTTTTACCAGGTCTTCAGCAACCTTGAATTTCGGGGTGGTATTAAACATCATGGCGCCGATTACGGCATCGGCCGAGGTAAGGGCTTTGCGGAGCACTTTAGGATAAAAGACAGATGTAAAAATGCGCCGTCCCAGCTTTTCTTCAAGTTTGCTCAGATCGTAAACCGATGTATCGAATACTTTCACAAGCACGCCCAGTCCAAGGGCTGCCTTAGCTGCATATTCTGCGGCCGTGCTGGTGCCGATAATTACAAGTTCGGCAGGTGTAATTCCGGTTACCTCGCCAAAGAGCACACCTTTTCCATCATGTGCATTACTGAGGTATTCGCTTGCCACTGTGATGGAAGTTGCGCCAGCAATCTGGCTCATCTGGTGGACGATAGGAGGGAAACCCTGCTCGTTTTCAATGTTCTCGAATGCAAGTGAAGTTACCTTTTTGTGCATCAGCTTTTCAATGGAGGTACGCGAGTGTGCGTGGATCTGCATGTTCGACATAATGACCTGGTTTCCCCGCAAGAGGTCAATTTCATCATTGTCGAAGGGTGCTACCCGCAACACGATGTCACATTGAAAAATTTCTTCCTTTTTATCGACAATGGATGCACCGGCCTCGCGGTAGGCATGATCGGAATAGCTGGCCATTTTTCCGGCATCCTTTTCTATAAAGATTTCATGCCCGTAAGAGGTTAACAGGTTTACGGCCTGGGGTGTCAGGGGAACGCGGTATTCCACCTTATGGAAATCTGAAGGTATGCCAATTCTTATTCTTTGTCCGCGTGTTTTGATTTCGAGCATTTCCTCCTTGGGCATCAGCATAGCTTTTGATGCAGGGGTATTTTGCATTTTTTCTTCTTGAATCGTCATAAACCTGATTTTTGTGCTGACCAAATCTTTAGCAAGTTACGCCCTAAAGTGTTAATTTCAAAATGTGGCGGTAATCTTCCTGGTTTCATCGTCTTCCACACTGATGGTGACCTTCACATAACCCTCTGGAAGTAAGGGTTCAATTTTTTCGGGCCATTCAATCAGGCACCAGGAGCCGCTGTAAAAATAATCTTCATATCCGAGGTCAAAAGCCTCTTCCATATCCTTTATACGGTAGAAGTCGAAGTGGTATATTGAATCTCCCTGTTCTGTGCTGTATTCATTTATAAGCGCAAATGTCGGGCTGGTCACATTATCGCTGGTACCCAGCACCTGGCAGACGGCCTGGATGAAAGTTGTCTTTCCGGCACCCATTCTGCCATAAAATGCAAACACCCTGCGGCCGGGAAATTCATCTATCAGATGACGGGCTGCGGCGGTAAGGGCTTTTACTGAAGTTACATTTTCTGAAAACATCATAATGGATAGTCTTTTTAACCATGGGTTGTTTATTTCCTCAGGAACAACTATGTGAAATACAATATTACAAAATGAAACCAATAAACGTTTCAACTGTTTAATAAAAGAAATCCATTGCCGGAAATAGGGAGAGATTTCAAACAACGTTTCAGTAAAAAGTATTAATTTTGACAAACATATAAAGCCGGATGAGAGGCTAAATCTGACATGATCCTTTTTCAGGAATAAATTTTTAAAACATATACAGATGAAAATACCAGAATTGAAGTACACTGAAGACCATGAGTGGGTCCGTATTGAAGGCAACATGGCAGTCGTGGGAATTACCGATTACGCCCAGAATGAATTGGGCGATGTTGTGTTTGTTGAAATTGAAACCGAAGGGGAGGAACTTGAAAAGGGCGATACTTTTGGTACAGTTGAAGCAGTTAAAACAGTGTCTGATCTGTTTATGCCCCTGGCGGGCAAGGTTGCTGAAGTAAATGCAGCCCTGGCCGATGAACCGGAGCTAGTGAACAAGGACCCTTACGGAAAAGGATGGATGATTAAAATTGAGGTCAGCAGCATGGATGAAGCAGGTGATTTGCTTTCGGCCGACGATTATAAAAGGATGATAGAAGCCTGAAGAAAAGAAGTATCAAGACTATTAGTATCAAGTATCTAGACTATTGGTATCAAGTATCAAGACTATTAGTATCAAGTATCAAGACTATTAGTATTAAGTATCAAGACTATTGGTATCAAGTATCAAGACTATTAGTTTCAAGAATCAAGACCAGGAAAAGAAGTATCAGGACAATTAGTATCAAGTATCAGGACTATAGAAAAGAAGTATCAAAACTATTAGTATCAGGTATCAGGACTATAGAAAAGAAGCATCAAGACTATTAGTATCAAGTATCAGGACTATAGAAAAGAAGTATCAGGAGAGTTAATCTTATACTTACAAGGATCTTTTTTCAGGTAAATAAGAAAGCCGGTAATTTATAAAATACCGGCTTTCCTAATTTGGTATTAAGACGAATCAACATATTTTAGCAGATTCAAGTCTTGTGTCTTGTGTCTCAATATCTTGTGTCTAATTTTTCTCATCCGCATTTCGACGATCCGCATGAAATGCATGTAAGGCATCCTTCCTGGTAAACTACTTCGTCGGAGCCGCATTCTTCGCATAATGCATCTTCTGCAAGGGTTCCGTCGGGTATGTACTTTTTCAGGGCACGGGCAACACCGGCTTTCCATGAGTTGATGGTTTCATTATCGAGCTGAAGGCTGGTTACAAGTTCAACCACTTTATGGATGGGCATCCCGTGACGTAAGGTTCCTGAAATCAGCTTGGCGTAGTTCCAGAATACCGGGTTGAATTTGAAAGATAATCCTTCGATGGTAGTTTTATATCCCCTCTTGTTTTCGTACTGGAAGTCATAGCGCGAATTGCCATCGGGATCATAGCTTTTTATGATGTAGCCATGAATAATGGAACGAGGCAGAAGGATACCGTCTTCATCATCGGAAAGACCTGTAAAGATCTCATAAGGTTTGCTGTCCATTAAGCCGATAAAGGCAATCCATTTCTCCTTGTTGTTCTGGAATCTTACAACATCGGCATCCAGTTTCTCGGGGCGCTTTGTGGGGAAGCCGGTTTTCTTCTTTTCCGACCCGTTATTTGAAATCAGAACGCCCGAACGTGACCCGTCGCGATAAACGGTAACACCTTTGCATCCGCTCTTCCAGGCTTCGAAGTATAACTGGTCAACCAGTTCTTCTGTGGCATCAGAAGGCAGGTTGATTGTAACGCTTATGGAGTGATCGACCCATTTCTGGATTCTGCCCTGCATCCGTACCTTTGAGAGCCAGTCTACATCATTTGATGTTGCCTTGTAGTATGGCGACTGTTTCACCAGTTCATCCAGGTCTTCCTGTGTATAGTTTTTGTTAAGGCTGTGCCCGTTGGCTTCCATCCATACACGGAACTTGTGGTGAAATACGATGTATTCTTCCCAGTGGTCGCCCATTTCATCCACAAAATCAACACGCACATCCTTGTCTCCCGGATTTACCTTCCTGCGACGTTTGTAAACGGGAAGGAAAACCGGCTCGATGCCCGAAGTGGTTTGTGTCATCAGGCTTGTGGTTCCAGTGGGAGCAATTGTAAGTAAAGCTATGTTGCGGCGGCCATGTTTAGTCATTTCCTTGTAAAGGGAGGGGTCAGCTTCCTTCAGGCGGTTGATAAACGGATTGTTTGCTTCCCTTTCTGAACTGTAGATGGCAAACGGACCGCGTTCCTTAGCCAGATATACCGAAGAACGGTATGATTCCAGGGCTACTGTTTTATGAATTTCTTCGGAAAAATCGGTTGCAATGTCGCTTCCGTAAATCAGTCCAAGGGCAGCCAGCATATCGCCCTCGGCTGTAATTCCTATGCCTGTGCGACGGCCTTCATTGGCTTTTTGTTTGATATTTTCCCACAGTTTTTTCTCTACAGCCTTTATTTCCTCATCTTCAGGGTCGGCATTGATTTTACCGATGATGGCATCTATCTTTTCAAGTTCCAGGTCGATGATGTCGTCCATGATGCGCTGTGCATAGTGGATGTGTTCCCGGAATAATTCAAAGTTGAATGAAGCTTCCGGGGTGAAGGGGTTTTCGACATACGAATACAGGTTGATTGCAAGTAACCTGCAACTGTCGTAAGGGCATAGAGGGATCTCGCCGCATGGGTTGGTTGACACCGTACGGTAGCCAAGATCGGCATAACAATCGGGTACAGATTCCCTGATGATTGTATCCCAGAAGAGGATGCCAGGCTCGGCCGACTGCCATGCATTTTTTACGATTTTTTTCCAGAGTTTCCCTGCATCTATTTCCTTTTTGTATAACGGGTTGGGATCATGAATGGGGTAAGTCTGCAGGTATGCCTGATCCGTTTCAACCGCTTTCATAAACTCATCTTCAATTTTCACCGAAACATTGGCCCCTGTTACTTTTCCCTGTTCCAGTTTGGCGTCGATAAAACTTTCAGAGTCGGGGTGTTTGATTGAAACCGACAGCATGAGTGCTCCGCGTCTTCCATCCTGGGCAACTTCGCGGGTTGAATTGGAGTACCTTTCCATGAACGGAACTATACCCGTAGAAGTGAGCGCAGAATTTTTAACAGGAGAGCCTTTGGGCCTGATGTGCGACAGGTCATGCCCTACGCCACCCCTGCGCTTCATGAGTTGTACCTGCTCCTGGTCTACTTTAAGTATACCACCATAGGAGTCGGAGTTTCCCTGGTTTCCAACCACAAAACAGTTGGAGAGCGACGCAATCTGGTACTCATTGCCGATCCCTGTCATGGGCCCGCCCTGTGGAACGATGTACCTGAAATCTTTAAGTACATTATAAATTTCTTCTTCACTAAAGGGGTTCGGGTAACGTTTTTCAATCCGTACAATTTCTTTTGCCAGGCGGCGGTGCATGTCTTCGGGTGTGCGCTCAAAAATATTGCCGTAAGAATCTTTCAGCGCATACTTGTTTACCCATACTCTTGCTGCCAGGTCATCGCCTTTAAAATAGATGCGGGAAGCATTTATTGCTTCATCCTGCGAGCAGATTTTGTTTCCCGCCGGGGCTGTTACTGATACTTCTTCTAATGCCATAGTGTTCAGTTAATATTATTTATATACATTTTTTTCACTTTCGGGATTGAAAGGTTTTGTTACCGATTTGTGCTATGCAAGATAAAAAGGATACCAATTATCCTGATCACTTTTATATATAAAAAATCAAAAAGTTATCAACTTTGAATGGTTATTCAGTTGATGGTAAATGAATTAGCCTGTTATTTTCAACAAAAAGTTAACAGAAATTTTCGATTTAAACGTCAGGAAGGGCTCATTTGGCTTCGAATTTTCGGTTAATCAATACCAATTGTTTACTGACTTGTTGTATATCAAACTGAAAGGAGGGAATCCATCATTTGTTAAAAACTTTAGTTATGATAAGATTTGTAGAACCTGTATTTTTTGTTACGAATGCTCTGGATGCATCAGCAGAAATTTCAAGTTTTTTCTGATCATTCAGCAGTCCATCCATCACTTCTTTAACCTGTTCATAATTATGAACTGGAAAGGCACCCCCTTCTTTTTCCAGTTCAACTGCCTCTCTGAATTTTTCATACCTGGGGCCAAATATGACTGGTAACCCAAATACAGCTGCTTCCAGGATGTTATGGATTCCTACTCCGAAGCCACCTCCTATATATGCAATGCTCCCGTAACGGTAGAGCGACGAGAGCATGCCCACCGAGTCGATAATGAGCACCTGGTATAGCTCAGGATCGGCGTGTGAAGCCTTGCTGAACCTGATAAAGGGTTTTTTCAGAAGCTGTTCAAGCTGGTTCAGGTTGGCAGGAGTTACTTCATGTGGGGCAATCACCATTTTCAACTCATGGCTGTTGATATATTCTGCAAGCAACTCCTCATCAGGCTTCCAGGTACTTCCGGCTATGAGAAGAGGTTTGCCGCTGCTGAATTTCTCAACCAGTGGTATATCTTTTGCTGCTTTTGCTATGGCTGCAACCCGGTCGAAGCGGGTATCTCCCGATATGGTGTAATTGCTGATCCCTTCTGATTCCAGAAGCCTGGCTGATTTGTCATCCTGGACAAAAAAATGTTCGGGCATACGGAGAATTTTTCCGTACCACCGTCCCTGCAGGTTATTTTTAAAGAATGGTTGGGTATCCCTGAATATTGCTGAGATGATATATAAGGGTATATTCTGCCTTTTCAATTCACTGATAAAAAAGTACCAGTATTCGTACTTAATAAAAAATGCCATGTGAGGTCTGACAATGCGTATGAAATCTTTTGCATTGCGTGGGGTGTCCATTGGCATGTACATTATGATGTCGGCCTGGTCGTAGTTTTTCCGGATTTCATAACCGGAAGGGGAAAAGAATGTAAGCAGGATCCTGTATTGCGGGAAGCGCTTTTTTATTTCTTCAATGAGCGGGCGGCCTTGTTCGAATTCCCCCAGGGAGGCACAGTGAACCCAAATGTAGCGGGCATTTGTATCGATTTTTGAGGCAAGGTTTTGTTTCCAGTTCTTTCTGCCTGATACAAATTGTTTTGCTTTGGGTTTGAAAAAGGCAAATCCTCTTATCAATATGGAATATGCAATGATACCAGCCTTATACAGAAAATCCATGGTGAATGTGTTAATATGACTGGTTGCCGAACTTTAAAAGCTTTTGCTTTTTCATGTACTCGTAAATTGTAAGATTCATTATCAGCAACAGAAAGAAGTAGAAGACATCTTCAACCGGGATGGTTATGATGCGGATACCAAGGTTATGATGGTTGTTGTATTCAACTACGGGCAGTCCGGTAAGAAGTCCGTTGACAATGAAGAAGGGCAGGAGCGATATCAGCCATGTAAGATAGAATTTTGTATAGTGGCTTTTAAAGTGGTTTCTGAAAATGACATAACCGAAATAAACTGTAAGCAGGAAAAAGGTGAAGAAAGTATACAGCTTCTCCCGTGCAAAATATGCTGTCAGTGCGAAGGCTACCAGCAGCACCAGGCTGATTGCAACAAAGAGGTTGGGTTTTTCAAAATGGGGGAGTTTTACATGCAGCACTTCATAAATAAAAACACAGCTGTAAGGAATTGCAAGAAAAAACAGCCATTCCTCAAGGGGTAGATTAAGAATGTATATCCCTGTAATATAGTCGGGATTAAAATTCCAGATTCCAAGTTCAGTAAAGCGGATGTCCCACATGATGAATATTGTCCCGGAAAACAAAATTGCGGGAAGCAGAAATTTTAATTTTTTATAATACGCGACCTGTTTTTCGAAGCTGAAAGCCAATGGAACGGCAAGGGTCAGCAGCATCAGCAACAGGTATGTAAAATTCTGAAACTTCATGATCAAACGGTTTTTGGCAAAGTTAAAGTAAAAACTTATATGGGGAATTTTTGGATGCAGGATGTTTACAGGATTATTTAGCGGAGGACATTGGCCCGGAACGTGTCGTTTATTGTATTTCATTGATGCGTAAATAAAAGGCGCAGAAAAACATACGACTCCTTTAGAGCTGGGAGGATCGTGCCAACATTCGTCCTGTAAACCTATGAACTTTTCAGGTTCAAGACTTTTTAATCAGTGGTTGCCTACAGTCTTGAAACTTGTGTCTATTTGTCTTGTGTCTGACCTAGTTGCCTGATACAATTCTTTATCTTTACTAAAGAACAATCGTTGTCACACTTTCTGCCGGTACTTCCATTGGTTTCTCAAGGCTTACTTCACCCATGTACTTCAGGTTGTTTGCTGCTGATGTTTCATAGATGCGGCCCTTCTTTTGATAATCTCCCTGCAGGTTGATCTTTAATTTTTGGTTCTTTGGTTCGCGGTTCAATATAACCAACACTATTTCACCGCCGGTGTTTTTGTACGCCGAAACTTTTAATTTTGGGTTGTTTGGGTTGACCGCCTGAATAACAGTTGCGCCGGGCCGGATGAACCGTGAATAATTGCCAAGGGCCCATAGCAGCTTCGATTCATAAATTTTACCCCCGGTTTCGCTTTTGTCGATGTAGATCAGCCCGTCCTTATAATCATAGGGACTAATGGCAATCCACCACTGCCATGCCGATGCAAGGCCTGTCATCAGGTCGCTGTGGATTACATTGGCTACAAAAAGTGCTGTTTCCATTCCAAGGTCGCGGCGGTTTCCTTTAAACCCGTCGTTGTCGCCCAGAATGCAATATTCTGTCATCCAGAACTCCAGGGCAGGGTCAACCTCAATGATTTCCTTGTGCAGACGGGTTCTTACCTCAGCCAATACTTTGTCGTTTGTAGTAGTGAAATAGCTGTGGGCCGCAATTTTGTGAGCCATATTGGGTACATTGCCGATGTAGTTTTCCGATGCCGGCGAGAAGAACTCCTTTACCTGATAACCGCGTTCGGCATCATTGCCGGCTTCATAGAGATGGTTCAGCTGGCCTGCTTCTGTGATTTCAATCTGTGTGGGAAGTCCCGCTTCAAGTAAATCATTTCCAAGAATTCTGCATAGACGGGCAATTTCTTCATTCTTCCATGGCGAACCTTCCTGTCCTCCTTTCCATTCCCACTGGGGCTCATTCACCGGTGACAGGTAATCAAAAAGGACTCCTTCATTCTGATGTATATTTTTTGTTACATCCACCAGGTAGTTGCTGAATGCCGGCAGGTTGTCATCTGTCAGGTTCATTGAATTTCCGCCTGAAGAGTGGGCCTTGCCATTTTTAGTGAGGGCAACAGGCGGACTGTTCACAAAACCTATGAATGTTTCAACCCCTCGTTCTTTGGCAGCCCTCAGGAACCACCGCTGTCCCTGGTGATGGTTCCAGTTATAGCTTTTGTCGTCCTGCATGAAGCTTTCTGCACGGCGCCACGGATCATCTATTCCCGACTGATTCCCTGCCTTGCGCTTCCTGCCCCTATATTGAACCGCCAGCAGCTTAAACCGATACCTGATGGTGAACCATCATCATCTGTTTCAAGGCTGAACAGCAAATCAGCCAGCCTGTTTCGTTGTTCATCGGGCCAGTTTCCTGTGAACTGGCAGCTCCATGCATCGGAAGCTCCAAAGTTGTGAATGACCTGGTAAGTTGTTTCGGGAATGATTGTTACTTCTGCCGGAGGTTCAGCCTGCAGTTTGTCATCTCCCTTTTCAGTACAACCCATGAAAAGGATCAGAAAAAGCAGTTGGATGAAGTTCATGATGGTTTGATTTTAATAATGAATTGAAGGTATCCGTTCAATGACTTCATCATAGGGAGCTGTTTCACCGGCAGCAACTTCATACATGCGGGTATGGCTTTGAATGGCAGCTTCGGTCAGTTCGCTGTAGGGTCTGTTGCAGATGTCCATGAAGCCGATGTTGTAGTTTTCACCGTCGAAGCGCCCGAAAACCGGCTGGTCGAGCCACTGGAAATAGTGGATGCCAATCAGTTCAGGCCGTGCCAGTCCCTGTTCAAGGTAATACCTGTAGGCTTTCCCTCTTTCTTCCTGGCTAAGTGCTCCCTGGATACCGCTTGCAGGCAGTCCGCGGTCGGTAGCTCCGAAGTGGTATTCACCAATCATGACAGGCTTTCCACTGATGCGTGCAATTTCAGCAGTGGCCGGTGGACCGGGATTTCCATAGCCATTGATTGAAAATACATCGAAGCGGTCGCCTGCCTTATACAGCAGGTCGGAACTGATCCATGCATAGCGCATTCCAAGGTTCAGGTGATCGGGGTCGACTTTCTCCACTTCATCGCATGGAACATCAACATATTTTTTGACAAGTATTTCGGAGAACTTCCAGAAGTCCTCTTTAGCTTTTTCAGAAGGATATTCCTCAAAGATTTGGGTTGTCAGGGCTTTAAAATCGGCAAGCTGAAGGTTCCAGCTCTGATTGAACTCATTGATTCCCGGATATTGAGTGGATAGCCAGCGCGCAAATGTGTTTTTTGATTCTGAAGGCTGAGGGGTGGCAAACATTTCAAAAGCAATATCATGTGCACCAAATGCCCAGTGCGGTTCATTTCTGAGGAAATACCCGATGAGGTAAGGGTCGCCCTTGTAATCTTCAAGCTGACTTGCAAATTGTTTAGCATTATCAAGGTATTCAGAAGAAAACACATCAGGGAAATCGCGGAACAGATTCTGTTTAGTAGAAGGAAACCCATTTAACGGAAGAACATAGGGAAGCTTTGCCTTGCGTGCATAATTGGTATCCGACCAGTTTGCAATGGTGTTCAGCCTGAATTCACGGATCTGCCCTGAAGTAATGGTTTCCCATTTTTCCCGCCAGCTTTCTCCGAATACGCGCATCAGGTTTGTTTTATAATAGTCGAGCATTACCATTTCTCCCCGTCCTGAATAAGCCGCCTTATATACTTCGTTACTTTTGTCAGGCACCCATTCCAGCAGGTCCTCCTGCCCGGTAATGACACCTGTGGCATTGTCGCGGATACAGTCAACACCCACCGAAACAAAGGCATACCCTTCGGGATCCAATAGCCACCAGCGGGTTCCGTCGTGGTGGGTACGGAAGAAACCGGTACCAGCAAACTGCTTTTTCTTCCAGCCACCATATTTGCTCCAGTTTTCAGGAAAAGTGGTGGTGGAGGCATTTTTAAGCTGTGATTCCAGGAGGTCCTTTAATTCCTGTTCACTTTTTGTTTTTCCTGGCCAGTCCTTAACTGCCCACTGTCCGAATTGATCTACAACCGCGTGCTCCGGCGCAGGGTAGGGTTCAGGAAGTTCGCGAGTAAGATATACGGCTGCCAGCTCAAATTCAGGCGTGAAATGTGGCTCCTGCCAGGGGCCGAAACGAATGGCCACTTTGGAAATATCTCCCGGTTTCATGCGGTTTCCAAGAACGGTACCTTTTAATTGCCGTGGGAAGCGGTGCATGAAGATTTCCTGTCCGTCGAGATGTTCAAGCGGGAAAATAACTTTTGTTTTCAGCAGGGGCAGGACTCCTATCTTGGCTGCCATCCTTGGAGTACCTGTAGCATCGCCTGCCTGATCGCCACTTTGAGCAATGATGCTGCCTGCCTTCCCTTCATTTCTGAAGAATTCGAGGTTTAATACGGCACTGAAGTCATTGCTGTGCCATATTTCACAGACAAGGTAAGAAGCCTGCTCCCAGCCTGAAGCATCACTTCCTTCCCACAGCACCAGGCTTTGGTTATTAGCTGCCGGAGTTATATGTATAACTTCTGAATCAAATCCCCGGCCTTCTTGCACACTGCTGATTTCCTTATTTGCGGTATGGATGTTTTTCAGGCTGAAAGCCTCAGAATAAAGTTCACTGCTTTTCTGAACTGTACAGGAAGCAATTATTCCAATGGAAACAATAAAAAAAAGTTTTTTCATAGCTGGATTTTTAATTCCGGTTTAGAAAGCAAAAGGTTGCCTTCCTGCATTCCTGGTTCAGGACAGCAGTGAAGGCAACCTTCTTTATTGAAATTGAAGCTTAAATTTTTTGCTTTGCAATTTGCTGAGGAACATCTCCGGTTTTTATGGGTTTCATTCTGAAACTGTATTTGTATTCTGTTCCTGTGAGCCGGTATTGGTCATGGGTTCTGGCTCCCCAGCTGTTGTCGCCACCAACGCCCATTTGTTTAAAGTCAATGTTGACTGAAGTCAGGTCGCGTGGCTTGACGTCTGTTGTATGGCGGTTTACCACTACTACGCCTTCCTGCTGCCGGCCGTCGGTACGTTCCATCGATTCAAAATCTTCCTGCAGGTTGTGATGGGCACTTACTTCAAGCAGTTGCAGCCCTTCAAAGTAGATTCCGTTACCTTCATTGTCGGTTACAGCCAGCCAGCGTACATCTGTTTTATTGCCGTTTTCCTGCGGACGGAGATAAGCCCAGTACTGGTCGGCTACGGTACCCTGGTATAATCCTACGAAAGCACTTGTTTTACGGTCCCAGTAGCTTTCGTGAGGCCCGCGGCCAAGCCATGCCATCTGGTCGAAACGCCGTGGCATGATCATATTCATACCCATACGGACGATTTCAGGAAGCTCTTTCTGTATCATTTTAAATTGATTATCAACCACGATATCACCCGAACCATAAACATGGTATGCAGATTGGTAGTCGGCAATTTTTTCACCGGCTTGATTTACAAGATTGAATTTAAATACAACATCAGCCTGGTTACTGCCTTTAGGATTTACCGATACTGCCGCCACCTGGCGGTTTTTACCTGCTTCGCGCCATACACGGCTGCGTTTGTGCAGGTTATTGCCAAAGTCGTTGTCGATAGGGGCTCTCCAGAAGTTGGGAACAAGGCCGCTTTCAATGAGCTGGATGTCATCTTTCTTAAAGCTGTTCATCACACCTGCAACTTTGTCAAATGAAACTGAAAAGCCTTCACCTGATATGGTTACGAGGCTGTCTGTATCTTCTACTTTTAGAGCGGGCATACCTGCAAGGTTCATTTTTTGCAGCGCAGCACCTCCTGGTAACTGGAATTGTCCGGCAGCAAGTATTGTTCCGGGTTCCAGCAAACCATCCCTGTTTCTTAATGAAGCCCTGAGATTCAGGAAGTATTCCACTCCCGGTTCTTTTCTGAATTCAAGATCCAGGGTTACCTGTTCCTGTTCTCCGGGTTTTGTGGCGATGTTATCGATCTTACCCGTTTTAACCACCTGTCCGTCACCGGTTACATCCCATTCCAGGTTGAAATCGGAAAGATTCCGGAAGGCGTATTTGTTTTTAATGCCAATGACACCCTTGCTGAGATCGACGGCTTCAAATCCGATGTATTGGTAAACCTGCTTTACCTCAAGCAAGTGGGGTTTAGCCACCCTGTCGGGATTTACCAGTCCGTTCAGACAGAAATTGCCGTCGGATGGAACATCCTCGGGGCCAAAATCACCTCCGTATGCCCAGTATTGTTCTCCCTGTTCGTTGGTAGTTAGCAATCCCTGATCTACCCAGTCCCAGATGAAGCCGCCCTGCAATGCGTCATATTTCTCAATAACATCCCAGTAATCCTGAAGATTACCTACGCTATTACCCATGGCATGGGCATATTCGCATTGTATAAGAGGTTTGGTTGGATTGCTTTGTGCATATCGTTCCATGCCTTCAATGCGCATGTACATCGGGCAGGTTATGTCTGTATTTTCACCTCCGTGTGCCTGTTCGTACTGCACAGGGCGGCTCTGATCTGCAGATTTTAAATACTCATAGGTAGCCATAAAGTTCACCCCGTTTCCGGCTTCATTTCCCAGCGACCAGATGATGATGGAAGGCTGGTTTTTATCGCGTTCATACATATTCTTTGTGCGGAAAAGATGTGACTCCATCCAGTTTTCATCTTTGGCCAGGGATTCATTTCCATATCCCATTCCGTGCGACTCAATATTTGCTTCATCTATGACATAGAGGCCATACCTGTTACACAACTCATACCATAACTCAGGCTGCGGATAATGTGAAGTACGCACAGCATTCAGGTTATGAGCCTTCATAACATAAATATCCTTAAGCATGGTTTCCTTATCGACTACATGCCCTGTAACATCATGATGTTCGTGGAGGTTGGCACCTTTCAGGTATACATATTGCCCGTTAACGAGCAGGTTTGCATCTTTAATTTCAACAGTGCGGAAGCCAACATCCTGACGTATCACTTCTACAATGTTGTTTTCATTTTTCAGCGTAATGACAAGTTCATAAAGGTTTGGATATTCTGCCGACCATTTTTTCACCTCAGGAAAGCGTGCAGCAAAATGTACATTTTGTTTTCCTGCATTAACCTCTTGTGAAAACTCACCAAAAATATTTCCCTGATCATAAAGCACTGCATCGAGTGTAACCGAGCCGGTATTTTCACCAAGGTTCAACACTTCCACCTCCAGGGAAAAAATTCCATCGGTATAAGTTTCATCCAATCCCGCGGTTACTTTGAAATCATGTATATTTTGCTTGTCGCGTGCAAGAAGGTATACATCGCGGGTCATTCCGCTGATGCGCCAGAAATCCTGGTCTTCAAGGTAAGAGCCGTCGCACCATCTGAATATTTCAACTGCAAGTGAATTGTTACCTGTCTTAACCAGATTGGTAATATTGAACATGGCAGGTGTTTTACTGTCTTCACTGTAACCCACGTATTCTTCATTAACCCATACATTTAACATGGAACTTGCAGCCCCGAAATGAAGGATGATTTCTTTTCCCTTCCATCCCGGGGGAATGGTAAAAGTCCTTTTATAGGAACCTACAGGATTATAATTCCCTTCAATTAATGGGGGAGTCCTGCTGTGGGGATAGGTAACATTTGTATAGATAGGATAATCGTAACCTTCAACTTCCCAGTTGGCAGGAACTTTGATATCATTCCACTCCCGTATATCAAAATCATCTTTAAAAAACCAGTATGGCCGTTCTGAAGGATGCTGTGCAAGATGGAACTTCCACATGCCATTTAAAGACTGAACCATCGGAGAAGACCATTTATCCTCTGCTCTTGCCTGTTCAACACTGGCATAAGGAATAAAATGTGCACGTGGCTCCAGCCTGTTGATTTCGCTGACCTTCGGGTCTTCCCAGGGTGGATTCTCCTGCTCCTCCCATTGTGTGTTGCTGTAGTTGGCGTACTTGTTGCACGACAGGAGAAGTATCATAAAGAAAACGGGTAACAGATAGTAAATATACTTCTTGCTTTTCATAACAGAATGGTTTAAATGTCGATTTATAAAGATGATATGAAGATATGAATTTGAAGTGAATAATATATTTAAAACAGATTTTTTATGCAGGCAGCTATCTCATGCGGATCAGGATTAATATCAAAGATTTGATCAGGCTTCATATAAAAAAGTTCTTTTTCATTCTTGATTCTTTGCTCCCCCCCGCCTGTTATATTCAACATAATCAAAGCGTTTTTGTCAACCAATTGATTTTGAACAGCCTGAATAAGAGTAGCAGTGGCAACGGATGCAGCCGGATGTATGTCGATCCCTTCAGTTTGTTGAAATAATATAGATGCGGCCCGTGCTTCATCGTTTGTAGCTATAAGTACGTCACCATCTGTATCCATCAACGCATCAAAGAGGCCACCCGCAATGGGGTAAGGTGGTTTCCGGTTTGATAGCACCTTTGCATCAATTTCCTCGACCTGTCTGCGGGCAAGTTCATCATCGAGGGGAAGCATGGCACGCGACCTGGCTTTCCATGCATCATACATTGGAATAAATGGGGAGTTTTGCGAAACCATCAGTTTCATTTTGCCATTCCCAAACCGTCCGTCTTCCAGCAGGCGCAGGTTGGCTTCCCAGGCAGCAATGGCTCCTGTGCCACTACCCACTGCCTGAAAATAATACTCAGGAATTCTGCCAATCGTTGTTACTGCCGACAAAACAGTGGTAGCCATCCCATCACGGCGTGCAACATTTTTTGCTCCTCCCTCAGGAATAAAACCTTCCATTGAAGCCACGATGTTTGATAAATGTATAGCATCAAAATAATCGCTGCCCGAGCGGCTGCAAAATAGTTTTACGCAACTATTCAACGGTTTATCAAACCACAAGGCGCTGATGTTGTCTTCGGGTACGCATATCAACAGCGGAATGTTGTTTTCGGAACATACTTTTGCAAAGGAACGTGAAGTATTTCCGGCTGAAGCCACAACAAGGATTTTATTCATTTCCGGTGTCATACGGCCGCAAACAGAATATGCTTCTGTTTCCTTAAAACTACAGGTGTCCATGGAAGCTTGTTTTTCTGGCCAGTAACCACTGAATGTAATCCAAAGGTTGCTTAATCCAAGTTGTTTGGCCAATCCTTCACTTTTATAGGTAACAGGTGCTGACGAACCTTTCAAAATACGGCAGATGGGCAGCCAGTCGGCAAAGCGGTATAATCCGGGCAGTCCGTTTTTTGTATTCAGTTCTTTTTTTTCATAAACAGCACGAATTAGAGAAGGCTCTGTTTCGTTAGGTGCATCAAGGGTCCATCCATTATCATTAAAGATTTTACCTGTTTTTACCGATTGGAGGCTATAGTTTGTTTTAGTAAAGTTGTTGTTCATAATTATTCCTGTAAGCTGCAAAAATAGAAAAATGGCAGTTGAAATTGAAAGTCATGATCTTTTCCTACAGGCATTTTCCTGATTATTTATTATTGAATCCTTTTACCAGGGTTTTCCGGAACAGCAGAATCAATTACATACTGTTTTAGAAATACTTTTCCCTGATGTAACTTCTGCCAAAGAAGTCCATGTTGAATCCAAGTGAAAATTCATAAGTGCCATATTGGTAGGGAAAGATTTCATTATAGGTTAAATCAAGGGCAAAACCTATGCGGAGATTGTTGTCCATGATCCATTGTGATACAAAACTTGCAGCATTCCCCGAACGCATCATCATACCAAGCCACAACTGCTCCCGGATCATAAAATTGGCTCCCACGTCGTACTGGACGGGCAATCCCTTGTTGGCAGTAATCATCATGGTGGGTTTGAAAACCAGATAGTTAAACTGAATAAACCGGAAAATATATCCGGCTGTGAAGTATAAGGTCTGAATCTGGGCTTCGATGTTGTAATTATTAATGTTTGCCTTAAAATCGTTCTTAAGCATTTTGGGAATGGAAAGACCTATGTAATAATTGTCCTGATATAAAAAAGCTCCTACACCAAAGTTGGGAAGGAATTTTAAATCTACATCTTCGGCATATGCAGGATCGTAGTGTCCGTCAGGGTATAACTGATACTGCGTAAGCGGGTTTTTATAGTTCAAAAAGCCATATTTGAGTCCGAGTCTTAACCGGGAGCGCGGAGTGATAGCAACTTCATAGGCATAATCTCCAAAAATGCCTAATTTGCTTTCCAGTCCATAGTTGTCATTGGTGACATTGAGTCCTACAGCAACCCTGTTGTTCATGGGAGTGTAAAATGAAAATACCTGTGTGAGCGGTGACCGGTTGATTCCTGACCATTGTTTCCTGACAAGAGTTGAAAAGCCTACTTTTTCCCACATTCCGGCATAGGCAGGATTAACAGGCTGCATATTAAACATATACTGGGTCAGAATAGGTTCCAACTGCCCATAGCCTTTTATTCCCGACAAGCATAAAAGTAAGATTATGATAAAAGTTTGCTTTATCCAGATTTTCATGTCTCCGGAACATTTATTCCGACCGAAAACTACAAATTTCCGGCGACATAGACAATAGTATGTTTATATAATTGAAAAACAGCAGCTTTTTAAATTGTTACTACCTGTTCTGCTCGTTGCAGGACACATCCGGTCACATGCTGTCCGTACAAAAAAATACTTTTTTGTGTTTTTATAAAACTTTTATAACTCCCTTTATGTTAGTAGTTTATTAATTCTAATATTTACTATTATGAAAAAACATCTGCTTTATTTGTTTTCAGCAATTCTTTTGGTATTCTCAGCTTGTACCAAACATGAAACTGAAGAATTGATCACTGATGATGCTGCCTTAAAAAACGCAGCAATCCCTCTCAATTTCAGAGCACACCTGAGTGGTAGTCAGGAAGTGCCTGCAAATGATAGCCGTGCCACAGGCCAGGCAATATTTCAGCTCAGCAAAGACGGAACAGAATTGAGCTATAAGGTGATTGTAGCCAACATCGAAAATGTACAAATGGCTCATATTCATCTGGCTCCTGCCGGTGTCAACGGGGGTGTGGTTGCATGGTTATACCCGTCTTCTCCTCCTGCACAGCTTATTCCGGGTAAAAGCAATGGTATCCTGGCCCAGGGAACCATCACTGCCTCCAGCCTTACAGGTGGTTTAGCCGGGCAGCCACTTTCTGCATTGATCGATGCAATGAAGGAAGGAAATGCCTATGTAAATGTGCATACTTCCCAGTTTCCTCCTGGTGAAATACGCGGACAGATTTGGGGAAACTGATTTTACAGCTTATCAAGAACATGTAAGTACACGGAAAGAAACCATGTACCGTATAGCAAGCGGGCCTGAATCAAAGCCCCGCTTGCTTTTTCATATTACCTGAAAAATTAATTCAAAAAACTCCTTATTTATTTCCCAAAGAATATTACATTTGCCATTGCTACGTGGAAGGATTTGAGATTGATTGCAACCACAGAAAAAAATGCTAAAGCAATCGTGCTTTTTTTCGTACCGTACAATCTTATACATCCCGCAGCCAAATAATTGTAAAACCAAATAAATGGGTTTGAACCGGCATTTCTGAAATCTCAGAAATCCATGTTCCAAAAACCTGTTTGTAAAAATGAATGGATTATGAGTTACTTATTTACAAGTGAGTCGGTTTCTGAAGGTCATCCCGACAAAGTTTCTGATCAGATTTCTGATGCCCTGCTGGATGAATTTCTGGCCTTCGACAGCAATTCCAAAGTTGCTATTGAAACACTCGTAACCACCGGACAGGTAGTTGTTGCAGGTGAGGTTAAATCAAAAACATATGTTGATGTGCAGGAAGTGACACGACGGGTAATCAATAAGATTGGTTATACCAAAGGTGCATATCGCTTCGAAGGCGATTCTTGCGGCGTACTTGTTGCCATCCATGAACAAAGCCCCGATATCAACCGTGGAGTTGACAAAGAGGAGAAAACAGAACAGGGAGCCGGTGACCAGGGAATGATGTTCGGCTATGCCTGCAGGGATACCGATCATTACATGCCTCTTCCGCTCGAAATCTCACACCTGATCCTGAAGGAGCTTGCGGCAATCCGCAGGGAGCAAAAAGAAATGACATACCTGCGTCCAGATTCCAAATCTCAGGTTACCATAGAATATTCGGACGACAATTCACCGCTGAAAGTACACACCATTGTAGTTTCAACCCAGCATGATGAGTTTGACGAGGACAAACCCATGCTCGATAAAATCAGGCAGGATGTTATCAATATTCTGATTCCGAGGGTGAAGTCCTTGTTGCCAGAAAGGGTACAGGCACTTTTCGGAGATGATATTGTGTATCATGTGAATCCTACCGGGAAATTTGTAATTGGTGGCCCGCACGGCGATACCGGACTTACCGGCCGTAAAATCATAGTTGATACCTACGGGGGCAGGGGTGCCCATGGAGGGGGCGCTTTTTCGGGAAAAGATCCGTCAAAAGTTGACCGCTCAGCTGCGTATGCTGCCCGTCATATTGCCAAAAACCTTGTTGCTGCGGGTGTTGCCGACGAAATCCTGGTGCAGCTTGCATATGCAATAGGTGTTGCAGAA
Source organism: Bacteroidota bacterium (assembly GCA_023412195.1). Lineage (GTDB taxonomy): Bacteria > Bacteroidota > Bacteroidia > Bacteroidales > Prolixibacteraceae > Mariniphaga. The sequence goes on from JAEYNZ010000020.1 coordinate 31,966, forward strand.
CCAGTAGGGGTTTATGTGAATACCTATGGCAGAAGTAATGTGGATTTTACAGATGGTGAAATTGCCCTGAAGGTGAAGGAAATATTCGGCCTCACGCCTGCTTCCATAGAAGAAAGGCTTAAACTTCGTAACCCTATATACCTTGAAACCGCCGCCTATGGCCATATGGGTCGTGAACCCCAGACTGTTGTCAAGAGATTTGAATCACCTTATGCAAATGGCCCGAAAGACGTTACAGTTCAATTGTTCACATGGGAAAGGTTAGACTGGATTGATAAAGTAAAAGAAGCTTTCGGCATCTGATTTACGGATTGAACAGGCACAAGATGCTTATATACAAGACACAAGATACTTAGACACAAGTATCAAGACAGGATCCTGCTAATTAACTGGCATACGATCTTGTCTTGTGTCTTTATACTAATAGTCTTGATACCATCAGGCAAGAGTGACACAAGATGCTTAGGTACACGACACAAGATGCTTAGACACAAGTATCAAGACAGGATCCTGCTAACTAACTGGCAGACGATCCTGTCTTGAGTCTTAATCCTAATAGTCTTGATACCATCAGGCAAGAGTGACACAAGATGCTTAGACACAAGACACAAGATACTTAGACACAAGTATCAAGACAGGATCCTGCTAATCAACTGGCATACGATCCTGTCTTGAGTCTTAATCCTAATAGTCTTGATACCATCAGGCAAGAGTGACAC
>JAEYNZ010000028.1 GCA_023412195.1 Bacteroidota bacterium
AACCTACTCCTCCCAAATATATAACTAACTGATTGTCATCTCGAACGAAGTGAGAGATCTCAAAATTCATTGTTTTAACAATGTTACCGGACAACATTGATTAATAATCAGTAAGGAATGATCTGCAGAAATTACAAGATTATATTGACATTCATTCATAGACTGAAATGTTCGTGTTTAATTTATGCCAAATTTATAAATAAGAAGCACAGATCAAAATTGCATACTAATATCTCTTGCCCTCAGAATCGATTAGCGGAACAAACCTGACCGGCAAAATACTTTCTTCCCTTATTTTGCCCTTCCGCTTCCTCAGCAGAACCAGTTGCTGTATGTTACTGCCTCCGACCGGGATAATCATCCTGCCCCCTTCGGCAAGCTGCTCCTGCAATGGCAATGGAATCTTTTCAGGAGAAGCAGTTACAACAATTGCATCAAAGGGCGCATACTCAGGCCATCCCTTGTAGCCATCGCCAATTTTTGAATTTATATTTGTATATCCAAGCTGGTCAAACAAATCCCTGGAACGCTTCCCCAGCGATTCAAAAAGTTCTATAGTGAAAACCGAATCACATATTTCAGCCAGTATTGCAGCCTGGTAACCTGAGCCTGTGCCTATTTCAAGCACCTTATCTGTCTTTTTTAAATCGAGCACATCTGTCATATAGGCTACGATGTATGGTTGTGATATTGTCTGCCCTTCAATAATAGGCAGCGGTGAATCGTTGTAGGCATACGGAATATATTCCGGCAATACAAACTTATGGCGTTCAACCTGCCTGAAAGCTTCAAGAACCTTTTCATCTGTAATGCCCCTGTTGGCTATCTGATTTTGAACCATCCTGTTTCTCTGTGCAAAAAAGGGATCTGCCTCCTGGGCGCAGGACAGCATTGGAAACATCAGCAAAAACAAAAACAGCCTTAAATCCAACTTTCCCATACTAATTTGAATTACCACCTGTACCAGCAGGGTTCAATTTATAGAATCGTATACGCGCAAATCCTGGTACGGTTTCCAACAGCATAACCAACCGGGGGTTCAACAGGAATAAAAATAAAGAAACCGCAGCTGTAGGGCAGCTGCGGTAACAAAATTCAAATAATTGCTATTAATTAACCAAAACTATTCTTCCGTTTCCTCTGTTTCAACAAGGGTCAGCCCATCAGGCTTCATCTCCCAGTATTTTCCAATCATATCACCATCCCATGTATTGGTTACATTCTCTACGTCATATATAATGTCTATCATTCTGTCGTCAATATAAACCCTTTTCCCTTCCGGAACTTTCAGTGTGATCATTACTTCCTGGTTACGCCACTTGTTGTCATCAGGGAAAAAATATGGGTCGAACACCAACATGGAATCATTTTGCTGAAAGTTATATTTCAGATCATTGGCATAATCGCGGGCACCTTCGCGTGAACGTCCGCGTGCACTTTTCCTGATCTGTACAATAAACTGTTCTCCGTTCGCCTTCTCAATGTCAAGCCGCGGGTTTCCGATCATCTGGTTTTTTCCATCGGACTGGACAACACGCAAATGATTTAAATCCCAATGGTGTGCTGCATATCCTTTATATCTGTCTTCTCCCAGGTTCAGGTAAAGTGTTTCACAATTATTGCAGTCAATAGTAGAATTCACAATGACCGAACCTTCATTTCTGTAATTCTGAAGCTGATTGGTTGTTACTACAAATAAAACAATCAGTGCCACCAGCCAAACACCTGCCATTGCAAGTCCCACTGCCGTATTGTTCGATTTGTACCTGAATACAAATTTGGATCCTATGTAAACCATTGCCAACATGGGTATTCCGGCCAGTAATCCAAAAAGAATAAGGCCAAGAGTCACTGTTGACGGTTCTACAAGATAATTCAGCATGTCACTAAACGGAATTTCGGGTCCCATTACAAATGGTAAACCATCTATGAGCGACTGTCCGAGTGTAACGGTGGTAATAAGTCCGATGAGTCCAAGCAGGCCCGAAATGATCAGTATGACTCCAATAATTACTACTGCAATTTTGAGCAAAAGTTTAACGATGCTATAGGTTACCTCACCAGCTCCCGTTATTTTTTTTTTACCCTTCGCGTAAGAGTCCGACTGGCGAAATCTGTTGTAGCTTTCCTTAACCTCCCTTACCTCTTCACGGATCGATTTTTCGATATTTTTAACTGTAGCTTCCTGTCCCCTCATTTCCAGTCGTTGGGCGGTAGTAACTGCCTTTGGAACGGCAATCCAGAGAATGAAGTAGGCTAAAAGTGCTGCACCCGTGGTAAGGAAAATCAGTACCACAAAGATAATCCGGAGAACAACCGGGTCGATGTTAAAATAGGCACCCAGCCCGCCGCATACACCGCCAATTACACGGCTGTCAGGATCACGGTAAAGCCTTCGTTTGGTTTTTCTTTGTGCAGTATAAGATTCCTCCTCAAGAGCCTCTTCTTCAACAAAATCTTCCGGTGTACCCATTACCGCAATAACCTGTTCAACCCACGCGAGAGTGATAACTTTATTTTCTTCCGAAGATTTTCCAGCAAATATTTCAGCAATTCTGGCCTCTATATCTGCCAGGATCTCCTTTCCTTCTTCCTCATTTCCAAAGTGAGTTTTCAGATTCACCAGGTATTTCTGCAAGACTTCATAAGCATCTTCCTCGATGTGAAAAACAGTCCCGCTGATATTGATTGTGAATGTCTTTTTCATTGCAATTGTTTCTTAGTTTATTTTACTGATTTGTTTTTGATAGCTTATGCCCGGTTTGTTCTGATTTTAGCTACTGCATCCACCAGTTCTGACCATGAAATCTCCAGTTCATTCAAAAACTTCCGGCCCCTGTCAGTCAGTTCGTAATATTTTCTTGGCGGCCCCTGTGTTGATTCCTCCCAGCGATATGCCAGCAAACCATCATTTTTAAGGCGTGTCAGCAAGGGGTAAAGAGTACCTTCCACCACAATCATTTTAGCTTCCTTAAGCGCCTGAATGATATCACTGGCGTAGAGCGGTTTTCCATCCAGCACCAGAAGAATGCAGTATTCGAGAACCCCCTTCCTCATCTGTGCCTTTGTATTATCAAGTTTCATAGTGATTTTTTCTTTAATGTTTTTTATTAGATAACGTCAGGTTCATTAATTGACTTTCCCGGAATGATTACATTCCCCACACTGCAGGGGAGGTCATCCAATCTTCCAGCAAAAGTGCTTCTTCACTTTCCCGCTGATTTAAAGTAATCCCGGTATTGGTTGCCATTTCATTAACGATACCTTCAAAAGGCCCGGTATCCGAGTTATGGAAATAGCCTTCACTGGTCATCCAGCCTTCCAGTTCAAGTACCGGGTCGAAAGCCTTGTCATATTCTGTCCAGCTGGCATCACCCTTTACCGGAACTTCGGGAACGCTTTCAACCGCAGGTGCTTCAATCATAGCAATGGCTATTTCACTGAAACTGCTGTTGGTTAAAAGCTTTTTCCAGAATCCCTGGGCGCTGACAGTAAAACTGACCAGGACAAAACTTACGACGACGGCTCCTGAACGAATGGCTGCTTTCCGAAAATCTGTTTTTGTTTTCATGGCTTTTCTTGTTTTCATTTCTTCTGTTTTAAAAAAATTGCTGTTTTCTGTTGTTATGACGCTTCAAATTTTGAATCGTTACATTTAGCAAAGAACTTTCTTAAAAAAACTACTTTTAATTACATTGTTATTGGCTATACAAATATATAAATAATTTTCAGTACCATGCAACACAAAGTACCATATTTTTTAATAATTCATGAAAATAATTTTATTTTTAAATTGTATTAAGCTGCAAAATGAACCTATAAAAACGTATAATATGCTGATTTACATATTATTTTCAATGTACATGATGAATGAACCTGTAGTGAAAAAGAAATTTTGAAAATTTTAGTAAATGCTTTTACCAACTATTTGTCAGGGTAAATTTTATACCTTATCTGATCCATACCATCGCCTTGGATTAATACTGACTTTTATAAGCAGGAGGCAGGATGCGGCTAGAATAAAGAATGTGGATACAATTACTTGTTCATTCCCGGAAGCAGTTGGCAAATATTCGCAGTTGAATAGGAAAAGCTGAAATATATTTCATCTCTTATTCGTGTTCATTCGTGAAGTTCGTGGTAAAAAAATCTTCACTACCCTGGACCTGCCCGGGTAGCAAACAGAAAAAAGGCTGTCCTTTCATTACCGGGACAGCCTTTTTTTAAGGTATAATATTAGTACTGATTAAAAGAAATAACGTATACCCATTTGCAATCTCCAGGTTTGGTTATAATTATACAATGTAGAATATGTTTCTGACAGATAATTTCCATCAGCATCTTTTACCATAGAGAAACTCGGAACATTGCCTTCATCTTTTCCTTCATACCTCAGGATGCGTCCATTGTTGGAATTATTCATGGTTTTAACTACCCCCCACTTGCTGTTGATGAGGTTGCCAAAGTTCAGGAAGTCAAAGCTGAGTTGCAGTGTATTTTTAGCTCCGCTCACGTCGACGCTGAAATCCTGTAAAAACCTCAGGTCGAAACGGTGCAGCCATGGGGCTCTTGCTGCGTAAGCTTCAGCATATTCACCCTTGTGATTTTTCAGGTATTTATCCTGCTCCACAAATTTGAAAAATGCATCTTCATCAGCAGCACTTACAAATTTAATTTCACCTTTGGCTTTTGGAATGTATATCAGATCAGTTGCATACCCGTCACCATTCATGTCATTTGTATATGCAAAGCTGTATCCGCCTGCGGAGGATCCTGAATAGAACAGGTTGATAGTTGTAGCCACATGGTTATTGGCATAAGGCATCCTGTATGACACGGAAGCGATTGCTTTATCGGGAACTACGTATTGTGAACGCTGAACCATGGGGAGATGAGGTCCATTGATCTGGATGAGGCCATTGTAGGCTGATGCTGCATTGCTGCCGGGCATACCTGATATTTGTTTAGATTCGGTAACAGTATATGCCGCCATCAAATTGAGGTTTTCAACAGGTTCAGCAGTTACAGTAAGGTTTCCAATTGCACCCCAGCCTTCGCTGTTGTTAGCCAGCACATATGCATTGCGTGAAGTATAGGTTAATGCAGCTGAGGCAGGATATATATACCTGTCATCGGCGCCGCTGAACTGCTGCCATGTATTATCAGGCTGTTTCAGGTTATAGTTTTTGAGCATTACGTCATTGATGCTTTTTGTATAAATTCCCTCCAGAGTAACTGAAAGCGGGAATGAGGCAGGGATTTCATAATCTACAGCCAGTGAGCTTTTCCAAACCTGGGGCATTTTAAAGTCGGGATCAATGGCATTTACATCGCGCGGGAGGGCACCCTGTTCAGGAGTAATGGTTGTTTGCAGGTTCAGCCTCTGGATCATTTCATTCACATCGGTTATAATCGGACCGGCCAACTTAGCCAGGTCAGAACTAACGCTTGTAATTGTGCCGTCAGCACTGTACCGTGTAGTAGCAGCAAAGCTTCCCTGCACCATGCCTGAGTTGGTTGGCATATTTGTAAAGAATACCAACGGCAGTCTTCCTGCAAACATTCCTGTACCTCCGCGTACTTTCAGGGTCTGGTCGCCAGTAACATCCCATATGAATCCAACCCTTGGTGAAACCTGAACTTTAGCAGTCGGCCACTCACCGGTATCAATTTTTCTTCCTCCGAAATCAAGTTCATAAATAGCATTGTTCCGGATGATGTTGTCGACATATTTTAAATAATCAGCGCGTAATCCGTAGGATAGTTTGAAATTTGAGGTAAGTTTCCATTCATCCTGTGCATAAATGCCAAACTGGTTAAATGCCACTTCAGCAGCCGGGTTTTTCTCACCATCATATCCATAGGTCAGTGCGAAGTCTCTCGGGGCTGCCTGGTTAAGGAAATCTTCAACACTTGCGTAGCGGTAATAGCCTGTGCCGTTCCTCATATAAGAGTTATTGGCCATCTGGTATTCATAACTGACTCCGGCTGTTACTTTATGATTGCTTAAGTTAAAAGTTACATTGTCAATCATACTGAAGGTATTGTTGTTTACTCCGTTATTCCATGTAAACAATTCATAACCTGCCGATATGTATGGCTCAAGGATCTGTTTTCCGTCACCGGTAACACCGTTCATAATATCAATAAACGGAAATGGGGAAGAAGTGGAACCCCTCATGTCCTTGATTTTGGTATAGGTGCTGATAAACTGGTTGGTAACCGTGTTTGAAATCCTGCTGTTCAGATCGAAAGAAAATGAATTTACGATGTTGTCCATCGAATACAGTGAGTTTGAGAAAGCCATGGAGTGCTGTGAAATCCTGTCCATTGCGCTGTTACGGAAACCCGCATCCGTTGAATTGCCGTTGGTTGGATTCCAGGCCTGGTTCTTGGTATAATTATAACGCAGGCTCAGTTTGTTGGCGTCGTTGATGTTCCAGTCGATTCGGGCAAGCAATTTTTTATTGCTTTCATCAGCGGGATAATTGGTGTAGGAACCCGGGTCATAACCATAGTTATTGATCAGATGCTGTTTTACCCTTTCCATATCTGCAGCACTTGTGCGCGAAAGCATCAGATCGGTATTGGCAACTCCATTTTCAGAAGGCCTCCAGTTTACTACCTGTCCGGGACGAACTTCATACTCCCCGTTGATGAAAAAGAAAAGTTTATTCTTTATAATCGGGCCACCTAAAGTACCGCCATAAATTTTCCTTGATTCTTCAGGGCGCTCTTCAAAATCAACATCGCCAATTTTATTTCCTCTCAGCTGCTGGTTTGAAAAATAAGTATATGCAGAACCCCTGAACCTGTTTGTTCCTGATTTGGTAATGGCATTGATACCACCTCCGATAAAATTGGTTTGCCTTACATCAAAAGGGGCAACTACCACCTGCACTTCTTCAATGGCATCGAGCGATATTGGGTTTCCTCCGCCGGGCAGGTTTGAACCCAAACCGAAGTTGTTGTTAAAATTGGCACCATCAACAGTAAAATTCGTGGAACGGCCATCACCTCCGGCAAAACTCATTCCGTTGGCATAGGGTGAAAGCTGGGTAATATCTGAAATACTCCGGCTGATTGTAGGCATTGCAGTCATCTGCTGGTTCGAAATATTGGTTGTTGCACCTGTTTTATCGGTTTGGAATGCAGATGCTTTCCTGCCTACAATTACTACTTCACCAACATCCACGGCACTTTCATCCAAAGGTACATCAATCCTGAATGCTTCTCCCAGATAAAGTGTGATATCAGTAAAGGTCTTTTTTGCATAACCCACGAATGAAATTTCAAGCCGGTATGGACCACCAGGCCTCATACCCTGCAGGTTAAACTGGCCTTCGGAATTTGTAATTGTACCATACTGTGTTCCCGATGGTTCATGTACTGCTACAACTGTGGCACCGGGCAATCTTTCCCCATTATCTCCGGAAATGATTCCGTTCATCCCAGATGTGGTAATCTGTGAAATGGCCTGTGTAGCAATAAACAAAACAAAGCTGATTGTAAATGTAAATCGAAGTAACTTCATTTTCATGTTATTATTAATTTAGAATTCAAGTGATTTAATTTATACGGTAATAAATACCTGCATGGAGCATGGCTGAGAGGGTTCATGAATTCGATGTGTTCCTTTTTCATGTCTGGTTTTAAATCCCGCAACAAAAGTAGGTCTAAATAATTTTTGTTTTGTCAGAACTTCATTAAACATTATTTAAGAAATGGTTAATTTATGATGTAGCATTTTTTCTACATTATAGTATAGCATCACTATGATCATTCCAAAGCCTTTACTTCAGTCTGAACTCATAAATGAGCATGCTAAAATTAAAGGTTTAAATGTTAATGTTTGTAATGATATGTCATGTTATATATCTACTTTTCAACAAGTTTACCAGAGGTTAATTTATTACGGACTAAAGACTTAAAACAAATAATTAATAAGTTGTCAATAAAATGTGAATAAAGATTAAGCCATCCACATGACTGAATGTTGTGTAGCCTGTCATAAAATAATATGCACCTCAACATTGAGGCAGTTGTTGTAATTCATTTATAAGAAACAATATTGTCCGGCAACATTTTAAAACAATGAAATATGAGATCTCTCACTTCATTTGATATGAAAATCAATTAGTTATGTATTGGGGAGAGGTAGGTTTGCGGCGCAGCCCCCAACCTACCCCTCCCATCATAAAAGCTAGGAAAACAACGTCATTTCGACCGCAGGGAAAAATCTCAAATATTTTACCGGACACTAATGCTTAAAAAATCAAATAAATTAAAGACTAAAAGCGGTTTTATTAAAAATGAATGTTTAATTTTACCCCCTCATACAAACTGGAAACAAGTTTAATTGCAGATGGAACAGCTACAGATAGACCGGATGCTGGAAAAAAAAGGTTACATCGACGAACCTGTGGATCCTGATATCAGGCTTGTTGAAGAGATCAACAGGCTTAAAAAGGAAAAAAACGCAGTTATTTTAAGCCACTTTTATGTGGAAAGTGAATTACAGGATATCGCTGATTACGTTGGCGACAGTCTTGGACTGGCACAGGCAGCTGCACATACCGATGCCGATATCATTGTTTTTGTAGGGGTTCATTTTATGGCTGAAACAGCAAAAATTATAAACCCGTCGAAAAAGGTGATCCTGCCTGATTTAAAAGCAGGATGTTCACTTGCAGAATCGGCTCCTGCCGATGCATTCGCTGAATTTAAGGCACAGTACCCGGGTCATAAGGTTATTACCTACGTTAACGCCACTGCTGATCTTAAAACCATGTCGGATATTGTTTGTACATCAGCCAATGCAAAAAAGATCATCGACAGTTTTCCAGAAGATGAAAAGCTGATCTTTGGACCTGACAAGAACCTTGGAAATTACCTGAACAGCATCACCGGCCGGAATATGGTTTTGTGGGACGGAGCCTGCATGGTACATGAAAAATATTCGGTGGAAAAGATAATCGATTTGATGGACCAGTATCCGGAAGCAGAATTCATAGCACACCCCGAGTGTGAAAAACCGGTACTGCTGCTTGCCAAACATATCGGTTCAACCACTTCTCTGCTGAATTATACCAAAAGCAGCCCTGCAAAAAAATTCATCGTAGCTACCGAAAGCGGCATCATTCACCAGATGAAAAAAGCCAACCCCGGCAAGATTTTTATTCCTGCCCCGGCTGTTGATTCAACCTGCGGCTGCAACGATTGTACCTACATGAAACTGAACAGCCTGCAGAAACTCTACATCTGCCTGAAACATGAGCAGCCGGAAGTCAGCCTTCCGATGGATGTCATCGAAAAGGCACGTGTGCCGATCGAGCGGATGCTGGAGATATCGCAGTAAGAGATTCAGCAAACCACCTTCAGCGATACGTTGTACTTTATATCGCTTGAAAGCCCTTTTACCAAAGGATTAAAGGTAGGTGTCACCAGTGGCGTCCCGCTTTTAAAAACATTTACCTATCAAAGATCTGAAGTCAGCAAACTGGATTTAAGTCACTACTCTACCGGAAATATACATTTGTGGGCCCTTACTTTGTGGATCAAAATCAATTACCGGTTTTTCATCGGGAGAAATGGGAAAGCGGATTGAACGGCAGAACCATGTATCGGAACGGGAAATCAGGAAAGAAATTTAACTGTTTTGGACTGTATCAGCCTATTGCCTTTTCCTTTACAGCTCCCGGGGCATTGCAAAGGGCAGGCAGTTTTCCTTATTCACAATTGTATAGTAATAAAGGCAAAACAAGCATTACTGCCCTGGTATGTTATTAAAGAACAGGCACCCCGATCTAATCCAGACTGTTTTTCAGCAAGTCTTTAACCGGCACCTTTTGAAAATAAAGTTCCCTCACCCCTTCATAAACAATTCCGATGGTGTTTTCATCAACCATTGTCATGCAGGAGTATCCGAATCCTGCAGGAGCGTACAATTCCACCTGATTTTCTTCAGGCCAGCTCAGGCCACCATCGAAACTTGTTTTGATGGTCATATTTGTACGGGTTTCTTTATGATTCGGATTGGAAAAGAAAAGCACCTGCTGTTTCTTACCTCCGGCTTCAATATCGGCAGCGATGATGCTTGCCATACAATTAGGTTCAGTCAAAACAGAATTTGAAGAAGGATGAACGTTCCAGGTTTTACCCAGATCGGAAGTCACTGCCACCGCACGGCCGTTATTTTCATCTTTCACAGTCCGGTTCAGGTCATCGCGCATATTCAGCATAAGGCTGCCATCAGGAAGCTGAACCACCTGGGCTTCCGTTGTATTGGGTTTGGCACCTGTACCGATTTCCCAGGTTTCACCGGCATCGCGACTGTAAATAATTGTTGAATGAGATGTGTATTGTCCGCCATCAAGTGCCTTAACACCAGTGTCAGCTTTAAACTGGGCAGGAAAAATTAGCGTACCGTCAGCAAGTGTTATGCCTCTTCCAGGGCCCTGCAACAGCAACTGCCATGATGGATCTTTAATCTGTTTTGTAATATTGACCGGCTCCGACCAGGAGACACCATCGTCTGTGCTTTTAACAAGAATAAACTGGCCGGTTTCATGAGGTTCCATGCCGGGTTTTGAAGCCCACCAAAGCATATCCTTTTCAGTGGCTCCGCTCATCCATAAACCTGCCACCCAAATCGTGTGGGTTGTGTGGTCATATAATATGCTGGGATCGCCGATACCGTTTAACCTTTCCGGCCTTCCGCCCCATTCACCCATGTCCATGATCACTTTCATAGGTTCCCATGTCTGTCCGCCATCAGTACTCCGGCTCATTCCCACATCGACGTCTTCCTGCAAATCCTTGCTGTTGTTGTAACGGTTGTCATATACAGCAATCAAAGTTCCTTTTGCTGTTGTAATGAGTCCGGGAATTCTGTAGGTATGGCAGTTATCCTCACCTGCTGCCCTCAGAACCCTGGCTACCCTGTAAGTAAAATCACTTTCAGGTTCTGCTTCTACGGTTGGATGGTTTGAAAAGTGAAACCTGATTTTATCAACCTGAAAGTGTGAGAGCATTGCCGGGTTCTCTTTCAGAATTACATCAATATTGAAGAAGTTAATCTCTGGCTCCAACTCCTTTTTTACATGCATTACAGCACTACCTTTTTTACTATTGATTTTGCCTGTAACAGCCTGATCTTCAGAAGGAGTCGTTGTTGTATGGGTTATGGCAAAGGAATCAATTCCTGTCAGATCATATCCCTCCTTAAATTCAACTTCAACCTGCTCAAGAATGACTGGAGTTCCTTCCCCCATGAGATCAAGCTTTACCATCATCAGATCTTTATTGTCACGCTCCATAAACAAAGGGACTCTTGTCTGTGTGAACTCATTAACAATGATCCGGTTAGTATCCAAATCTTCAAGTTCTGTTTTTTTACACTTAAAAGAGAGCATGAACAGAGCCAGGATAATAAGATATATCTTCATGATAAAATGGCTGTAATGATTAAGTAATATAAATGTATCTTTTTTATGACAGAACCAAAAATCTTTTTGCTTCGGGGATAAAAATTAACTTTAGTGGCAGGGACTAAAGACTGTTTATTAACAGCCAATGAACTTTTCCAGCCCTCAAAATCAAATTTTATGGGAAGTTATATGAGATTACAAAAAATGATACACTCAAGAAATTTCAACAGGTATTCCTTCCGGTTTTTATTTTTATTTACGACAGCAATCTGATAAAAAAAGCCTGTCAGGAAGAAAACACATGTTTCCCATAAGGGACTGGTAGATGTTCTAAGAAACGGTACACCCGATAAGTTCAGAACCGCCATGCGAAAGCATCCGGAGATCCATTTCCAGCGCTTATATCAATATGAATAAATTCAGCTTGCACCGCAGTTTACAATCTCGTATTTCTCCATCAGGCGTGTGAGCAAAAGAAGTTCTTTCAGATCTTCATCTGTTTTCTGAGTATCGCACAAATGGAGAAACCGTTGCAGGGCATCGCGGTAATCATCTTCTGTTTGTATTTCAAGTATTTTTTGCATACAGGTTAATGTGCATCCAGCCAGTTACTGGCAGCGTTCATTTCAACAGTCAGCGGCACATCAAGTTCCACTGCCTGCTCCATTTCATATTTAACAATCATCTTCACTCTTTCCAATTCAGGGATAAACACATCAAAGTTCAGTTCATCATGTACCTGCAGTATCATTTTCGATTTTAAATCTTCCTGCCTGAACTTCTTATAAATGTTTATCATCGCTATTTTAATAATATCGGCAGCCGAACCCTGTATAGGTGCATTAATGGCGTTTCGCTCTGCCATCCCCCGTACCATGGCGTTTGCCGATGTTATATCATTTAAATAACGTTTCCGTCCTTTAATTGTTTGCACATAACCTTTCTTTCTGGCCGATTCTATCTGGTTGTCCATGAACTCTTTAATTTTGGGGAAGTTATCGAAGTAACCCTCAATAAGTTCGCGGGCCTCCGTCCGTGGAATATTAAGCCGCTGTGACAGTCCAAATGCAGATATTCCGTATATGATTCCAAAGTTGGCAGTCTTGGCTTTTCTGCGCATGTCTGAAGTAACTTCCGGTTCAGGTATCTTATATATTTTAGCTGCAGTGATTGTATGGATATCCTTTCCCTCCCTGAAAGCCTTCATCATTTCTTCATCACCGCTCAATGCAGCCATAATCCTGAGTTCAATTTGCGAATAGTCGGCTGACAGAAAAACAAAATCATCACCCGACGAAATAAATGCCCGCCTGATCTCCCGTCCGTTTTCATCACGAATGGGGATATTCTGCAGGTTTGGATTGACGGAACTCAGCCTGCCTGTTGCTGTTATGGCCTGGTTATAGGATGTATGCAGCTTGCCTGTTTTTTTGTTTACCAGCAGTGGCAATGCCTCCACATAGGTGGATAAAAGCTTTTTCAGTCCCCGGTATTCAAGTATGTAATTCACAATAGGATGCCTGTCGGAAAGCCTGACAAGTACATCTTCGGAGGTGGAATACTGCCTGGTTTTAGTTTTGCGGGCATTCTGATCGATATCCAGTTTTTCAAAAAGAATAGGCCCCATTTGCTTGGGCGATGAAATATTAAACTCCTCTCCGGCGTGTTTAAATATCTCCTTTTCAATCCTGATAATCTCCAGCCTCAGATGAACTGCATAGCTCTTCAGCACACCCGTGTCTACCTTCACCCCTGCCCTTTCCATATGTACGAGTACAGGTACCAGCGGCATCTCCACAGTCTCAAACAGCTCAAGCATTTCATATTTTGCCAGTTCATAATCAAGCACGTCTTTCAGCTGCAGCGTCAGATCGGCATCCTCGCATGCATATTCACAAAGCTTATCTACAGGAACCGACCGCATACTGATCTGCCCTTTCCCCTTTTTCCCCAGCAAGCTTTCAGTTGTTATTTTTTCATACCCCAGGTAAATGCTGCACAGGTGATCCAGGTTATGCCTCTGCTCGGGCTGAATCAGGTAATGTGCCAGCATTGTATCGTAGAGTGTGCCTTTAACTTCAATTCCGTAGGCAGCAAGCATCATGATGTCATACTTCAGGTTCTGCCCGATTTTCATAACCTTTTCATCGGCAAAAACCTCCCGGAATTCATCCACCACCTTCTGTGCCTCTTCACGTTGAGGAGGTATAAGCACACAATAGGCTTCATGTTTACGAAACGAAAATGAAAGGCACACGAGTTCACAGGTGTGTGTATCGAAACCTGTGGTTTCCGTATCAAAACAAAAAGCATCCGACACAGAAAGCTCCGCCCGAAGGCTTGCCCGCTGAAGAGGCGTTTCAACCAGGTAATACTGATGGGGTACAGTCTCAATGTTTTCTTTTTTCGATTGTGCTGCTTCAACTGTGGCCACCTCCCCAAATAATGTCTGCTGAACAGCCCCTTTGGGTTTTACGTCATCCAGGTTCAGACGTTTGCTGAGACTTCTGAATTCGAGGTCGTCAAACACAGCTTTTAGTGCCTCCTTATTGATATCACTTCGCACCAGGCTTTCCTTATCGAATTCTATTGGTACATCACGGATTATGGTTACAAGCTTTTTTGAAAGACGCACCTGTTCCTCGTTTTCTATCAGGTTTTCCCTGACTTTACCTGCCACTTTATCAATATTCTCATACAACCCTTCTATACTTCCATAGTCGGCTATCAGTTTCTGCGCGGTTTTAGGACCGATTCCCGGGCACCCAGGTACATTGTCAGAGGTATCACCGGTGAGGCCCAAAATATCTATCACCTGCTCAGGGGTTTCAATACAAAAATTGGCCTTCACTTCATCAGGGCCCCAGACTTCAGGTGAGCCACCCGGTTTTGCAGGTTTGTACATCCTTACGTGATTGTCCACAAGCTGGGCATAATCCTTGTCAGGAGTCATCATGTAGGTATCAAAATCCTCCTGTTTGGCTTTTTGAGCCAATGTGCCAATTACATCATCGGCTTCAAATCCTTCCATTTCAACAATGGGAATGTTGAAAGCTTCAATAATCCTGCGGATATATGGTATGGATGCCCTTAAATCCTCAGGCATTGCTTCCCGTTTCGCCTTATATTCCTTGTACATGTTATGTCTGAAGGTGGGGGCTGACATATCAAATACGACCCCGATGTAGTGTGGGCTTTCGGTCTCGAGCAACTGTACCAGCGAATTGGTAAAACCAAGCATGGCCGATGTATTCACACCTTTGGAGTTAAACTGCGGGTTCCGGATAAAAGCATAGTAGCTTCTGTAAATCAATGCGTAAGCATCAAGAAGAAAGAGTTTTTTAAAAGTGTTTTCAGCCATAACTTATAATTTTATCCGTAAATCTTAGAAACTGACAAGAACCCACCCCCGGAAATTCAGTTGAATCTCATGATTCTTACTGTAATTTCAAGGCTGTTCATTCAAAAAAACAAATTTAGAAAAAAAGCCTGAGTGATACTAAAGATTATCATCCGCAAACCATTCGGCAAAAGCTGTAACCGTTTCATAAAGCCGTACGGAAAATAATGAAACATCCGAAGGAAGATGTTCCTGCATAATCCCTGCAATATTGGCTGCAATGTTTTCTGTGGTAGGCTGGAAATCAACCACCAAAAGGTTTTCTGACAGTTCTGCAAGCACTTTCTGCTGTCCTGGAGGAACCAGTTTGTTTATCATCAGTGCATGATCAAACCTGCTGATGATATGTTCCTTTACCATATTTTTCAATTCCCCGAAATCCATAATCATCCCGTCGCGGGGATCGCCCGGCTGATTAAGGGGTTCTCCGGCCAGGGTAACTTCAAGGATATATGAATGCCCGTGTATGTTCCTGCACGGACCTTCATAGGCATGAAGCATATGCGCCATTTCAAAATGGAACCGTTTTGTAATCCTGATTTTTGGCATGAATGTATTCCAATTAAGCTGCAAAAGTATCTAATTTGTTTCAGTAAACTTTTAATTCATGATACCATATTTCAAGAAGCCTGCCCTACCCCCTTCATCTGCTTTTTTTTTCTAATTTTGTGCCCTGAAGATTCAGAAAGATCAACATGAAGAAACCGACAGTACTTAGCGGGATCAGGCCAACAGGTTATCTCCACCTTGGAAACTACTTTGGGGCCGTGCGCAATTTTGTAAGGATGCAGGAAGAATTTAACTGCTTTTACTTTATAGCCGACATCCATTCCCTCACTACCCATCCAACACCTGAAAACCTGCAGGCCGGGGTAAGGCAGGTGCTGGCCGAATACCTCGCCTGTGGAATTGACCCTGAAAAAGCTACAATCTATATACAAAGCGATGTGCCGGAAGTCACTGAACTTTATACCATCCTGAACATGAATGCCTATCTTGGTGAGCTGGAAAGGACCACCTCTTTCAAGGATAAGGCAAGGCAGCAGCCCGACAACGTAAATGCAGGCCTCCTTACCTACCCTGTCTTGATGGCTGCCGATATCATTATCCATAAAGCCAATTATGTACCAGTAGGCAAGGATCAGGAGCAGAACCTTGAGATGGCAAGGAAATTTGCAAAGCGCTTCAACCATATGTATGGTAAAAAAGTATTCCCGACTCCAAAACCCTATACATTCGACGGAAAAGACATGATCAAGGTTCCCGGGCTCGATGGCAGCGGGAAAATGGGGAAATCGGAAGGTAATGCCATTAACCTCTACGAAGATCCAAAATCAATCAGGAAAAAGGTGATGCGGGCTGTTACCGATTCAGGACCTACCGAAATGAACCAGGATAAACCTGAACCAATACAGAACCTGTTCACCCTGATGGAAATTGTTTCTGAACCGTCAACAGTCACCCATTTCAACGAGCTTTACAACAAGTGCGAAATACGCTACGGCGATATGAAAAAGCAGCTGGCAGATGATATTATCTCTTATACATCACCAATCCGCGACCGGATTATTGACATTTTGCAAAATGATGCGTATCTTGCAAAGGTTGCAAAAATGGGTGCTGAGAAAGCACGCGAATCAGCTTCAAAAACACTGGCAGAAGTGAAAGAAGTTGTGGGATTCAGAAAGTTGTTTTAACACAACATATACCCTAGGTTACATCAATGCCGGGCTGTTGCCCGGCTTTTTGGTTTTTATATGTACCTGATCTGCAAGTTGCGTCTTATTTTCATTAACTCCTGCACACCAATTGCAACTTTATATTCTACCTGAAAAAAATCTTCTGCCTTTAGGATTTAAAACCTGATCATCTGTTCTTTCCCTTGGCAAATCTTCCTATTTTTGGATACAATAAGTCATTTAAACCAATCGCTATGATGAACCGAAGAAATTTCATTGCGGGCACTGCCGCCATTTCCGCCTTTACCATCCTGAAACCATCAACTGTTTTCGGCACTGCCGCCAATTCTGCCATACGCATGGGCATCATTGGCTGCGGCAACCGTGGTACATCCGTCATTTCGGATATGGTGCAGCATACCAGCGCACAAATTACTGCTGTGGCCGATCTGTTTGGATACCAGCTGGAAAAGGCTAAGCCTGCCCTCGATAAGCTGAATACAGGGAATGGGGGCGTTCCTGTTGACCCTTCCAACCTCTTCAGGGGTTCCCTGGCCTACCTTGAACTGATTCATGACCCGGAAGTGGATGCTGTTCTGGTATCCTCCCCTGCCTATACCCATCCCGATTTTATGGAAGCTGCAGTAAGTGCCGGGAAACATGTTTATTGCGAAAAGCCTGTAGCCCCCGATGTTGCAGGGTGCCGCCAGGTGATACGGGCCGGCCAGGCTGCTGAAGGCAAGGTAAGTGTGGCTGTCGGCTTCCAGATCAGGCATGCCACTCCCTACATGCAAATGGCTGAACGCATTGGCCGTGGCGACATTGGTGAAGTGGTTAATGTGCAGCTATATTACATCTCCTCGGGGGGCGGGAAAAATATTCCGGCAGGTAATTCACCCGATGAGTTCATGATCCGCAACCACTTTCACTTCACAGAACTCTCGGGAGGCATCCTGCTCGACCAGGGTATCCACATGATCGATGTATGCAACTGGATTCTGAATGAGCAACCCGGCAATGCATTGGGTATGGGAAACAGAAAGGCAGAACCCGATTACGGCGACACCTTCACAAACTACCAGGTGCTATACGGTTATCCGCAGGAAAGAATTGTAAGTCTTCATTCCACCCAGTTTGGACGTTCATTCGGGGATGTCTGCGCCCGATTTATAGGTACAAAAGGTATAGCCGAAGCCCATTACAGCCGTGGAGTTTATATCGAAGGTGAAAATCCCTGGGATTCAGGTGTACTTCGCGGACAGGCACCCACTCCCGAACAGCGTGCAGCCGGTGCTTTTACATCTGCTCTTTATGATTCCACTCCCAACAAGGTGAAATCTTTCATTCAAAGTATTGAATCCGGGAATTATTTAAATGAAGCTCATTCAGGGGCTACCTCTACCCTTTCTGCCATTCTGGGCAGGATGAGTGCTTCGGCAAGGGAGGAAATCACATGGGATGAAATGTACTTTTCAAACCAGAAATACAATTTAAACCTGAACCTGAAACAGTTCGATAATATCTGAAGGATCAGTATGCACTGAAAAATTTCTCTATGATTAAAAAAGTATATTTCCTTTACCTGTTCATTTTTATTGTCTGCAGCTTTCAGGGCTTGGGACAGCTCAGGCTGCCTGTATTGATCCAAAACGGAATGGTGCTTCAGAGAAACACCATAGTGCCTGTCTACGGATGGCATGAACCGGGAGAATATGTACAGGTTCATTTCACAGATACTGTTTATCATACGCGAACAGATGAGAATGGCAGATGGCAGGTCAATCTGAAGAGCATGGAGGCAGGAGGGCCTTACACATTGAAAGTCATTTCAGGTGATACAATTTTTATAGAAAACATCCTTGCAGGTGACGTATGGATTTTGTCAGGGCAGTCGCAGATGGACATGGACATGAACCGTGTAAGGCCCCTCTTTGAAGAAGACATCAAAAATGCTGGGAATTCCTACATCCGCTATTTTGCTGTACCCACAGTTTACAACTTCAAATCACCACAGGCTGATCTTCCTTCAGGCAAATGGGAAAGCATCAGCACGAAGAATATCCTGAACATTTCAGCTATTGCCTGGTTCTTTGCGGACGAGTTGTATCGTCAATATAAGGTACCTGTTGGCATCGTCCGTGCGAGTTTAGGTGGTTCTCCTGCCGAAGCATGGATGAGCGAAGATGCCATCAGGGAATTTCCGGAACATGCCAGGGAAGCACAGCGGTATAAGGACGATAACCTCATACGGCAGATTGAAGAGACTGACCGGCAACGTTCTGCAGAATGGTATGCAACCTTAAACGATGCAGATAAGGGATACAATAATCCGCTTCTAAAATGGAGTAATCCTGCAACAGACATTTCGGGCTGGCCGGAAATGGAAATTCCGGGATACTGGGGTGACAGTAAACTGGGGGAATTAAACGGAGCCATATGGTTCAGGAGAGACATCATCCTACCTGATCATGTTGAGGGTAAACCTGCGAAATTAAACCTCGGACGTATTGTTGATGCCGATTCGGTTTTTGTGAATGGTTCTTTTGTTGGTTCTGTAAGTTACCAGTATCCTCCCAGGAGGTATGAAATTCCGGAGGGAATTCTGAAGAAGGGTCAAAATACAATTGTTGTGCGGGTGGTCAGCACCAGTGGAAGAGGAGGTTTTGTACCTGATAAGCCCTATGAACTTCTGGTTGATGGATACCAAACTGACCTGCGTGGCGAGTGGCATTACCAAACCGGAGCTGAAATGGCTCCCCTCCCCGATCAAACATTTGTACGCTGGAAACCAACAGGACTGTTCAATGGCATGATCTCACCGTTAACCAGCTATGCCATCAGGGGAGTTATATGGTACCAGGGGGAATCCAACACCGGCAGGCCGGAAGAATATGCACGGCTCTTCCCTTCCATGATAACAAACTGGAGAAATAAATGGAATCGTGGCGATTTCCCTTTCCTTTTTGTCCAGCTTCATAACTTCATGGAAAGTTATGATCATCCAACTGAAAGCAACTGGGCAAAAACAAGAGAATCGCAGATGCAGGCACTCCACCTGGAAAATACAGCCATGGCAGTAGCCATCGATTTGGGTGAATGGAACGACATACACCCTCTCAACAAGAAAGATGTTGCAAAAAGGCTGGTACTGGCTGCCCGTAAAATAGCTTATCATGAAACGGATTTAGTGTCTTCAGGGCCGTTATATCATTCAATGAAAATTAAAAAGGACAGCATTATTCTGACATTCACATCTGCAGGCAGTGGAGTGACAACATGTGATATGGCTGAACTAAAACATATAGCCATTGCAGGAGCCGACAGGAATTTTAAATGGGCAAAGGCTACTATGAAGGACAACACAATCATTGTGCACAGTCCTGAAGTTAAAAAACCTGTTGCTGTGCGTTATGCCTGGGCCGATAATCCTGAAGGCGCAAATCTTTGCAACAGGGAAGGTCTGCCGGCGGCACCCTTCAGGACCGACAACTGGTGATTCAAACAAATTATGTACTTTTAGCTTCAAAACCATTCTACTAAATTTGGCTTAATTTTTAACCGGTAATCAGAAGATTATGAACAAGGCATCCGTTTTCATACCAGCAACCCTTATTGCACTTTCAGCATGTCAGAATAGTAAGGTACAGGAAACCCCTCAGCAGAAACCCAATATTGTTTATATCCTTGCCGATGACCTGGGGTATGGAGACTTAAGCTGCTATGGACAGAAACGTTTTTCTACGCCTAACATCGACAATCTGGCTGAAAACGGCTTACGGTTTACACAGCATTACTCAGGAACTACCGTTTGTGCCCCGTCCCGTTCATCGCTCATGACCGGGCAGCACACCGGGAATACCTTTATCCGGGGCAACAAGGAGTGGCAGCCTGAAGGCCAGTACCCGCTCGAAGCATCAGCAGTCACCCTGGCTGAAGCACTGCAGCAGGCCGGCTACACCACAGGAGCTTTTGGCAAGTGGGGCCTGGGCTATCCCGGCTCTGAAGGCGACCCCAACAACCAGGGGTTCGATGAGTTCTTTGGCTATAACTGCCAGCGCATGGGTCACAACTACTACCCCTGGCACCTCTGGCATAACCAGGAAAAAATCATGCTTCCGGGAAATGAAGGAAAACTTACAGGACAATACGGACCTGATGTCATTCATGAACAGGCGCTGAAGTTCCTTGAAGACAACAGTGACAAACCATTCTTCATGTACTATCCTTCCATTATACCCCATGCAGAACTGTTTGCCCCTGAAGAATACATGGCGAAGCACCGCGGCAAATATGATCCTGAAAAAAGCTTTTCAGGTGTAGATGATGGCGAAACCTACCGCCTGGGCCCATATGGCTCCCAACCCGAAGCACATGCTGCCTTTGCAGCCATGGTCAACCTGCTCGACGACCAGGTGGGAGAAATTGTTGCTAAACTCAAAGAGCTGGGGATCTATGAAAATACAATCATCATGTTTACCTCCGACAATGGACCGCACCTCGAAGCCGGAGCCGACCCCGATTATTTCGATTCAAACGGGATATTTCGCGGCTACAAACGTGATCTTTATGAAGGAGGCATCCGCGTACCAATGATTGCTGTCTGGGATGGAAAAATAACCCCGAAAACAGAAACCAACCACCCTTCGGCTTTCTGGGACGTATTTCCTACAGTGGCTGAAATTACCGGTATTGAAACCCCCGCCAACATCGATGGCATTTCATTCCTGCCCACCCTGCTTGGACAAAAAGAAAATCAAAAACAACATGAATACCTGTACTGGGAGTTTCATGAGCAGGGAGGAAAAAAAGCCTTGCGGAAAGGCGACTGGAAGCTGGTTAACTACAATGTTTTCACTCCCGAAAAGATGACGGTTGAACTCTACAACATTGCCTCTGATCCGGGTGAGCAGAATAATGTGGCAGATGCCAATCCTGAAATTGTGAAGGAACTGGCAGCACTTATGGATGGTGCACGGACCGAATCAGAAGTTTTTCCTTTTGAATCAAGAATAGGTAAACCTTAAGCCGGGTTCAACCTGTGTCACCCTTTGCCCTTGTTCAGGGTCAGATTTAACACGGGTTGAAAAAGGCTTTAAACTAACAGGATATGCGTACAACAACCTCATTACTGGCAGTCTCAGCCTGTCTGCTGGCTTCCTGCCAAAAAACCGGGACACAGAAAACTGCTCCTCAAAAGCCAAACATCCTGTTCATCCTGGCTGATGACCTTGGATACCACGACCTGAGCTGCACTGGCAGCACGTACTATGAAACACCACATATCGACCGCATAGCTGCCGAAGGAATGATGTTTACAGAAGGCTATGCCGCCTGTCAGGTATGCAGTCCGTCGAGGGCAAGCATCATGAGCGGTAAATTTCCTGCACGGCATGGCATCACCGACTGGATTGGTGCGCGGACCGGTGAGGAATGGAGGAAGCAGAACCGCTTCAACAAACTCCTTCCTCCTGAATATATACACAACCTGCCCCATGAATATACCACCCTGCCTGAAGCGCTGAAAGAGGCAGGCTACAAAACGTTTTTTGCAGGGAAATGGCACCTTGGCAGCGAAGGCTCGTGGCCTGAAAACCATGGCTTCGACATCAACAAGGGTGGCTGGAATACAGGCAGTCCGGCGGGAGGATTTTATGCACCATGGGAAAACCCACGCCTCGAAAGTGGTCCCGACGGTGAAAGCCTCACCATGCGGCTTGCCCGGGAAACAGCAGAATTTATGAAAGCAAACAGGGATACCTCCTTCTTTGCGTTCCTCTCTTTTTATGCCGTGCATGCACCGCTGGAAACTACACAGGAGAAATGGGCAAAATACAGGGATAAGGCAGAACAGGCAGGCATAGCTGAAACCGGTTTCGAAATGGGACATTTCCTGCCCATACGCCAGGTACAGGACCATCCTGTATATGCAGGACTCGTTGATACCATGGATGATGCCGTGGGTGTTGTCCTGAAAGCGCTGGATGAACTTGGGCTTGCTGAGAATACGATTATAGTGTTCACCTCCGACAATGGCGGTGTAGCTGCAGGCGATGCCTTTGCAACTTCCAATAAACCGCTGCGTGCAGGCAAGGGTTACCAGTTTGAGGGTGGCATCCGCGAGCCTTATTTCATAAAGGTGCCATGGTTTGATGTTGCAGGGAAAAAAACAGATGTGCCCGCCACAGGAACCGACTTCTACCCCACCCTTCTGGAACTGGCCGGACTGGAACTTAAACCTGAAGAACATTCCGACGGCACGAGCCTTGTCCCCATTCTTAAAGGAGGTACAATACCTGAAAGACCGCTCATATGGCACTACCCCCATTATGGAAACCAGGGCGGTGAACCTTCAGCCATCATCAGGCTTGGTGAATGGAAAATGATCCATTATTACGAAGACGGCAGGGAGGAACTGTATAACCTCAAAAGCGATCTTGAGGAGTCAACAGATGTCTCGGCAGAGAATCCTGAGCTCGTCAACCGGCTGAGCAAACAGCTTTTTGGTTACCTGAACGAAGTGGGAGCCCGCTTTCCTGAAAAGGACCCCCTGTATAACGAAGCGCTTGAAAAACAACACCTCGCAAGAATAAGAACAGAACTGATGCCCCGCCTCGAAAAACAACGGCTACAGTTTCTTTCAAAAGATTTCGATCCCGGGAATAACTGGTGGGGAAGCCAAACATTAAAGCCATAAAAAGAATTCTGTTTATCGTCCTTAATAACCTTAAAGACCTGTAAAGAAACTTTTAAATGACTAACCTGAAAATAAAGAAAATAACCTTAACCGAAATAACCCAGTTACAAAACATTGCCAGGCAAACTTTCTATGAAACATTCATAGCAGTGAACACCGAAGAAAATGTAAACAAATACCTGGATGAATCCTTTTCGGAATCGAAACTTACTGCAGAGCTGAAAGACAGGAATTCTGAATTCTATTTTGCAGTAATAAACGATAATATCATCGGCTACTTAAAGGTGAACTTTGGTCCTTCACAAACAGAACTCAAAGATGATAAAGCCATGGAAATAGAACGGATTTACGTCATCCGGGAGTTTCACGGCAAAAAGGCAGGCCAGCTTCTTTTCGATAAGGCAGTGGAGATAGCCGGACAGAAAAAAGCAGAATACATCTGGCTTGGAGTGTGGGAAAATAACACACGGGCAATAACCTTTTACCGAAAGAACGGTTTTGTTGAGTTTGACAGGCATATTTTTAAATTGGGTGATCAGCGGCAAACAGACCTCATGATGAAATTAGAACTGAATGGCATAAAGGAAAGAAAAAAGTACGACCCTGACCATACTATTACATAGGAATCAGTATTTGACAAATTATTGCCCAATAAGTGTAAGATACCTGCAAAATACGTATACTAGCATTGTATTTGTACGTACAAAAACAGGTGTTATGGAAACTAAGCTGACATTGAAACTCAATAAAAAAGTAATCGATAAGGCTAAGGAATACGCGAGGAATCATAATGTCAGACTTTCTGAAATGGTTGAATCATATCTTGACAAGATAACAAAACAAAAGGATGAATCAAAATCATCCATCACTCCCCTTGTTGAAAGTTTAAGCGGTGTGATCCATTTATCTGCCGATTTCGATTTTAAAAAGGAATATCGAAATTACCAGTCAAAAAAGTATAAATGAAAAAGCTGTTTGCTGACACAAATATTGTAATTGATTTACTATCACGCAGAGTACCTTTTTATGATGAAGTAGCCATTCTTTTTTCACTGGCAGATAAAAAGAAAATTGAACTTTCTGTTTCGGCACTTACAATTTCGAATACAGGTTATATATTGCTTAGCCAGATGGATGTAAAAGGTGTAAAATCATTATTAAGAAAACTAAGGTTGATAATTAAAATGCTGCCTCTGGATGATAAAACAACCGCTCTGGCTTTAAATGATGATAACTTCCCGGATTTTGAGGATGCCATACAATATTTTACTGCGATAGAAAACCAACAGGACATCATCATAACCAGGAACCTGAAAGATTTTAAACATTCAAAACTGCCGGTTATGACAGCGCGTCAATTCATTGAAACAATATAATAAACTACAACTTCCGTAATTATGTACCATGATCACCATCAACTATTTTTTGATTTATAGTATATTCTTCACAAAGACTTTATAATTAACTGTTAAAAAGGAATGAAGGTCATAATGCAATTTTAAAATGATTAAATTTGAAATATGAAACGAGCATGATTCGTTATCACAAATATCGATGAAATTCATCATGCGAGTTCCATCCGACCATTAAAAAATAAATTAATTACGGATGAAATCAAGTTTAGAAGTAGAAAAAAAATTAAAAGAACTCAAACCCATTCTTTCCCGAAAGTATTTTGTGGATAGAATTGGATATTTTGGTTCTTATTCCCGGAATGAACAAAAAGAAGAATCTGACATTGATATCATTGTATCCTTTAGGAAACCTCTGGGCTGGGAATTTTTTGATCTGCAGGAATTGCTCGAAAATGAACTTAATATAAAAGTTGACCTGGTCTCAGAAAAAGCTCTTAAAAGCCAGTTAAGACAAGTTATTTTGAATAACGTCACCTACGTATGAGTCCTGTTGAAAGAGAATTCATTTTTTATCTGGAAGATATGCTTTAGTCAATGAATAGAATTGAAGAATACCTTGGTGAGCTTGATTATAAAAGTTTTAAATTGAATTATCTGGTAGTAGATGCAATCATCAGAAATCTCGAAATCATTGGAGAAGCTTCAAAAAATATCCCGCAAAGTATAAAGGAAAAATATCCCGCAATTCCGTGGAGAAAAATGTATGGACTAAGAAATTTAATTGCACATAAATATTTTGGAATCGATTATGAAATGATTTGGGAGATAACAAAAAATAATTTACCACAGAACAAAACTGATTTAGGCATAATTCTGGAAAAAGAAAAAGCTCAGGATCGTAATTCTTAAAATTTCATGAACAGTAAAATCCTGTATTCTCCAGTTTTCCTTAAATGCAGAATTCCTTCCTATTTCAATATTAAAAACAAAGAGCTACCACTCTTTGATTATTCCTATGCAATTCGATAAAGGCATCCAAAAGCCAGGGAATGCCCCATAATTAATTTCCAGGCAGAAAACCTCTAAAAACCTATCATCTTATTCAGAAAAAACCTATTTTTTCATCCTGAATAAATAAATCAACTCAAATGAAGCGGATCCTGCCTTTGGCCTTTATCTTTTTGCTCCTTTGCACAGTCACCTCCTTTTCACAAAAAACAGAAATTGTTTTCCTCTCAGGAACTGATGCCGACAATACGGTGGAATGGGAATTCTTTTGCACCGATGGCCGGAAAAGCGGTGAATGGACAACAATACCTGTCCCGTCGAACTGGGAGTTGCAGGGATTCGGTACCTACAACTACGGCCACGACTGGAACAACAAAAACAGGACTCTTGGTAAGGAACACGGCCTGTATAAACATACTTTCAATGTACCCTCCAGCTGGAAAGGGAAAACCATCAACATCGTTTTCGATGGGGCAATGACCGATACCAAAGTGAAGATCAACGGGAAACCTGCCGGTGAAATGCACCAGGGTGGTTTCTACAGGTTTAAATACGACATCAGCAACCTGGTAAGGTATGGCAGAGACAATTTACTTGAAGTGGATGTAGCCAAACATTCGGCCAATGAATCGGTCAACAAAGCCGAACGGCAGGCCGACTTCTGGATATTCGGCGGTATATACCGCCCCGTATTCCTTGAGGTGCTTCCCCGCACCCATATCAGCCGGGCTGCCATCGATGCAAAAGCCGATGGTACATTTAATGCCCTCATCGTTATGAATGAATCCAGGGCCGGCCATACAGTGTCGGTTGAACTTTCCGACATGCAGGGAAACCGGCTGGATGGGCAGATAAAAGAAGAGGTCGCAAGAGGCACGACAGAAAAGCTGATATCAGGAAAGTTCAGTGACATCATTCCATGGAACCCTGAACAGCCAACCCTCTACCAGGTGAAAATCAGTCTTTACAGGGACAGTGAACTACTGCACGAAATTACTGAACGCATAGGATTCCGCACTGTGGAACTGCGCAGGCATGATGGTTTTTATGTCAACGGTGAAAAAGTAGTGTTCAAGGGTGTCAACCGCCATTCGTTCTGGCCCGAAACAGGCCGCTGCCTGAGCGAGGCAAACCACCTGACAGATATACGGCTGATGAAGGAAATGAACATGAATGCCGTACGCATGTCGCATTATGTGCCCGACAAACGGTTCATCGAGCTGTGCGATTCACTGGGGCTGTTCGTATTTGATGAGGTAACCGGCTGGCAGGATGCCTACGACACCATCATAGGCCCCAAACTGGTAAAGGAAACTGTGCTGCGCGATGAAAAACACCCAGGCGTAATCGCCTGGAACCATGGAAATGAAGGCGGGTGGAATTTTGACAATGAACCGGGCTTCCACCAGTATGATATCCAGAAAAGGCCTGTTTTATATCCCTGGCTGTTACGCAATGGCATGGATACACATCATTATCCTGAACACAATTATGCCATTGCCCGATTCAACAATGGCAACGACCCTTTTATGGCCACCGAACTGCTTCACGGGCTTTACGACGGTGGCCATGGCGCCGGACTGGAGGATTTCTGGCGCAGCTATGAAACCTCACCCCTGCATGCAGGAGGGTTTCTGTGGGTGCTTGCCGATGAAGCCATCCTGCGCACCGATATGGAAGGTACTGTTTACGACGGCGACGGCAACCATGCCCCCGACGGCATCCTGGGGCCTCACCGGCAAAAGGAAGGAAGCTTTTACACCATTAAGGACATCTGGTCGCCGGTACAGGTAAAACCCGTTACAATCAACCACCAGTGGAATGGCAAACTGTTTCTTGAAAACAAATACACCTACACCAACCTCACCGACTGCTCCTTCATGTGGCAGGCTGTGAAAACAGGCTTTGGCAGTCAGGAAAATGAAATTATGGAAAGCGGTATTATTCCGGGGCCTGAAGCACAACCGGGCGAAACCGTATTGCTGAATATTGAATACGGCGATGCCTTCCGGGAGGCAGACCTGTTCCTGCTCACTGCCACCGATGCGTATGGAGCTGAAATCAATACCTGGAGCTGGCAGGTCATTCAACCAGAGGAAAAGGCAGCCGCCATTCTAAAAACGATAACCTCTGATGTAACTTCTGCAATTACAGTAAATGAAAATGACAAGGGAATCGGGGTTACTGCAGGAGGTG
This sequence comes from Bacteroidota bacterium, assembly GCA_023412195.1. Lineage (GTDB taxonomy): Bacteria > Bacteroidota > Bacteroidia > Bacteroidales > Prolixibacteraceae > Mariniphaga. The sequence goes on from JAEYNZ010000028.1 coordinate 27,762, forward strand.
TTGAAGTTGTATTTTCAAAAGCTGATGGTACTTTGATTTCTGTTAAAAACGAGGCCGGAAATTTGTCGTTCACAGGAGGGCCGGTACCTGCAGGTGTTGAACCTGAAATTACACGCACTGACTGGGGTAAAAACGACGACGGAAGCTTCAGGTTCGATATTTATTCAAACAGCTATCCTGAAAAAACGACATGGACAATGACCCCGGACGGCCTGCTGCACCTGGAGGCGAGTCCGCTGAAAAACAGGATGAACAATGTTGATTTTATCGGCATCTCCTTTAATTATCCCGAAGAAAAATGCACCGGCATACGGTGGATGGGACAAGGACCATACAGGGTATGGAAAAACCGCCGTAAAGGCCATATTATGGGAGTCTGGGAAAAGGAATATAACAACACGGTTACAGGCGAAACATTCACTAATCTCGTTTACCCCGAATTCAAGGGCTACCACGGGAACCTGTATTGGGCAACGCTTCAAACCACCGAAACGCCCATCACAATCCTTTCCGAAACACCCAACCTGTTCATTCAGTTATTCAAACCTGAGAAACCAAAACATGTAGCTGGTGGCACCCATCCCCCATTTCCGGAAGGTGATATTTCATTTCTTTATGAAATACCTGCCATCGGTACAAAATTCAAGCAGGCCGAAAAACTTGGCCCTGCCAGTCAGAAAGGTATTTATGGAGGACATAACGGCGATGAATTGTATCCGGTAAAACTTTGGTTCGATTTCAGGGGCGGTAAATAATATGAACCAGCCACTGCAAATAGACCTTAACAGGTGAAACGCTCAAACGGGAAAACCCTGCTGTTGATAACAGGTGAATATCTTTCATGATAAAATCAAGCCTTGTGAATGAACATTTTAGTTTATTTCAGGTTGAAGAGGTAAATTTTACCGGAATCATGGTTAAAACACCAGAAATGTTTCATTATTAATCCAAATAACTATGAGTTTAAAAAAACAGTATCTGAAAAATAATAAAGTTTGCAAAGTCACCTTCAGTGTCAAAAAAGACACTGAAAATGTATCGGTTATAAGAATTCCTGGCGAGTTTAACGACTGGGACGTCCAGTGCGAGCCCATGAAGAAACTGAAATCGGGCGTATTTACCCAAACAATAAGCTTACCGGCCGGAAAATCATACCAGTATAAGCTTCTTGTAAACGATTCGGAATGGCGCAATGACCCGGAAGCCGACAGCCAGGTACCCAATAATACAGGCCCTGATCAAACCAACTCTGTTGTAGAAGTTTGACATCCTGCATAATATAAATATACATTCTGCTTTTTCATTTGGCCGTAAAAAGCCACTTATGTTTTTATAAGTTATTAATTATTGTTTTAACCGGAGCAACAGGGCAAAGCTTTGCATGCTCCGGTGTTTTTCGTTGCAGTTTCAGTTTGTCAGCCAGAATGCGCGAGGTATTGAAGAGAAAATCGTGAAATACGAATTCTGCATGTGGTTGCTGAAATTTTATCAAATGGAATTGAGCTATCTCATTTTGCAGCCTGAGGTAATAAACCAAATATAAAACTGCCGAAATACACTATAAGCATGAAATATAACTTACTGATGCTATTATAGCTGCTACTGCATTGGTAAATAATCCTGAAATCTTATACAAAATATAAAAGATTTTAAAAAAGTTGAAGATCTTGAAATAATGAACCTCTTTGACTTTATTAAGTAATAATGCTGAAAACTTCAGCCCTGTTCCCTACCCTGCTCCCCCTGATCAACTTCATACCATCTATATACCAAGTCCAGATTAAATTCAATTATTTTCGAATTTAACCTATGGTTGACCTATAATTGACCCCTCGTTGAGAAGAACATAACGGGTTTCAGGAAATGAATGATCAGGGGGAATTGAAGAAGAGGGAAAATCTTAGAAATTGAAATCAGGTTGCGGTAAAAATAGATCATTAGGTTCAATGCATAAATAAAGCCTGCCGGAAATTCCGGCAGGCCTGCTGTTTTTCCAGGTTCTGTTCTGGTACGCCTAACTTCCGCTGCGCCAGGTCAGGCCTGTGAGGGCAATGGTATAAGTTCCGGGCTTATCAGAATACTTTACCCGGTATGCAGTGGCATACCAGCCGTCGCGCTGCCATTCTGATGGCTGGCGCACAGGCACTGTGATATTGGGTTTGGAAAGAAGGAAATCAAGTGTAATCATGGGTTCCCAGAAAATAAATTCTCCCTCATGTGACCCAAGAATGTATACATGTTCAAAAATTTTTCCTGAAGCCGGATCAAGTTCAGGGGCCAGAAGGTCAATCCAGTGAGACCCCATTTGAGGTACAACCGGGTCAGCGAGCAGATATGCCGGAGGAGCATACTTCGGATCAACCGGAACACTGAAAGGCGAAAATCCGATGGCTTCACGTTCAGCCGAAGTGGTTATGTAGAAATGTACATCGAAATGGGGTAAGTCATAAACTCCTGGCGGCTCATGGCCCATTGGACCCCATCCAAGGTAAACATGATCGTAAAAATGTTTCCCTTTGTTTTTGTGAAAAGGTAAAACAAAGTTTGCCATTTCATGCGGAAGATTTTCGAGTGCTTTTTCTGTAAGGTCGAGGCCGACCTCAACTGGGTTGCCATTTGCATCTTCCTTAACCCATGCCCGGGCTACCCCTTTACCTATTGAAGTGGCAGGACCGTAGAAGGTGCGCGTTCCATCAGCATTTTTCAGTTCAACATCGGCCAGTATATCTGTTGAAGCTTCCTGAAGAAAAGATTCTTTTTCGCACGACTGCAGAAATGCAAGTCCGGCGGTTACGGCAAAAATCAGAAATAATTTGGATAAGTGTTTCATAGCAAGTAATTTTAAAGTGAAGTATTATGTTTGTGTACCCGGTAAATATTCATATAAGTATTTTAAGATACTTATATCTTAATTTGAGTAGCAAATTACTTCACTTACCATTAAAAAAAAATGGAAGAATGGCTGTTTTACATGGAAAAATGGAAGTATTTGTGGTAGTACATTCAACATTATAATCCAAACACGTGTTTCCATATATTATTCAAATACTGTTTTTTAACTGCAGGAGACCGGATCTCCTTTTTTATTCACGTCAAAATACTTAAAATGCACATGAAGAAAGCAATTGTAATCGGAGCAACAGGCACCATCGGCCGTGAAGTTGTTAAAGCGTTTTCCGTGGCGGGTTATGAAGTAATAGAATCGTCCAGGAACGGCGGAGTGAAAGCAAACCTTGAAAAGCCAGAAACGGTGGAAGAGTTGTTAAAGGAGACAGGTAAAGTGGATGTGATTGTGAGTGCTGCAGGGTATGCAGCCATGGGCAGAATTGAAGAATTATCGGCTGACGACTTTAAACACTCGCTGAACAGCAAACTGATGGGACAGGTTTATTTGGTTCAGAAAGGATTGCCATACCTGAATGCCGGAGGTTCGATCGTGATCACAGGAGGGATATTTGCTTATAACCCTTTTCCGGGAACATCGGCCATAGCCATGGTAAACCTGGCGCTTGAAGGTTTTACCCGGGCACTGGCACTTGAACTTACAGGGAAAAAGAAAGTACTTGTCATCCATCCGCCTTTGGTTGCTGAATCAGCATCATTGATGGGCATGGATCCTACACCTTATCCATCTGCCAGCCTTGCAGGACAGGCATATCTGGAGGCTGTGGAAAAGGGAAAGCCCGGTGAGGCTTTTTTTATGTCCGATTTTAATCCGCAGCAGATGGAAGGTTAATTCCGTGGAACAGACACGGTGAACAGGGCAGATCCCTGAATAATTTTACCTGTTCTGCTGATACCCTCTACAATGACCCTGTAACGGGCCAGGTTGTCAGCAGTGAAAAATTCAATTCCGGCATCCCCGCTCTTCATATCCACCTCCGGATTCCAGTACAATGTGGGCCTGTAATCTGGTTTAGGGTCATTTACTTCAGCGATGGTATACCTGGGGGAATAAAACTGGCGGGGTTGCTGGAATCCCTGTACACGTGGTGTAATTCTGCCAGGTACAAATCTTGTGAAGTCGTTGTACATATCTCCTCTCCCCATTTTCGTCAGGATTGCAATTACACCGTTCCCACCTCTTGAGCCATAGACTGCCATGAGTGCCGAATTTTTAAGGATTTCAATTTTATCGACATCTCCTATGGGTGTATATTTGATATAATCCCATGTAGTTTCGATTCCATCGAGCAGCAGCAGCGGATTTCCATAGCCCGCCCTGATGCGTACTTCATCACCAGTAATAACCAGTCCCGGCACCTTTGTCTGCAGGTAATCAAGGATATTGGCATAAGTCCAGTCGTCGGAAGTAATGGTAAAGGAGTGGTCTGGTTCACCATAAAGCCTGAAATGGTCTTCGGTTCGAGACACTTGTTTTCCTTCTATATTCACCTCATCGAGAAGGATACTTCCCAGTTCCTTAAAGTATTCCTGTTCAGCTACCCGGCGGTGATAAATTTCGCGATAAAACTTAAGCGGAACGGATATGTCTGATGACATATTTTGAATGAACCCTGGTGAAACCAGCGAATCAAATCCCATGGGTTGAATAATGTCAATTTCTGTACGTTTGCTCCTGTTTTTTGTTTCCGCATTGATCATGATCAGGGCTGAGTCCTTCAGGTATAACTTATCAAAACTGAACCGCCCGTTTTCGTCGGTGGCTGCTTCTTCAAATAAAAAATTCCGTGAAAACGGCCCCAGCACCACTTTGCCATAATCAACAGGTTTACCCCCCCACAACCGGGTTACCCTGCCTTCGATGGTCAATCCATAGTCGGCCCAGTGCGGCAGTTCTGCTCCTGCAAATTTTTCCAGTTCGTTCCAGTAATAGCTTCGCCAGCCATTTACCATCATCACCAGGTCGAGTTTTTCATCGGCAGTGAGGCCTGCCTCATCTTCAAAAAAGAATGCAGGTGATTCAATGGATCCTTTCAGTTCAGAATCCAGCAACAGATAGCTTTTCAAGGTCAGGTTGTTGCCACCGGAACTGAAATAATCTTCATTGACAACACTGATTGAAACAGCGGAATGAATGGTATCATCTTCCGGCAGCAGCGATTCAAGTGAAACTTTAACAGCCTCACGGGTCCTGAAATCGGTTTTGCTGACAGCCACCCTGATCTTCGGGTCATTGGCATTCCTCACAAAAACCAGCCGTTCAGCTACTTTCTGCCCCATTTTATCATACAATGTAACCTGTGAGATGCCCAGAGGAAAAAGACCTTTATAAAGGCGCATCGCCTGCTGGAATTCAGTCATGGTAACCTGCGAACTGAACAGTTCAGTACCCTTGTGTGCAGCTATCAGTAAAAATTCCTGGGGCTGAACAACCTTCAGGTTCCTGGTTAGTGTAAACAAGAGGTAATTACCATCGGTTTTGCTGCTCAGACTGATCCCATCAGCCCGGGCAGGCTCAAAGCTATAGCTGAAAGAAGGGTGATTATCAATCAGTGCAAAATATTTTTTACCCTCCTGGGGCATCATAATAAATTTACCCATGCCCTTA
>JAEYNZ010000036.1 GCA_023412195.1 Bacteroidota bacterium
ACAAATTTTATTTCTGTATTTTTACTCATGTTGTATAAAAGTTTTGCCAAGAACAATTTTACAACATCTGAAGGGAAACCGAAAGGGAGTACCTTCTTTTAATTTACTTTAGTCGGACACTAGTGAAATCATTTGAAATATGAAAAAGCTGTTTAAAATTATCGGCATCGGTTTTTTTAGTGTTTTGCTCGCAGCAGTTCTATTACTTGTGAATATTATCTGGTTCAAGCCATTCAGCATCAATTTGTTTTACCAAAAGGCATTTGCAGAGATCATACTTGACCAACCTGAACTCATTAGTCAGCTGGGATTACCTGTCCGTTATTTTAACAGTAAACTTACTGATGTCAGCCTCAAAGATGAGGAGGAGCGGTTTGAACTGTATGAGAATTCGCACCAAACACTTATGCGGTATAATTACCGAAGGCTTAATGACCAGCAAAAGCTTTCCTATGATATCCTGAACTGGTATCTTGTTGACCTGCTGGATGGAAAGTCCTGGCAGTACCATAATTATCCGGTCAATCAGAGTTTTGGAATCCAGAGCAGACTGCCATCCTTTATGGACAGCTTTCACCGGATAAATGATGAAAAAGATGCCAGGCACTACTTGATACGGCTTTCAAAGTTTCCTGTTAAGTTCAGCCAGGTACTTGAAGGCCTTGAGAAGCGGAAAGAAATGGGCATCATTCCGCCACGATTTGTAATAGAGAAGGTTTTAAAGGAGATGCAGAATTTTATAAGCGGTAGGATTGAGGAAAATATTCTTTATGATTCTTTCAAAGAAAAACTGAAATTCTCAACGATTGATTCAGCCAGGCATGAAAGTTATCTTGCTGAGGTAAAATATGAAATTGAGCAATCGGTATTTCCCGCTTATGGTGCATTAATCAGCTATTTTGAAAGGCTTTATCCAAAGGCAACAACCGATGATGGTGTATGGAAGTTTCCAGATGGAGATGCATTTTATCAGTACCTACTTAAGAGCAACACACAAACTGATATGGGTGCTGAAGAAATCCATCAAATCGGATTAAAAGAAGTAGCCCGTATACAGTCAGAGATGATGGTAATTTTGACAGAACTTGGTTATCCGGCTGGAAACAGCTTCAGGCAGTTAATGACACAACTCTCGCTGGAGGAAAGATTTATTTATCCGGATGTAAAGGACTCTTATGAACAAATTCTAAAGGATTATCAGTCCATTCTTGACCATACTGAAGAATATCTGAACAAAGCATTTAACCGACAGCCTAAAGCTGGGGTTGAGGTAAAAAGGGTGCCGGAATTCAAGGAGGCCAACTCTGCCAGGGCTTATTATTATCCACCTGCAGCCGATGGATCAAGGCCAGGGGTGTTTTTTGTCAATGAACGGAATATTTCAGAACACCATAAATATAATATGGCAACACTGGCTTATCATGAAGCAATTCCAGGTCATCATTTTCAAATAGCACTCCAACTGGAATTAAGAGGAGTTCCGTTATTCCGTAAGTTTATTCCCTTTACTGCCTATGAGGAGGGGTGGGCAATGTATGCAGAGTATCTTGCCTGGGAACTGGGGCTTCAAGAGGATCCTTATTCCAACATTGGAAGACTTGATTTTGAATTATTCCGTGCAGTACGCCTGGTTGTGGATACAGGTATCCATCATAAACGATGGTTACGTGAAGAAGCTATAGAATATATGGTTGAAAATACCGGCCTTCAGTTAAGCGATATTGAAGCAGAAGTTGAGCGGTACATCGTTATACCGGGCCAGGCTTGTGCCTACAAAATAGGCATGATTGAAATATTGAGAATTCGTCAAAAAGCAATGGATGCTCTGGGCGATAAATTCAGCCTTCCTGAGTTTCACGATGTGATTCTTGGAAACGGGTCAATGCCGTTGCCTCTGCTTGAGAAAGAAGTTGATAAATACATCGGTCGTAAGATCCAGGTTGAATCCTGAACAGGCTTATTCAAATCGATAATAACACCTTCAACAATGAAAAAGATTCTTCGTGTTCTATTGGGATTATTCATCGCTTTAATTCTAATCATCATTATTAAGACCCTCACATTCCGGTCAATGCAGATTGAGGTTGAACCTGTAACTCCACCTGATTTTGGGATGGAAAGTGTGGCAAACCTTTCAAAGGCAATAACTTTTCCCACCATTTCATATGAGCTGGATTTACCCATCGATTCCCAGGCCTTTAGTGGATTCCATCGATTTCTTGAAGAATCCTATCCGTATATTCATGCCACCCTGAAAAAAGAGGTTCTCTCAGAGATAAGCCTTTTATATACATGGCAGGGCAGAAACCCTGATTTAAAGCCGGTAATCCTGATGGCTCACATGGATGTGGTTCCTGCTGAGGAAGCCGGTAGCTGGGTACAGCCGCCCTTTTCGGGAGCTGATGATGGTACCTGGATCTGGGGGAGAGGTACTCTTGATGATAAAGGACCTATGATTGCCATTTGTGAGGCGGTTGAAAGACTTATTAAAGAAAATTATGAGCCTGAACGGACCATCTTACTTGCCTTCGGACATGATGAAGAAATCGGTGGACAAGGAGCAAGGATTATTGCAAATACGCTTCAAAAAAGAGGAGTGAACGCAGAGTTTGTTCTGGATGAAGGACACAATATTACCGTGGGAATTGCACCCATGATCAATAAACCTGTAGCATCCATTGGAGTTTCTGAAAAGGGGTACATGTCGGCAACACTGACAGTGGAAATGGAAGGAGGCCATTCTTCCTATCCTGAAAAAGAATCTTCTGTTACTGTACTTACCAATGCACTGTACAAAATCAGCAAAAAGCCATTGAAGGCAGATATATCAGGACCGACAAAAGAATTCATGCGTTATACCGGACCGGAAATGCCGTTTTTGCCCAGAATGGTTTTTGCCAATCTTTGGTTGTTCGAGGGACTTATTCTGAAAGTTTTTGAAGGTGGTAATGCCACAAATGCTGTCATCAGGACTACAACTTCACCTACAATCCTGAAGGCGGGGATAAAAGACAATGTCGTTCCGACGAAAGCCGAAGCAGTAGTAAATTTCAGAATTATGCCCGGAGAAACATCCGGTGACATCATTCAGCACCTTAACAGAGTTATCTCAGATGACAGGGTTAAAGTAGTCGATAATGGCAATGGCAACGAACCCTCACCCGTATCATCTGTTGAAGAAGCAGGTTTTAAAATTATACATAAAACCATAAAGGAAGTATTTCCTGAAGTTATAGTAAATCCTATGCTGGTGTTGGGAGCAACAGACAGCAGGCATTATTCGGTAGTAAGCATTAACATTTACAGATTTGCACCTATTATTACATATCAGGAGGATCTGGCAAGAATTCATGGACTGAATGAAAGGATCAGTATTGAGAATTACAGACGGGCAATTGGATTTTATTACCAGTTGATTAAAAATATTTAAAAAAGAAATAAAGCATCTTTATGCTTGTTTTCAAGCGGCTGAAGTTTATTTGCGTTGTTTTCGTTTGTTTCAAATCATTCATTCTTAGCTCCCTGGTTGCAACCTACGAATTCACAAACGGGTACAGGTACTTCTCAACGCCAGCAAGGTTTTCAAAAAATCGGGCACAAAAAAAGAGGTCGAAATTTGTATTCAAATTCAATCGAATACCTTTGAAATAATCGATTGAATGAGATTAAAATGACCTCTTGCCCTGTGTGGCTCCCCTGACAGATGGAAGTTGCAACCTAAATTTTATTCTTTTTCAATAATTTCAATTATCTGGGGATAAAGTTCAGGTATTTTATTTTTTACCACATCCCAAACTATGGAATAATTAATTCCTATGTAATCATGGATTAACTTGTCCCGCATTCCTGCCATATATTTCCATTGAACTGAATTCCATTTATATTTAAAATCCGCCGGAATTTTTTTTGTTGCTTCACCAATTATTTCAAGACTTCTGACAACAGCTCTCTTGAGAGTTTCATCAGAAATAAATGTATCCTTTGAAAAATCTTCAGGAATTACTGACAAAATGTAAGAACATTCATCCCTGATATGCTTAAGGTATTCCAGTGGTTCTTTATACATACTGAACCTCATTAAGAATTTTCGGACCAATGTATGGACTTAAGCCATTCCTGGTTACTACTTCGACTTTTGTATTCTGGAATAAATTTTCCAGCAGTTCATAAACAGCCATAAAGTTATCGAAGGTTTCCTTTTCAGGATCAAAATCAACAAGTATATCTATATCACTCTGTTCGGTTTGTTCACCACGGACATATGAGCCGAAAAGTCCTACTGCAAGGATGCCTTTTGCAGAGAGATCCGCTTTTTTTTCTTTCAGCAGAGATAATATGTAATTTTTACTTGTCATATAAACAACAAATATACACATCAATACGCAAAGGAAGTTAAATTTAGGATGGTAGTAAACAAAAAAAGCGTTACATGAAAATTTCATATAACGCTAATACTTTTATATAGGTGGCTCCCCTGATAGTCGGAAGTTGCAACCTAAATTGGAAAGTTTGGTGTGAATTACCACCTAACTTAAATTAAATTCCTTACTTCTCAGATGAATCCATTTGTGAGCTATTAATGAGTTAATGGAGCCAATTTATTTAAACGTTATTCCAGCACCTATACATCACTGTTCTTCCAATTATCCAATTGAGCTAATCAACTTTTCCTTATTCATTTCTAAACAGTGCCAGGTAATCACTGAAGGCATAAAGCTTATTTCGTTGAGCTCCGGTAATTTCTTTTAAGATATTTAGTCTTTCCAGGTCGTTTATGAGTTTATAGTTTGTGGCCTTTGATTTGCCGGTTACCTTTCCAATTTTTAAGGCATCTGTAATTGGTTGTGAATATAGATAATCAATTACCTTTCTTGCTTCATTGCTCCTGCTGCCAAGTGACTGAATTTTAGTTTCCAAGATACGTTGTAATTGCAGGATGCCATCAAATGTATCCACTCCTTTTTTTGAAATCTCAATCACCCCGGTCAGGAAAAACTTTAACCACTGGTCCATATCATTATGGGTACGGACCCGCATTAAATTATCATAATATAATAAACGATGCCGCTCAAAAAAATCAGACAGGTATAGTATTGGCTGTTTCAAAATACCTTTGCTTACCAAATATAAAGTTATCAATAACCTGCCTACTCTTCCATTCCCATCCAGAAAAGGATGAATGGTTTCAAACTGGTAATGGATAATGGCAACTTTAAGTAAATCGGGTAATGGATTTAATTCATCATTGGCAAAGAATTCGATGTCGCTTATTAATTCAGGAACAGAGGTATGAACTGGTGGAATAAATACAGCATCATTAATTGAAGCACCTCCTATCCAGTTTTGACTACGGCGGTATTCTCCCGGATTTTTATGCTTTCCCCTTACTCCCTGAAGTAAAATTTGGTGCGTCTGGCGGATAAGCCTTGATGAAAAGGGCAGTTTATGAAGCTGTTGTACTGCTTCATTCATTGCACTGATATAGTTTTGTACTTCTTCCCAATCATCTCGTTTTTCTGTGGCTACATCTTTTTTATCAAAAAAAGCCTCTTCCATATTGGTTCTGGTTCCTTCAATTTTCGAAGATTGTGTTGCTTCTTTGACAATGTGCATCCGGATAAAGAGTTCAATGTTGACGTATTCAGAGTACATGTCAAGTCGCCCCAGTGAACGATCAGCTTTGCTTAGTAGATTAAGTAACTGCATGTCATCCACAAGCCATTGGCGGTTTATAGGATTAGGCTGAAAACTTTTATAATGCCCCTGACTTACTATTTTACCTGCAATATAGGATTTCATTTTTATAGCTAATCTAAGAATAAATATTGTGTTAGTTTAGATTTTGAATAAAAATTAAAATAAAAGGAGAAGTTAATTTAATCGTAATTCAAATCTTATACACATTAAAACAAAGTAAAGGGATTATGATAATGAAACATGTAAAACAAAAAAGCGCTATATGAAATTTTTCATATAACGCTAATGCTTTTATTTGCTCCCAGGCAGGATTTGAACCTACGAATATGAGGCTGATAATCATATCTTTACTTAAATCAGTTAGTACTAAGATCCGAATTCTATGCCGCCAATTTGCCCGATCCATCAAATAACTCCTGGTTGTCAGTAACATAAAATGTTTCAGATCGAACAGAAAAATATTCTTCCAGCTTCCTTGAATTTTGTAGCAAAAGACCGGGGGTGGTTTCCCCATTATGGTAAACTATCCGGTGATTTTGGACAGTTTAATTATGATTTGTAAAAAACTGTTGGTAATGTTAAACACCATGTATTAAAATTTTGAGCGGACCCTTTAAAAAAATCGTGTTAATTTTACAGAAAATAAGGAGAAGTAAATTTTGCCATGAAATTTAAGCAGTTGGTGTATATATTAATTTTTATTCCAGGCATTGTTTATGGGCAATACCCCTTAGATTCGTTGCTGCTTGAACTTGATGATGCGATAAAGAAAAACGAGATCTATACCATGCAAAAAGAGCGGCGTATAGAAGGACTGAAAGGCAGGTTAAGTGAAGTTCAAAACAATACGGTTGAAGAGTATAACCTGAACGCAATGCTTTTTGAAGAATACCGTCCATATATACTGGATTCAGCAATCTATTACAAGAACCAGAATATCGAATTAGCTGAGCATTTGAACGACACCGGACTTTTGTTTCAAAGCAAGTTGCATCTGGCTTATTTGATGGCTTCAACCGGGATGTACAAAGAAGCTGCAGATATGATTAGTTTAATTCAAAGAAGTGATCTTCCTGAAAGTTTACTCATCGATTATTACGATACCTACAGACATGTTTATTCAGAATTGGCTTATTATACACAAAACAGCAGAATGGCTCAGCGGTATTGGGAAATATCAAATCAGTATAGTGATTCTTTGAATAATTCGCTTTCTCCGGATGACGAGTTGTACTATTCAATAAAAGAAGCAGATTTACGAAATGCCGGAAGCTATGAAGAAGCCCTTAAAATAAACAACATCAGTTTGAAGAAAAGCGAAGTGGGGACACGTGCATTTGCCATTGCTTGCTACAACCGGTCTTTCACTTATCGACAAGCGGGAGATAGGGAAGGTGAGAAGTATTTTTTGGCACTTTCAGCGTTGTCCGATATTACCTCTTCAACAAAAGACCATGCCTCACTCTGGATGCTGGCTGAAATTCTGTATGGTGAAGGCGAAATAGAACGTGCGCACAACTATATTCGTTTTTCCTGGAATGAAACGGTTGTATTCAATGCGCGCCTCAGGAGTTTGCAAAGCGCGGTAATTCTTTCGCTCATAGACATGACCTACCAGGCAACAGTGGAAAGAAAGAATATGCAACTTCAACGCTATCTTATTGTGATCAGCGCATTGGTTGTTTTGTTGGTTGGTGCACTCATTTACATTTACAGCCAGATGAAACGTCTTACAGCAGCGCGGAGGAACTTGCAGGAGGCAAACGAAAATCTTAAAAAACTGAACATTGAGTTGGAGCAGGTAAACAGTAAATTGCACGCTGCAAACAGTAATCTTTCTGAGTCAAATTTGATTAAAGAGCAGTATATCGGACATTTCATTGAACTCTGTTCTACCTATATCGACAAATTAGATGGCTTCAGAAGAATGGTAAATAAGAAGGTAACTGCAGGGCAAATTGCTGAACTTCTTGGCGAAATTCGTTCACAGGATATGATGGACGGGGAAATTGAGGAGTTGTACCGGAATTTTGACAAAGCTTTCCTTCAAATTTTCCCCCATTTTGTGGAGAAGGTTAATGAACTTTTTGTAGAAGAAGAAAAGATTGAGTTGAAAAATGATGAGTTGTTAAATGTAGAGATGAGAATTCTGGCATTAATCCGTCTCGGTATTAAAAACAGCTCGCAAATAGCCGATTTTTTGCGTTATTCAGTAAATACGATATATAACTACCGGGCCAAAATAAAAAGCAAAACCATTTACCGCGATGAATTTGAAGAGATGATTATGACTATCCGGTAAACTGATAAAAGTCAAATTTCGAAAGCTGAATATAAAACTTCAGCTTCTTTTTTATTCCACTTTTTTTTGTGGTTGGTCTGGCTTTAGTGTGTTGTTTTTAAGCAACTTAATCCCATAATATCTATCGGGTATTCCACTTTGTTTTTACACCATTCGAAGTGCGGAAATGTTCTGGGTATATTTGTAGTATTTGTGAGTAAAACATATTTAAAACAGAGACCATAAAATAAAGTTTATCTATGAAAACAATTTTCTTTAAAATGAAAATCCCTCTTGTTTATGTGTTGTTGTTTTTTGGCTTTAACCTGATTGCTAATGCCCAAAACACCATAAACGTGAGCGGTTTGGTAACCGACGCCTCAGGCGAACCGTTACCGGGTGTAAATATTGTTGTTAAAGGAACGCTACAGGGTGTTATAACTGACTTTAATGGCAATTACCAAATTGAAGTTCAGAACAACGATGCTGTTTTGGTGTTTTCCTACATTGGATTTACCACAGCGGAAATTACTGTTGGAACCCGTCGGGAAATTAATGTGGTTCTGGAAGAGGATCAAAAACTGATTGATGATGTGTTGGTAATAGGTTATGGGACAGTTACCAGAAAAGATGTAACCACAGCTGTTTCTAGTGTTTCTGTGCAAGATTTGGATGAACGGCCTATTGTTTCAGCCGCACAGGCTATTCAGGGTAAAGCAGCCGGTGTTAACGTTTATCGTCCCAGTGGCGCACCCGGTGCTGGAATGGTTGTGCGAGTGAGGGGGGCTACCTCATTTAATGGCAGCAACGATCCGCTTTATGTTGTCGATGGCGTGCCGGTTGACAACATCAACTTCCTCTCTCCAATGGATATTGCCAATATCCAGATCCTTAAAGATGCTTCTTCGGCAGCCATTTACGGTTCACGTGCTGCAAACGGTGTAGTCCTCATCACGACCAAACAGGCTGGTACAGGAGCAAAAGTTTCGGCAAACGTCCAGTATGGTGTAAACCAGGTCGCCAATCAAATCAAGTCGTTAAATGCTTCACAGTACAAAGATTTAATGGACGAACTGAGACCGGGTGCTATTCCTGCTGGTACTGCAGACAGAACCGACTGGTTCAATGAAGTGTACGGTACTGGAATTACCCAAAACTACCAGTTGCAGGTGTCTGATGGAAATGAGAAAACACGCTATTTTATATCCGGCGGTTTTCTTGATGAGAAAGGAATCCTGAGTTCAACCTACTTCCGGCGGTATAATTTCAGGAGCAATGTGGAAAGTCAGGTACGCGACTGGCTTAAATTTGGATTGAATACATCGTATTCTGATAACTCAAACAACGGAATTACAACCGGACAGGGTTCAAACCGCGGAGGTGTGGTCCTGGCTGTTGTGAATCTTCCCACTGCTGCTAACATTATCGATGAAAACACAGGATTGTACAACCGTGTGTTTTTCGGACAAAACATTACCAATCCCATCGAATCGATTGAGAACAATAAAAATAACCTGAACCATGAAACCCGCTTAATTGCTTCGGGTAGCAGTACAATTACCTTTCTTCCTGAGTTGGATCTGAAATCGTCATTTACATTAGACCGCCGGAACGGAAAAGTTACAGGTTTTACTCCTCCGGTGCACGGTGCCGATCGTAACGACTGGGGAAATGCCTGGGATACACGGAGTATGAATACACTTTTAGTGTTCGACAATGTGCTTACTTATAAGAACACTTTTGCAGAACACCATAATTTTGAAGGGATGATTGGTTCGTCCTGGACTGATTCACAATGGTCGCAAAGTTATGTCAACGGGTCACATTTTATAGACGATTATATTCATACGTTGAATGCTGCAAATAAGATAGCATGGGACAATACCGGCTCAAGCGCTTCGGCCTGGGGTATCATGTCTTTCTTCGGACGCCTTTCATACAACTATCAGAGTAAATATCTGGTTACAGTAAATGTTCGTCAGGATGGTTCATCCAAACTGCACCCGGACCATCGTTGGGGAACATTTCCTTCTGCTTCGGCAGCTTGGCGTTTGTCGTCTGAAAGTTTCATGGAAGATTTTACCTGGCTCGACGATTTGAAAATCAGGGGAGGTTGGGGACAAACCGGAAACCAGTCGGGTGTGGGTGACTATGCCTACCTGCAGCGCTACAACATCAGCCGCCAGCCCTGGTTCGAAACCGGCAGAGAAGATGCAGTGCCGCTAATTACACAGGCAAACCTTCGTACACAAGACCTGACGTGGGAAACGACTACTCAGTTTAATGTCGGTCTGGACGCAACAATGTTCAGCGACAGGTTGACCCTGGCTATGGATTATTATTCCAAATATACCACCGACATGTTAATGCACGTTTCCTTACCATCAGGTGCGGCTGCCGCAAGCAGTATAGTCAGAAATGAAGGTGAAATGCTGAACCGTGGTTTTGAATTTTCATCCAATTCACGGAATTTCACCGGCGCTTTTACCTGGAATACAGATTTTAATATTTCATTTAACAGAAATGAACTGAAAAGCCTCGAATTGCAGCAAATATACTACGATGCCGAAACTACAGATGCTTTTCACCAAACCCGTGTGGTGCGCAATGAGCCCGGACGTTCGCTGGGCGGATTTTATGGTTACATCAGCGATGGTGTTGACTCGGAAACCGGAGAATTAATGTACCGCGACATCAATGAAGACGGGAAAATCACCGCTTCGGATAAAACGTATATTGGCGACCCGAATCCTCTTTTTATCTATGGATTAACCAATTCCTTCTCGTATAAAGGTTTTAACCTGAATGTATTTATTCAGGGCTCGGTTGGAAATGATATATTCAATGCTTCGAAAGGGGACACCCAGGGAATGTACGACCTGAAAAACCAATCGGTTGAAGTACTGAAACGCTGGCGCACTCCTGGACAAATTACTGACGTTCCAAAGGCAGGATTTAACCTGCAACCTTCAAGCTTTTTTATTGAAGACGGAAGTTATCTTCGGCTAAAAGACGTGACTTTTTCGTACAACATTAAAGGAGCAGCTTTAACCCGGGCCGGAATTTCCCGGTTGCAACCTTACGTAACTGCAAGTAACTTGTTTACAATTACTAAGTACAGCGGAATGGATCCCGAAGTAAACCAGTGGGGAAACAGTGGAGCGGTTCAGGGTATTGACTGGGGCACTTACCCGCACAGTAAAACGTTTGTTTTTGGTGTGAATGTTGAATTTTAATACATGAAGAAAATGAAATCAAAAATTTTAATATATGCACTTTTTGCATCCTTAATTGCTTCCTGCTCATTGGATTACGATCCGATTGATACCTATTCGGATGTAACAGAAGGATTAAGTGAAGACAGTGTTCAGGTAGTATTTAAAGATAAAGCAGCTGTTTTGTCGCACAGGCAAACATTACTGAATTTATATAAAAATGGCCAGGAGCATTGGTATCTCGACATGCTGTTACTTGCTGAATCTCATTCGGATAATGCATATGCTGGTTCTCCAAATGCTGAGACAACCCCGTTTGAAGTAAATTCCATTGAAGGTTCGAATACCAACTTGAAACGCGACTGGAACGGCCACATGGGTAACATTGCCCAGGCAAACCGGATGATCGTTAACATTGACGAAGTGGATGATCCGGCTCTTACAGAAGCTGAAAAACAACAGTTTAAAGCTGAAGCAAAAATTCTGAGGGCAATGATCTATTTCGATATGGTGAGAATATGGGGAAATGTTCCGCTGGTAACAACATCTGCAGGCGATATTACCTCAGAAACCATAGAAGAAGTTTATCCGGCTTACTTTCCTCCGCAGACAGATGCTTTAACTATTTATCAGCAAATTGAAACTGACCTTCTGGAAGGTTTGGAATACGCCCCGAATAATGATCCGGCCGATAAAACAGCTTTTTCAAAATCAGTTGCGCGGGCAATGCTGGCAAAGGTTTATGCGGAAAAACCTTTGCGCGATTACGACAAAGTTATTCAATATGCCGATGCTCTTGCTGCAGATGGTTTTGCGCTGGTTGAAGATTTTGGTGATTTGTTTGGTGTTACTTTAACTGATCCAACCCTTCCTCCATCAAACGAAAACCGTGCAATTGAAGCAAAAGCGCGAAACACTTCTGAATCCATTTTCGAAGCGCAGTTTTTCCCTGGAAATAAAAACTGGGTAACCTGGATGTTTGGGCGCCCGCTGGAGGATTGGAATTTTTATTTTACCTGGTTGAAGTGGATTACCCCTTCGAGGGATTTAATTAAAACCTTCCAAAGTGAACCGGGAGATAAGCGCTACGAAGAAACCGTCGTTTTTTATGAGTCCGACTGGAATGTTTATTATCCGGCAAACAATTATGCGTTTATGTATAAATGCCGCAGTGGGTACAACAGCATTATAAAGCTGCGGTATGCCGATATTCTTTTGCTAAAAGCTGAAGCTTTAATAGCTAAAGGTGACTTTACAGGTGCTGCTCAAATTATTAATCAAACCCGGCAACGCGCAGGTTTAAATAACCTCCCTGCATCAGCTTCATCAAGCCGTGAAGCCATTATGGAAGCCTACCTCAAAGAAAGAAGGCTGGAGCTTGCAATGGAAGGACAACGGTGGTTCGACTTAGTTCGCCTCGACAAGGTGGAAGAAGTAATGAATGCGGTATATGATAAAGATGAAGGCAGACCGGCACAGGTTTATCCATTTACCAGCTTGTCATATATTCTGCCAATTCCGCAGGATGTTATCGACCAGAATCCGAATCTTGTTCAGAATCCGGGATATTAATTTTGGCAACGTAAAAATCAAAAAGAGTAAAATATGAATACGATGTATAAATTATTCATCATTACCGGGATCATGGCCATCTTTTTTTTATCGTGTGAAGATGAGTTTGGTCCCCGAAAAGAATCTACACCGGTTATTGAATCGGCAACATTTTCTCCCGAAAACTTTACTTTCGGCGATTCAGTAATACTGGCAGCAAGAATTACCGATCCGGCTACCATGCTAACCACGCTTTTTTATGAG
Source organism: Bacteroidota bacterium (assembly GCA_023412195.1). Classification (GTDB taxonomy): domain Bacteria; phylum Bacteroidota; class Bacteroidia; order Bacteroidales; family Prolixibacteraceae; genus Mariniphaga. The sequence goes on from JAEYNZ010000036.1 coordinate 13,009, forward strand.
GTGGAATCAGAAGGCAGAGTCCTTACATCTGGCGAAATACCGCTCGTTGGAGATGATTATGAAGTAACACAGTCCGTTTTCGTGCCGTTGTTAAGCAATCAGTCAGACGATGCAGAAGTGCAGGTTAACCTCGTTGCCCGAAATATTTTGAAAGGGACATCTTCGTCTGAGATTTCCGGTTTAACAGGCAATCGTCCGGTTTTTAACCAACTTTACCTGGTTACCGAGGATGGTACTGTTGCTGTTTTGGAACCTCAGTCGAACAACCCCAATTTGTTTAACGGTACAGAACTCACGCTGGAGACTTCATTTCGCTACAAAATTGCAGAAAAACTTCATGCCGATAATTCCATTGATTACAGTGGTGATGTATTTGGAAATGTGAATGGAAAAATGGCAATGATTGACGAAAACGGTGAATTTGCCTTTTCTTATACTCCTGAAGCTGATTATACCAAAGAATTCACTTTTGACAGTCATGCATTTAGTGTTTCTGCATCGGGAAGTAACCTGGGAGAGGATGATCTGGCCTTGAGTGCTTTCGGCGAAGCAGATATATTTGGTGAGACCTTCCGTACAATAACACGAACACTGGAAAAGGGCAAAACCTATTCAGTATTTGGAAGACTTGCCGAGGTACAAAATCTTTACAATCCCGACTTTTTTGAACGTATAGCCGAAAACAAGGTGAATTTTCTCGGTGAAACCGGTGATTATACCATTTACTTCAATCCAGTTCGCAAAAATGTTTTCGTTGGGGTTGAAAACCCGTCATACCCTGATTATTTGCTGGCTTGCGGTTGGGGGCTGGGCTATCCTACGAATGTTTCTTCAGCAGAAATAGCTGCAGTTTATCCGGGCCATCAGCGCACGCACACCGACTGGGGATTTGACCACGTAATGAAATATGTTTTGTTGCGTAAAATCGATGAAGGAGTTTACCAGGGAACCTTTTTTACTCCGAGTGAAAATGACCACTATGCTGGTTTTAAACCATTCGAAAACACCGGATGGGGAAATGAAAAGAAGGCTGGTGATTTTACCTTTACCGGAGAACAGATTATTTCGGGCGACAACGACTGGACAATTCCCAACGGTGAAAATGATCCCGTTATCGAATCCACTCATTACCAGTTCACGATTGACCTGAATGAGAAAACAGTTCACATTGAAAAAGTAACATTATAACTGAGATGAAGTTAATTTATAGTTTCATAATTGTTTTGCTTGGGGTCTCCTTATTAAGTTGTGTTTCGTGCCAGGAAAATAATGATCCGATTGATGATGTGGATAATGGCAAATCTCCGGGAAACGGCGATGTAACCATGTTTGTTACAACGAATACCCGGTCGAAGGACCTCAAAAAACAATTTACCGATTTCAGCGACAAAAGCAACATGTCGCCCACAACTATCCGACTTGAGCCGGAAACGCGTTACCAGACCATGGATGGTTTTGGTGCAGCGGTAACGGGTTCAACCTGCTACAATTTAATGCAGATGACGCAGGAGAATCGCGAAAAATTTCTGAAGGAAACCTTTTCGCATGAAGAAGGAATGGGTCATAGCTACATCCGCATTTCCATTGGTTGTTCTGATTTTTCGTTAAGTGAATACACCTGTTGCGATACTCCCGGAATCGAAAATTTCGGCCTGACCTCGGAAGAAACAGATTACGTGATTCCAATTCTTAAGGAGATTCTGGCAATTAACCCGGATATTAATATAATGGGTTCCCCATGGACGCCTCCCCGGTGGATGAAAGTGAATAATCTTCAGGATTTGCAACCTTTTAATTCCTGGACAAGCGGACAGTTGAATCCGGCTTATTATGCCGATTACGCTACCTATTTTGTAAAATGGATTCAGACGTTTGAGCAGCAGGGTTTAAAAATTTATTCAGTTACTCCACAAAACGAACCACTAAACCGTGGCAATTCTGCATCGCTGTTTATGGGTTGGGAAGAACAACTTGAATTTGTAAAAAATCATCTTGTACCTCAGTTTAAGGCAGCTTCACTGAATACGAAAATCTATCTGTTCGACCACAATTACAATTACGACAATATGCCCGATCAGTTCGATTATCCGGTAAAAATTTATGACGCTGGAGTCGATGAAGAAATTGTGGCAGGTGCAGCGTATCACAATTACGGTGGAAATAAAGACGAACTGCTCGACATTCACGCCAAATATCCTGAAAGGGAACTTGTTTTTACGGAAACGTCTATTGGTACCTGGAACGACGGACGCAACCTTGAAGTGCGGTTAATCGACGATATGCGCGAAGTTGCACTTGGAACTGTAAATAACTGGTGCAAGGGAGTTATTGTCTGGAACCTGATGCTCGACAGCGAGCGTGGCCCGAATCGTGAAGGTGGATGCCAGACCTGTTATGGTGCTGTTGATATCGATAAAAACAACTATTCGTCAATTATCCGAAATTCGCATTATTACATCATCAGTCACCTTTCGTCAGTGGTTAAACCTGGTGCCGTGCGTATTGGTACATCTGGTTTTTCTGATTCGGGTTTTCATTACTCGGCATTTGAAAATACCGATGGTACATTCGCTTTTGTATTGCTGAACAGCACTTCTTCAGCGAAGATGATAACCCTAGATGACGGGACAAATCATTTCAGCTACGAAGTGCCGGCAAAGTCAGTTATTTCATATCGATGGAAAAAATAAAATAAAAGTACAATGAAAAGAATAAAGTATCTGATATTAAACTTAGTTGGGCTGGTTGCTCTATCGTGTACCGATGAGGTAACTGAAATCCAGCCTGAAGGAAATCCGGTTTTGGAAATCGAAAACCAGTTTTCCAACGTGCATTTTGGCGATGATCTGCCTTTTACGGCAACGGTAAGTGACGAAATTTCGCTTTCAACGCTAACTGCAATTTTGTTTTTTGGCGAAGAAGAAGTATCCAGAACTACGATTCGTACAAAAGAAAACGGGGAGTATTCCGGCACAATTTCAGTTCCTTTCGAAAAGGATATTCCTGACGGAACAGCTACTCTTGAATTCGTTTTGGTGAACACCACGTTGAATAGTGCATCAAAATCGTTTGATGTACCAATTACCCGTGCGCAGTACCCATACCTTATTTTGGTGACAGAAGACGCATCTTATCCTATGTTGCCAACAGGTCAACCGAATGAGTATGCTGCCACCGAGGCTTTTCCTTCAACAGACCTTCCGGCCTATATTAAAACTCCGGTTGTTGATGAAAAAGGGAATGAAATCGTTTTTGGCTGGGAAGCAGGTGCAGCTACAAACGGTGTTTCTGCATATATTCCTTTTGTAAGTCCGGTTGGCGGTATATATTCGGTTACATTTAACACGTTGACATATGAGTCTGGTCCTTTTTTCGAAATACTTTTCAACGGTCAAAAAATGCATATGTTAGACAAAGAAAATTTTGAACTGGACATTGAACTGACCAAAGGGCAGGAAATAACGGTTGAAGGGCTTGAAGATTTAGCTGAATGGTGGATTGATGCAGATTATTTCATTCAAAAAGAGGTCGGTCTGTATAATTTCGCACCAATTTCAGGAAAATATCGTGTTACAGCCAATATACCATTGCAATATTTCAGGATAGAAGTACTCGATGGCAACTCTCCTGCATCATTGAAGCAAGATGGAACTGGTGCTATCTGGATTATTGGCGAACATGTTGGGAAACCTTCTGTTGAAACCCGCGAAGTGGGTTGGGAGCCTTCAAGAGCGCTTTGTATGGCGCCGGTTGGCGATAAAAAATACCAGCTTACCGTGGTTGGCGGCGAAACCATCAGAACCGACAATATAAACTTTAAATTTTTCCATCAGAAAGGATGGGGAGGTGAATTTGGCGGGAACGCCATTTCCACCAGCAGTGATATCGTTTTTGTTGGCGATGGAACAAATGGCAGAGACAACGGTAACCTGGGTCTTGCACCGGATGTTACCCTGGAACCCGGTGCTACTTATGTATTTGTTGTTGACGTTTCTGCCGGAATTGAAGCAGCACTACTAACAGTGACAAAAGAGTAACAGAGAATTGATTTTAAGATAAAAGGTTGTGTACCTCGATTGAGGCTGCACAACCTTTTTTATTTTCTGACTATTGTCCTTATTTTTCCAAGATGCCTTGAAAAGGAAATGCGGGAATGACAACCTAATAATTTTAAAAGCTGAAAGCCTTCAGTAACTGCTGCAAAGTTTTGTTTTGTCATTTTTGAAACCAGAAGTTGATTTTTCTGATTTCTTCTTACCCTCCAAAACCCTGGTAAGCTCCTCCATTTCTTTTGCCACCTTTGTGTCAATAATCTTACTGTAAATTTGCGTTGTTTTTAAGGAGGTATGCCCAAGCATTTTGGAAACTGTTTCAAATAGGAACCCCGTTTGTTAAAGTAACGGTCGTTGCAAAAGTGTGCCTTCCGATAAATGTCATCCAGTTTCGTCAAAAGCATGTCATTGCATTTGTATTCCTTTTTCAGGAAAGCTTTCAACCGGTTCAGGGTTGTTGTGTACTGATCGATTGTGCTGCGGGTGTATTTACTCCCTTCCTCTTGCTTTACCAACTTGTTGTTAGCTTCAAAAACTTCAATGAGGGTATGTTCTTTTACAAATTTACCGGTTTGCATATCGCGGAGGATAGCAGCGGAAATATCCATCTGCTTGTCAAGTAATTCGTTAAAGTTCATTTTAACCTGAACTTCCACCTTGTCCAGGTAATCATTTAGTGTCCATGCTGACTCTGAACGTCCGACTGCTCTCTACGACCTGGCATCCCACTTGTTGGGAGCAATTTTTCTGTTCACAAACAATTCCGAATGCTCACCGTTCACAGTAATTCTTAAATAAATAGGAGCAAATCCTTTTTTATCCGATTGCACCTTTCTCAAAACAAACAAAAAATTCAAATCGTACTTCATAAAAACAAATTTTAATAGTTAATAAATTACCATTTTTTGATGGTTTTCAGAAGTGCAAATTGATGTAATAAGGTGCAATCTTTCAGTGTTTTATGTGGCCTCTGGTGAGTTATTTATACTCCTGAATTACACACCTTAATATTGGGAAATACCGTAATTTCAGGGTTGGCCTAAAACAAAAAATGCCTGAAATTCATTGATTTCAAGCATTTTCGTAAATTTTAATTGTCAATTTGGCTCCCCAGGTAGGACTTGAACCTACGACCTACGGATTAACAGTCCGCCGCTCTAACCAACTGAGCTACTAGGGAATATTTTTGTTGTTCCTGTTTGCTTAGCTGATTTGAACATCCAACCTTCGGATAGGAACCGCTCCCTGCCTGCCGGCAGGTAACCTACTGAGCTACCAAGGAATTTATTTTCTAAATATTCTCTGTCAGAACGCTGCCTTTTTCTAAGGCGTTGCAAAAATAACAGCTTTTCGTAAAAGAAAAAATTTTTCTGTGAAAATTTAATCACCTTTTGTGTTTCCTTAAAAAAGCTTCTTTCTCTTGTTCAGGTAAACCAGCAGTACTTCCCTGAAATCCTTGTTGATATCGGCTTCTGCCAGATCGATCTTGTACTGACCGCATTTCACCTTCAAATCATTAAAATAGGATTGAACTGTGGAAACATAATGGCTTTTTACCTCCCAGGGATTAAATTTCACAACCTGTCCGCTTTCCAGATCAATAAATTTATGTGGCCGGTTGGTATACTGAAATTCCCGTTCCTGCCGGTGATCTGTAACATGAAATAGCATAACTTCATGTTTGTTGTACCTGAGATGCTGAAGCGCCGAAAACAATTCATCAGTTTTTTGATGATCTATCATATCACTGAAAATGACTACCAATGATCGTTTATGTATGCTTTCTGCAATCTGGTGAAGTACAGCTGTGGTATTTGTTGATTTTCGCAACTTTGCATTCTCAGGCAGAATCAACTCCGAAAGCTTCCCGTACATAAGTTCGGCATTTACTGATGATATGCGGGGAGAAGTATGAAATTCAATTTCATCTGAAAAAAGGGTCAGTCCGACAGCATCCCGTTGCCGGCGCAGCAGGTAGATCAATGCAGCAGCTGTATAAACCGAAAAGGCAAGCTTGTTCTCCAGGTGCCTGTTTCCCTTAAAATAAGGAAAGAGCATTGAAGATGAGGTATCAATTACAAGCTGGCACCTTAGGTTTGTTTCTTCCTCATATTGTTTTACAAACAACTTATCGGTACGGGCAAACAACTTCCAGTCGAGATGCTTGGTCGATTCCCCCTGGTTGTATTGCCTGTGCTCGGCAAACTCCACAGAGAAACCATGAAAAGGACTCCGGTGCAGACCGGTAATAAATCCTTCAACCACCTCTTTAGCGATCAATCCAAGGTTGTCGAACTGGTGAAACTGCTCTATGTCGAAAATGTTTTTCAAATGGGAATTAAATGCTGGGGAAGCCCCTTTTAAAAGAGGCAACCACAAATAAATATTGAAACTAACTTAGTTGAAAAGCCTACAGAAGTGCCTCCAGTTTTGAAGTAAAGGCCTGCTTGGGAGCTGCACCTACCTGCTTGTCGGCCACTTCACCGTTTTTTACGAATAAAACAGTAGGGATATTCCTGATACCGTATTTCATGGCAACATTTGGATTGGAATCCACGTCAACTTTACCAATTATAGCCCGGCCGTCATACTCATGTGACATCTCCTCCACAATGGGGGCAATCATACGGCAGGGGCCGCACCACACTGCCCAAAAATCAATCATAACCGGTTTATCTGAATTCACAACCAATTCTTCAAAATTGGCATCGGTAATTTCTATTGCCATTGTTTTTTATTTTAATATTATTACTTTTTTAATAAACGCAAAATTAATTAATTAATTCTATATCCTATCCCCGGGTTTTCATCGAAGTAATTCAAAAAACCATTCGTCAGTTCTATTTTGGTACTCCGGGAAAACAGATGAATGTACATATTATTCTCCGGATCATACACATTAAACTTTAACAACGCCTGACCCTTATTGTTTCTTGCCAGATTTTCGATTTCCTCTATCACTGATTCGTTCAATTCATGTAGCGGAATGTTGATGGTAACGCTTTTTATATAGTTTTTCCTGGCCTCAGAAAGCAGCTCAATCTGGGTGGCCTTGAATTCATAAAATTCACTGTTGAAACGCTGTTTGACAGTTCCTTTCATCAGGATAAACAATCCTGTTTTGCAGTACTTGTGAAAATTCACATAATCCTGTCCGAAGAAGAAAAACTCATAGCTGTCTGTATAGTCAGAAAGGGTTAAGGTACTGAATGGTTTTCCGTTTTTGGAAGTTCCTTCTCTTGCTACTGTTACCATTCCTCCAAAGGTAAAATCACGGTCCTTATACTTTTCAATATCATTCTTCAAGTCCCCAAGTGAGACATCACGTGAACAGAAACTATCAATTTCCAGTTTAAATTCATCCAGAGGGTGCGCAGTGAGATATATACCAATAAGTGTTTTCTCTTTTTCGAGCAAAACAATCTGCGGCCATTCCTCCACCTCAGGAACAGGTGGGCGTTTAACAGCAGCTGTGGATCCCATGTCTCCAAACAGGCTCTGCTGCATACTCTGGCTTTCAGTCTGAACCTTGTTTCCGTAACGGATAAGTTTTTCGATAAATGTTGTGCTGTCGTTTTCATTTTCACCGGCAAAGAAACTGCTCCTCCTGATGCCTTTCAACCCGTCAAATGCGCCTGCCATGGCCAGGGCTTCCAGGTTCTTTTTATTAACGCTCTGAAGATTCACATTTTCCACAAATTCATAAATGTCATTGAAACTCCCAATCTTTTCTCGGGCAGTGATGATATCCCTTGCAGCTCCTGAACCGACACCTTTGATGGCTCCCATTCCAAAACGGATATTGCCATTCTTGTTCGCTGTGAACTTGATGAAGCTTTCATTGACATCAGGTCCCAACACATTAAGCTTCATCCGGCTGCACTCATTCATGAGCTTGGTAATGTCTGTAATATTATTCAGGTTACGACTCAGGTTGGCAGCCATAAATTCACCGGGAAAATTGGCTTTCAGATATCCTGTCTGATATGCTATATAAGCATAACATACTGAGTGTGACTTATTGAAAGCGTATGAAGCAAATGCTTCCCAGTCTTTCCATACCTTTTCAATAACATCATCAGGTTTTTTGCCTGCCAGGCTGCATTCGTCCATAAACCTGAAGTTTGCCTTGCAACCTGTAACAAATTTCACCTTCAGTTTATCCATCAGAGAGGTGATTTTCTTTCCCATGGCTTTTCTGAGTAAATCAGAATCTCCACGGGTGAAATTGGCAAGCAGTCGTGACAGCAGCATCACCTGCTCCTGGAACACTGTAATACCATATGTTTCACTAAGGTAAGTCTCCATCATAGGAAGATCATAGTCCACCTTTTGCCGCCCGTGTTTCCGCGCAATATAAGCAGGAATGTATTCCATGGGGCCGGGACGATAAAGTGCATTCATGGCTACAAGATCTTCAAACCTGTTGGGCCTGAGTTCGCGGAGGTGTTTCTTCATCCCTTCTGATTCGAACTGGAAGATAGCTGTTGTTTCACCATGGCTGAAAAGTTCAAATGTCTTTTCATCGTTCCATGGAATGTTGTCTATGTCAATATTTAAGCCTTTTGAGATTTTGATGTTCTCCAGGGTTTCTTTAATAATGGATAATGTTTTCAAGCCGAGGAAATCCATTTTCAGCAGGCCAATATCTTCCACGAAACGTCCGTCATACTGAGTAGTAAGCAAGCTTTCCTCCTCCTTGGCAGGCATCAGCGGGATGTGGTTGGTGAGGGGATCACGGCTTATAAGAATTCCGCATGCATGAACACCTGTCTGGCGTACCGAACCCTCAAGTGTTTCAGCAAATTTTATCGTTTTTGCAATAAGCGGATTTGATGAGTTCCTCTCCTTTTTCAATTCAGGGCTTTCCTTAAAAGCCCTTTCAAAAGTCATTTTAGGTGCATCAGGTACAAGCTTAGCCAGTCTGTCGGCTTCAGGCAAAGGCAGTTTAAGCACACGGGCCACATCACGTATGGCCATTTTGGTAGCCATTGTTCCAAATGTGCAGATATGGGCCACCTTATCGTTTCCGTATTTTTTTGCCACATAATCGAGCACAAGCTGACGGCCATCATCATCAAAATCAATATCCACATCAGGAAGGGAGATACGGTCGGGGTTGAGAAACCTTTCAAACAGCAGGTCATACCTAATGGGGTCAATGGCAGTGATTCCTGTGCAATAAGCCACAGCAGCACCGGCAGCCGAACCACGACCAGGCCCTACAAGTACACCCATCTCACGGGCCGCATTGATGAAATCCTGCACGATAAGAAAGTACCCCGGGAAACCCATAAGTTTAATAGTTTCCAGTTCAAAATCCAAACGGCCTGCAACTTCTTCAGGTACGGGGTCACCATACTTTACCTGAGCTCCCCTATAGGTCAGATGCCTGAGATAAGCAGCCTCAAGCTTTACCCGCAATACTTTTTCGTATCCACCCAGCCTGGTGATGTTCTCATCTCCAAATTCCTCCAGAAGCTGTTCATCCGAATACTTTTTCTTGTAATCCTCTTCCGTTCCAAATTCTTCAGGAATAGGGAAAACAGGCATGATGGGCGCTGAATCGAGTTTATAATCCTCTACCTTTTCAACGATCTCTGCAGTAGTGGCAAGTGCATCAGGCAAATCGGAAAAGAGACTATTCATTTCAGCAGTGGTTTTAAACCATTCCTGTTTCGTATATCTCATTCTGGATGGGTCGTCAACATCCTTTCCTGTGTTCAGACAAATCAGCAGGTCATGAGCATCAGCATCTTCTGCATTTGTAAAATGCACATCATTGGTGGCTATATATTTTACATTGAATTTTTGCGCCAGATGAACCAGTTGGCTATTTACCATAACCTGATTGTTATAGACTTCTTCCCTTTGCTGTTCTTCCTCTGCCGGATGCCTCATCAGTTCAAGGTAAAAGTCATCGCCGAATACCTCCTTATACCAAAGAATAGCCTGTTCAGCTTCTTTAATATTGTTTTTCATAAGGTAGCCTGGAATTTCACCGCCAAGGCAGGCCGAACTAACAATAAGACCTTCTCTGTATTTCTTCAGGGTATCCTTGTCTATCCTTGCTTTGTAATAAAACCCTTCATTACTGGCTATAGAGATCAGTTTAACCAGGTTCCTGTAACCGGTTTTATTTTTTGCCAGCAGAATCAGGTGATCTCCATAACGGTCGGCTACATCTGATTTATCATGAAGGCTTCTGGCGGCTACATAGGTTTCACAACCTAATATAGGTTTTATGCCAGCTTTGATGCAGGATGCATGAAATTCTTTAATTCCGAACATGGTCCCGTGATCTGTAAGGGCAAGGGCGGTCATTCCATCATTTTTGGCTTTGCTAACCAGTGCGGAAACGCTTGCCGCTCCGTCCAATATGGAATATTGTGAATGTACATGCAAATGTGTAAACGGTACCATTTTATAAAAATTTAATAAGCATCGGATAATAACACCATAAAGTTACAGCTTTTACAGGGCGGGGCATTGGTTGTTGATAAAAATTAAAACAAAAATACCCGGCAGATTACCGGGTACTTTCACATTCAGTTTATTACCGGATGTTATATTTTTTGCGAGATTTCCTGGCGCAAGGCTTCAAATTCTTCCCTGGTCAGATGTATTTTCTTTGAAAAATTCAGCACATCTCCTTCATTCTGCATTGGTATCAGATGAATATGTGCATGAGGGACTTCAAGTCCCAGAACAAGCACTCCCACTTTAAGGCATGGAACAGCTTTTTGCAGCCCTTTAGCCACTTTTTTTGCAAAAAGCTGTAGCCCTGAATACAGGTCATCATCCAGGTCAAACAAGTAATCCACTTCCTTCTTTGGGATTACCAGTGTGTGACCTTTAGCTACCGGTGAAATATCAAGGAATGCTAGGAAATTTTCATTTTCTGCAACTTTGTATGCCGGTATTTCACCATGTACTATGCGTGTAAAAATGCTTGCCATTGTTTTTATATTGAAATTTCAACAATTTCAAAAGGTATCAGCCCCGATGGTACTTTAATTTCCACTACATCACCTACTTTTTTACCCATAAGTCCTCTGGCAATGGGAGTTGCAGCCGAAATCTTTCCTTGCTTCAGGTCTGCTTCACCCTCAGGAACTATGGTGTATTCCATGGTGGTATTATTTTTCTTGTTTTTGATCTTAACCTTGTTCAGTATCTGTACCTCAGAAGTGTTAATACGGCTTTCATCAAGTATACGGGCACTGGCAATTCTCGACTGCAATTCAGCAATCTTGGCCTCAAGCATACCTTGCGCATCCTTGGCAGCATCATATTCGGCATTCTCCGAAATATCACCTTTTTCTATGGCTTCACCAATCTGCTTTGAAATGGTGGGCCTTTCAACATTAACTAGCCTGTCAAGCTCTTTTCTGAGCTTCAGTAACCCATCTCTGGTTAAGTATGTAACCTGCGACATTATTTATTCCTCCTCCTTTATCTTTGAGCTATAAAAAAAACGAAAGAATTCCGGCATACCGGAACTCTTCCTTCGGCAAATGTATATAATTTCCCTGATATTAAGAACTACTTTTATTAAATAAACTTAAAAATGAGTGGCTTATAGCCTTCTACTCATACTTCCGGTGAAGAATCTCGCTGTAAATGACTGCTTTCTTCAACGGAAATTTTACCGTTTTCGAGACACGTTTGTTTACCTGTAAAGGCTCCGATTTTTTGATTTTTGTGGTGATGGACCTCTTACCTTCATCTTCTGCCTTAAACAAATATTCCTTCTCAAGGTTTTGGAATTGTGATCGCTTCTGGTAGGCAGGTTGAACAAGCTCCTGCTCCGGTTCATCCCACTCATCACGCAGATGTTCCCAAAAATTACCATTGTCTGTTTTTTCTGAAGAAAGATCCTGATCAGAGTCTGAACTGCCTGCTGTCTGCCTTTTTTTCATCTGCCCGAAAACGCCGGCTATTATGAAAATCAATGTAAGTATCAATACAATAATATCATCCATATTCAATTTGTTATGGCAATAAAACAACTACTTTTGAAGTTTTTAGTAAAAATAACAAAAATGAAGCAGGTGGTTTTAAAAAGCGGGAAGAATTTCATCTCATTTGTTTGTCTGTTTCTTTTTTCACTGTCATGTGATAAAATAGAATACCCTATTCCAGATGTGCCTGTATCATATATAATAAACCTGAACATTGCAAACGACCTGACTGTACCAGGTAATTCCATGTATTTTGGCAATGCCGGATTCGGGGGACTTATCGTCTATTGCGAGGTTCCGGGCACGTGGTATGCTTTCGATGCCGCCTGTACCTATGAAGCAAGTGCTTCCTGTATCGTGAAAAATGAAGGTGTACTGGCCGACTGCCCCTGCTGCAAATCTCAGTTTGTGCTGCTGAGCGGTGCATATCCTGCAAAATCGCCTGCATCACTGCCCCTGAAGCAGTATAATGTTTCAATGGTTAACAACTTTACCCTCCGTATTTATAACTAAACTTATCACCTCCTGTACCTGCAGTTAATTCCAAAAAAATGAATATTTTGGTGCAGTGAAGTTATTTCATAAAATTGATACCAATGAGGCATCTGTTGAACCGTCGCGAGTGGCTAAAAAAAACAGGAATAGTATCTTCCGGCCTTTTAATTTCTGATCTGCTTAACGCAGCAACATTTAAAATGAACCCTACAATCCTGCTTGTTTCCGGCTGGCAGGATGTGAATATTGGAGACATAGCCCACACTCCCGGACTTCTGTATGTGCTCGAAACGTTTCTTCCGGAAGCAAACATCATTCTTTGGAAAAAAAGCGGATACAATAAGGAAGTATCTGAAATCTACCGGAATAATTTTCCAAAGGTGCGCGTACTCTACGGGAATGTAAATCAGCAAAAAGAGGTTGACAATCCTGAATTGCTGAAAATATTCAATGAATGCGATATCCTCCTCCATGGCTCAGGGCCACTCCTGGTTGCAGCTGACCATATAGCTGCATGGATAAAAACAACAGGCAAACCATTTGGAGTGTTTGGTATAACATTGCAGAATCCGAATGAGTATCATCAGGAACTGCTTAAACAGGCAGCTTTTATCTATACACGGGAAACTCATTCAATCGGTCACCTGAAAAAAGCAGGTATTGAGGGTGAACATATTGGATTTGCCCCTGATGCTACTTTCTTCCTTCATATCCGCGATGATAAAAAGGCTGCACAATTTATGGCTTCCAACATGCTTGAAGCTAAAAAATTTATTTGTGTAATCCCAAGGCTGCGTGTAACTCCTTATTATAAGTTCAACCCCAATAATGCAGGCTGGAGCGACGAGCGTATCGCAGAGGTAGAAGCTCTCAATGAAAGATGCAAGGAATGGGATCATGCTAAAATGCGTGAAGCAATGGCAGCCTGGGTCAGGAAAACTGGGAATAAGGTGTTGGTTTGCCCTGAAATGACTTATCAGGTTGATATCATGGATGAACTGCTTATCAATCCCCTGCCCGAAGATGTAAAGCCATTTGTTATCAAGAGGGGATACTGGTTACCTGATGAAGCTGCTTCATTATATGCTCAGGCCTTTGCAGTTTTAAGTTTTGAATGTCATTCCCCGATCATAGCTGCTGCAAACGGAACACCGTTCTTTTACCTTCGTCAGCCTGAAGACACCATCAAAGGCCAGATGTATTATGATTTAGGCTTCAATAACTGGGTATTTGAAATTGAAAAAACTGAAGGAGAACAATTAGTCAGCCGGCTTCAGGAATTCATATTAGATTATTCAGAGGCAGAAACCCAATTAAATACAGGTATGGAAAATGTGAGGCGGATCTATGCTGACAAAACGGGCAGCCTGAAGAAATACTTATAATAAAGGAAAAGATCGTGTAATTAAACTTTATAGAAATATTTTCGTTCTGAATGTTAAGAAAACTGGCATGCAGCTTCTTAATTTTTAAAACCCCACTTAATCGGATTTTTAAATTAATTTAACATATTAAAATAGAACTGTTCGTATGAGAATTGTTTAGTAAGTATTAAATTAGTAAAGTGGACGTGCTAATAACGAAATAATTTATAATGGAACACATTAAAACACTGGACTATTCCATTTTCTCAGGAAAAGTTCATGAAGTCATGTTGCCCCATGACCTGCAGGTAATTAATACATTAAATGCCTATTCTTTTGTAGCGGCAGAAACAAATCCTGCATTTAAAAGAGCATTGCAAAAATCTGACATTTTATTACCCGATGGTTTCCCCATAGTCTTAGCAGTTAAACTTCTAAAAAGAAAAAAGATTCAAAAAATCGCCGGTGCAGACCTCTTCTTTTATTATATGGACTTGTTGAATAAAACCAAAGGAAAGGTTTTTTTTGTAGGTTCATCAGAGTCTACCCTTTCTATGATCAGAAGGAATGCAAAAAAAGATTTTCCAAATGTGCGTGTTGAAACTTACTCACCGCCCTTTGCTTCAGAAATATCCGAAAAAGATTCAACCAGAATTATCTGGAATATCAATCAGTTTGAACCTGATGTTGTATTTGTTGGGATGACAGCTCCCAAACAGGAATTATGGGTTGCTGAGCATAAACATAAAATCAACGCCAGGGCTGTATGCTCAATTGGAGCTGTTTTTGACTTTTATGCAGGAAAAGTAAAACGTGCTCCAGGCTGGATGATATTTTTCAATCTGGAATGGATGTACAGGTTAATAAAAGAACCTGGACGCCTTTGGAAACGTTACCTGATAATTTCACCATTGTTTTTGTTGTATGTATTATTTTATATTGTGAATCACAGGTATGTTACCAGTAAGGGTAAAATTCAACAACAGAACCATGAAAGTTTTCCTGAAATGGAATTAGAATACCAGTCGCAATAAGATCCTGCGATTTACCTGAATACCTGCTTATTTTAAATGCTCAACTTCATGATTTGATGGATGCAAAACATGAAATTAAGCAAAAACTTATCACTATTTCAGAATAGCCTATACAGACTTGGGGGTTAACTATTGATAATCCATATTAGATTTACTAAATTTGATTATTATAATAAAAGCATGTCTTTTATGTGATGGATGAAAACAATTTAAATGTCCAATAGAACTGTATACCATTTTAATCAATTATCCAGGAGGTATTTTAAAACTTACCTCGGATTAAGTACCTCAGTATTTTTATTTATTCTTTATTTTCAGCCCTTTGCCACTAATCTTTTTGAATTTGAAAATAAAATCTTGTTTATAGCTGGTTTTGGATTCATTACTTTTATTACCCAGGTCCTTGTTCAGATTATGTTTCAGGCATATCTTGTTCGCAGTGTACCGGATGTGGAAGAAAATGTATTATTGAATTCGTTGTATTACATCACCCTGTTGGCATTGTCCACTATTGCTTTTACTTTTTACATCAGGTATGTTGGCCATACCCCTCTGTCATTCAATTTAGTGGTCCGGGTCGTAATCATTTGTCTTAGCATTCCTGTTACCATCCATCTGAAAAATAAAATGACTTCCCTTATAGGTAAAAATAAGATTCTGCTCCAGGAAAACAGGTCCATACAGGATAAAGTGAAACATTATTCTGAAATTTATTCCAACAAAATGATTGAACTCAATTCTGATAATGAATCGGACAATATTAAAATTCTGGCATCAGAACTGGTATTTATAAAATCAGCCGACAATTATGTAGAAGTGGGTTTTCTTGAAGGTGGTGAATTAAAAAAGAAAATGATCAGAAACACACTAAAAAATTTTGAAATGCAATTAAAGGAATTCAATTATTTTATACGTACCCACAGGTCCAGTATTGTAAATATGAAATACATTGACAAACTGAATAAGAACTTTAATACGTACTGGATCTCACTTGATGATATAAAAGAAACCATCCCTGTATCACGGCAGTACTTAAATTCTGTAAAACAACTTCTTTAAAGCTTCAGGGACCAATGGCATTCACATCATGCCAATCGCGTACACCTGTTAAAGAAGCAGGTCGACCCAAAAACATTTCGTTAATCCCTTTGTTTTTCAAATATATTTTTTTGGATGTATTTTTGATTGCAGTTCTTTAGACACAATCTTTACCTAAAGTCCTCAACACATTTTAAAAGTTTAAATAATCCGACATGAAAAACATTAAATATTCAAAACAGAAACTTGATTTTTCTACAGATTTAAGAAATACAGTAAATCAATATTTTGCATCAAACAATATTGAGCCATACGGCAATAAGAATATTTATCTGAAAACCCTGTTTATGACCCTGCTATACCTTGTCCCTTTTATCGTGATGGTTGCAGGACTTATATCTTCGGTTACGCTTGTCCTGCTATGCTGGGTCTTGATGGGTTTGGGCATGTCGGGACTGGGTATGGTAACCATGCATGACGCTAATCATGGATCCTTTTCCAAAAATAAGCAGGTGAATAAATTCTTTGGGAATTCCCTTTACCTGCTTGGAGGCTATCCGCCGAACTGGCGTTACCAGCATAATACGCTTCATCATGGATACACCAATATAGAAGGACATGATGAAGATATCGCCCCTCCCTCAATTTTACGTCTTTCTCCCCATCGGCCGGTAAAAAAAATCCATCGGTTCCAGCACATTTATGCATGGTTCCTATACAGCCTGATGACCATTTCATGGATCGTTACAAAAGATTTTAAAAGGCTGAAAAAATATGAGGGAATGGGAGCCCGGATCAGCGGAAAAAAGAGTTACAAACAAATGAGGACAGAATTAACCCTTTCTAAAATTGCATATTATACTGTTTTCCTGGTTGTCCCGCTCATCACCATACCTGTTTCCTGGTACTGGATCGTAGCCGGATTTTTAATAATGCACTTTACCAGCGGAATTGTATTAAGCAGCATATTTCAGACAGCACATGTTGTCCCCACATCAGAATATCCTGTACCTGACGGGGAAGGTGAACTGAATAATAACTGGGCCATCCACCAGTTATATACAACGTGTGATTATTCTCCCAGGAGTAAAATCTTTTCATGGTTGGTTGGCGGACTGAACTATCAGGTTGAACACCACCTTTTTCCCAATATCAGCCATATTCACTATAAAGCCATTTCAAAAATTGTACAGTCAAAAGCAAAGGAATATGGCCTGCCTTATCATGTAAATAAAACTTTTGTAAGTGCAGTGTGGGAACACGTAAAGATGCTGAAGATACTGGGAACCGGCAATTATATTCCGGATCCTTCTTTTTCTGATTCCAACAGTAAAAATGTAATTGCAGTTTAAAGGAAAACTTACTGTCAGTTCATGGATGATTGAGAATAATAAAAGCTGCTTACAATTAAGGTAACCGGCTTTCATTATTTTTATTTTTATTGGAACCTCCTTAAGGTATTCATTATAAGATTTTATAAAAATCATTCCCTGCATATTATCAGGATAAATACATCACCTTGCTTTCACGGAAATTTTATACCTTGAGTCAGAATAAATCAACATGTAAGAAAGCAATCAGCAGGTGTATTAATTAAAAAAAGCAGTTCATCATAATAATTGATTTTATTGTCATGAAAGGAAACTTCAATTCTATCATTCAATCAGAATTACCTGTTCTGGTCGATTTTCATGCTGAATGGTGCGGGCCATGTAAAGTCCAGTCGCCTGTTTTAGTTGAACTGGCACGGGAACTCTCAGGGAAAATAAGGGTCATAAAAATTGATGTGGATAAGAACCAGGAAATTGCAGGAAGGTTTCAAATCAGGAGTGTACCAACACTGGCATTGTTTAAAAGTGGCCAAATGATATGGAGGCAGTCCGGATTAATGAATAAAAATCAGCTTCTTGCGATTCTTCAATCCTCTATGTGAGGAAGTATCTCGTAAAAATTATACTTTTATGGTCAGTTACTGATAAAAACAAATAATGTATATCTTTTAAAATATTTATTTATGATGAAAAAATTCAGAATTTTCCTTTTGATGTTGCTGGTAACAGTCATGCTGCCAGATTACTTATCCGCCCAGACTCCCAATGATGGCTCAGGGGTAATCGGCAAGTGGAATCTTACAATTACAATGGAAGATCAGCAGTTGCAGAATCTTGGCCTTTTCAGGCACGGACTGATGAGTTCTGAAGGGTTTCCCGGATGGCTCGAAGTAAAAAAATCCGGGTTCTCTACCCTGGTAGGTTATTATGTAGGCTACGAAGGAAGTGCCCGCCCGATTTCCGAGGTGCACTTCGATCCAAAAGAACAGAAATATCATTTTACCATTCCTCCGCAGTGGATGGATATTGATGATATCTATTTCGAATTCACACTGAAGGACAATAAGCTTTCGGGAACTAAAGTCCTAAAGGGAAATAAACTCAAATGGACGGGTGTGCGGGCTCCTTCCCTTACCAGGACAGAACCCCCGGTTTGGGGAAACCCAAAAAATCTGCTCGACAACAATATGTCAAGATGGATTATCCCCAACAACAACAAGTTTAAAATGGTAAATGGCGTACTTGTAAATACTGAAGTTGGTGGGAACCTCGTGACTAAAGAAAAATTTAATGATTTTAAGCTAAGTGTTGAGTTCCGCTACCCTGAAGGAAGCAACAGCGGGATTTACCTCCGCGGCCGCTATGAACTACAGATTGTTGATAGTGTTGATGTCATCAACGATGTATCTATTGGCAGTATCTATGGGTTCATTGAACCTGCATTTAATGCCGGTGCCAAACCCAATGAATGGCAAACCTATGAACTTACACTTGTAGGACGCCACCTTACTCTGGTCCATAACGGAGTTGAAGTAATCTCTAACCGCCCCATACCCGGCATTACAGGGGGATCGCTCGACAGCCATGAAGGAGAACCTGGCCCCATTATGATCCAGGGGGATCATGGAGCGGTTGAATTCCGGAAATTTGTAATCACTCCATCTGTCAACTAAACAGGTTAAATAACTATAATCGAGTAGGAGGAAAATAAAGTAGTTTTCCTCCTACTTTACTTTCCGACCTCTCACAGCACCGTACGTACGGTTCTCGTATACGGCGGTTCCCTAATTTACAACCCTAACCTTTCGGTAGTATTCCGAGAGGAAAACATAACCTGCTTTTTTCAATCTTTCATTGGTAATCGTCGTGGCAAGAATATAACTATTGGCTATGTGCCAATATCCTTTCCTTGTATTCGCCCATTCCCATGCCTTAGATT
>JAEYNZ010000068.1 GCA_023412195.1 Bacteroidota bacterium
GCACCTCACAACTGCTTCAGACTGAACGACAAATTGGTCTGTGTAATCCTTTCATATTACCAGGTTTTTAATTAATATATAAACGTACGCTTCGTGGCGTACCGAAGTTTCACAAAGTTCCCGATGCTGTTTTTTGCTTCAGTCTTAATTGTCAGACTATGTGCATGTTAAGTAAATCCGTCATTAGTACCGTAGGGAAAAATCTCAAATATTAACCAGACACTAATGAAATTTTATATTTGATCAGAATCTGCTTTTCCCAGTAAATTTGAGTTGAAGAAGATAAATATATCAAAGCACCTGCCTTCCGACATGAATAGAATATGTATGCTTCAGTTACTACTTGTAAGGCACAGGAATTATTTTACATCAGCACATCTTACAATTGGCTTTCGGAAAGAATTTCCCCCTGTATTCCAACTACTGTCACAGTAACAGGGACATTGCGTCCGGAGTAGGATAAGGCAGTCTGCACCAACCCGTGTAATCCTCCGCAACAGGGCACTTCCATAATTACAACATTTATGGATTGAATATTTGCGTCGTCTATCAGCCTGATGATTTTTTGTAAGTATATCTCTTTACCCTGGTCTAATTTGGGACATGCAATAACCAGTTTCCGGCCTTTCAGGAATTTCTGATGAAAATTACCATAAGCAAAAGCAGCACAATCAGCGGCAATAAGCAAATCAGCATCCCGGAAATAACCTGCAGCCGGATTTATAAGATGCAGCTGAACAGGCCACTGTGTAAGGGCAGAAGGAATCTCCCGGGAAGGATGATTCACGATAGGTACAGCTGTTTTGAAAGATGCTGCTGCCGAACCAGGGCAACCTTTTGAAGCATGTGCTCTATGGTGACCGTGATCCTGTTTTCCATGCAGAAGTTCATGCACCTCTTGAACCGAAAAAGGCATCAAATCACGATTGGCTTTGATGTATTGAAGTGCCTGACTAAGATATCCGGTTTCATTATGATCCTGGAGGTGCTTCAGATGGGCGAAAACAGTAGCTTTACCCTTGTCAATCATCTGGGAGATCACTGCTACTTCATTATATTCCTCTGCCTCCCGTTTCTCAATGGTAATCGCATTTTGGGGACAATGGCCAATACAGGCACCCAGCCCGTCGCACATCAGTTCACTGATCAGCCGGGCTTTTCCATCAATAATCTGCAATGCACCTTCATGACAATTAGGAACACATTCACCACAACCGTCACACAATTCTTCATCTATTCTGACAACTTCTCTCAGCATATCCTTAAAATTTGAATAACAAAAATACGTAAACTACGTTTCTGGATTGTACCAATTGTTACAATTCCTGCAAATGATGAATTACAGCCTGATGACAGAATGCCCGGTATTCAGGGGAATACCTGAAAATGAGATTAAACAGATCATTGAACCCCTTCATTTTCAAATTAAAAATTATAAAAAAAATGACGTGATAGCCATTGCAGGCGAGCAGGTAAAAAATTTATATATCATTCTGCAGGGAAGTGTTAAAGGAGAAATGATTGACTATTCGGGCAAAACAGTAAAGATTGAAGATGTTGAAGCACCTAAACCCCTGGCTACAGCCTTTTTATTCGGAAAAGAAAACGTTTTTCCTGTAACAGTTACAGCCAATGAAGACGTTAGAATTCTTTCGATTCCGGTGAACATATTTCTTGATATCCTGCAGAATAACAAACAGGTCCTTAAAAACTACCTGAACAGCATCTCCTCCAGAAGCCAGTTTCTCTCCCAGAAGCTTCACTTCCTGAATTTTAAAACCATCCGCGAGAAGATGGCACATTTCCTTTTGCAAAAAGCCGGGCAAAATCTTCATTCCTTTGAGTTAAACAGTACACAACAACAACTGGCTGACCTTTTTGCCGTTACACGCCCATCACTTGCCCGTGTGATTGGTGAAATGCAGAGTGAGAATCTAATCAAAATTGAACGAAGAACAATTACACTTCTGAACAAGGAAAAGCTCAACAACATTTTACGAAATGGATAACAGCATTGCAACATACACAATATTTAAGCCTTTCGCTGATGAACTGGTTGCATTTACTTCCACCAGGGACAGCCTGCCTTCTGAGGTTGCTCCAAGGTTTACGGGTGAACCAAAAATGAATGCATTAAGAAACCGGAATAACCTGGCAAAACTCATAAAGATAAATGCCAGCCAATTGGTATTCCCGCGACAGACACACAGTTGTTATGTAGATAACCTGGCCGGCATTCCAAATCATGAATTAAAGGATACCGATGCCCTTGTCACAGGTACTTCCGGTATATGCCTGTGTATACAAACTGCCGACTGTGTGCCACTGCTGCTCTACGACCCTGTTGCAAAAGTTGCCGGGGCTGTTCATGCTGGATGGCGTGGTACTGTTGATCTGATTGCAGGGAAGGCAGTTGAGAAGATGAGCACGATTTATGGCAGCCAGCCTCAGGATATCCTGGTTGCAATCGGCCCCTCTATCGGACCTGATATATATGAAGTTGGGAATGAAGTAGCTGAAGCTGTTTCTAAGAACATTCCCAACGCCGCCAAAACTCTGCATACAGGCAAGAGTGGCAAATACCATCTAAATCTTTGGGAAGCCAACCGGCAGATATTAAAGGCTCATGGTATCCTGCCAGAACATATTGAAATCAGCGGAAGGTGCACCTATACTGAAAATGAACTATTTTACTCAGCACGGAGGGAAGGAATTGAAACGGGAAGAATGGTTTCAGGAATCATGCTTAAAAATTCCTGAACTTCTTAAAAACATCTAAATTCAATTTCATGGCTTTCTGTTTATTGCAAAACAATTATCTTCGCACAATACAAAAAGACATATAGCCGGGTAAGAAAAAGAAATCAAATGAAAAATTACAGTCTAATCAACAGGGTTACCGGCTGGGCGGTATTCCTGATTTCAGCCATAGTTTATTTATTGACCATCGAACCTACTACCAGTTTTTGGGACACAGGAGAATTTATCACTACTGCATTTAAGCTTCAGATCGGCCATCCTCCCGGCGCACCTATATTTATGATCATAGGAAGGTTTTTCACCCTTTTTGGCGGTGCTGAAGGAGCTGCTGTCATGATGAATGTCATGTCGGCGCTGGCGAGTGCCTTTACCATCCTGTTCCTGTTCTGGTCAATTACCCATCTTGCTAAAAAAATGGTTGTAACTGATGGGGCAATCACAACAGGAAATATTTTTTCAGTGATGGCAGCCGGAGTAGTTGGTGCCCTGGCCTATACGTTCTCCGACACTTTCTGGTTCTCTGCTGTTGAGGCCGAGGTATATGCGTTTTCCTCAATGCTTACAGCAATTGTCTTCTGGGCTATCCTTAAATGGGAAAATGTGGCCGACAAGCCATATTCCAACCATTGGCTGGTATTGATAGCCTATATCATCGGATTATCGATCGGGGTTCACCTGCTCAACCTGCTGGCTATTCCAGCCATTGTTTTTGTATATTATTTTAAAAAATATGAACCATCACGCAAAGGTTTTATTTACGCATTGATTGCTTCTGTTGTAATTTTGGGTACCATTATGTGGGGTATTATCCCGGGGGTAGTTACAGTTGCATCATGGTTCGAACTGCTGTTTGTAAATACTTTTGGCCTGCCATATAAATCAGGTGCCTTGTTCTATATTGCCCTTCTTATCGCAGCCATTGTTTACGGAATCAGATACACATACCGGAAAAAGATGGTCCTCTGGAACACAGTCCTTGCCTGTGTTACAGTGATATTGATTGGATACTCTTCTTTTGCCCTGATCATCATCCGTTCAGCAGCGATGCCCCCTATGGATCAAAACAGTCCAAAGGATGTATTTTCACTGCTCAGCTACCTGAACAGGGAACAATATGGCAACCGGCCGTTGTTTTATGGCCAGCATTATAATTCTCCGCTTAATCCTCAGCAAAGGTACCTTGAAGGAAAACCGGTATATTCCCAAATTGATGGGAAGTATGTTGAGACCGACAGACGTGTGGTTCCAAATTATGACGATCAGTTTAAAACACTTTTCCCACGCATGTGGAGCAATATGGACCCAGCCCATGAACAGGATTATATCGAATGGGGAAACATAACAGGCAGGAGGATTCAGCACCGCAATGAAAGCGGACAAACTGAAATTATAGTAAAACCTACTTTTGGTGAAAACCTGCGTTTTTTCTTCAGCTACCAGGTTGGCCATATGTATTTCAGATATTTTATGTGGAATTTTGCCGGAAGGCAGAATGACATCCAGGGGCATGGAGGTGTTGTTTATGGAAACTGGCTGAGCGGCATTAAGTTTATCGATGAATGGCGGCTCGGAAGCCAGGATAACCTCCCGGCCCGGCTGGCAAATAATAAAGGCCGCAATGTATACTACTTCCTGCCCTTGCTGCTTGGATTACTCGGAATTTTCCACCAGTATAACAAAGGCAAAAAAGGCAGGCAAGACCTGTGGGTTGTCTTCCTGTTATTCTTTATGACAGGATTGGCCATCGTGATCTATCTTAATCAGTATCCGCACCAGCCCCGCGAGCGTGATTATGCATACGCCGGATCGTTTTACGCCTTTACTATATGGATAGGACTTGGTGTTCTGGCAATCATTGAGTTCCTGAAAAAATACACGCGCGAAACCATAGCAGCAGGCATAGCAGGTGTTACAACCCTTCTGCTGGTACCTGGAATTATGGTAGCAGAAAACTGGGATGACCACGACCGTTCAAACCGCTATACAGCACGGGATCTGGGAGCCAATTATTTAAAAACCAGTCAGCCAAACGGCGTCATTTTTACCAATGGAGACAATGATACCTTCCCCCTGTGGTACAACCAGGAAGTGGAAGGTGTAAGGACTGATGTCCGCGTTTGCAATCTAAGCTACCTGCAAACCGACTGGTATATTAACCAGATGAGCAGAAAAGCATATGATTCGGAACCGCTACCCTTCTCCATGGATGAAAACAAATACAGGCAGGGCAAGCGGGATGTTGTATACCTGATGGACAATCCCCGTATTGCACGCGATGCAATAGGTTTAAAGGAGGCTGTTGATTTTATTGCAGATGATAATCCGGGAACCAAATTGCAGCAGGCCGGAAACGCAGCTTACCTTCCAAAGAAAGTGATTCACTTTAAGGTTGACAAGGAGGCAGTTATACGCCATAAGGCAGTAAGGGAACAGGATTACGACAAAATAGTGGATACAATTACCATCGATTTATCTGACCGGAATTACATCCCCAAAGATGAAATGATGATCCTTGACCTGCTTGCCACCAACAACTGGGAACGCCCCATTTACTGGGCCATAACTGTTGGCCGCAGCAAGTACATGAACCTCAGCGATTATTTTCAGGTTGAAGGTTTTGCCTACAGGCTGGTTCCTATAAAAGGAGAATCTTCCCCCGACAGGTTATCATTCGGAACCGTAGCAACCGATTTGATGTATGACAACCTGATGAATAATTTTGAATATGGAAATATGAATGACCCTGATGTATACATCGATGAGAACAACATGCGGATGATGACCAATATCCGGAACAGTTTTAACAGGCTTGCAACCGGGTTGATTGCGGAAGGAAAGAATGATTCTGCTATAGCCGTCATCGACAGGGGATTTGAACTTGTACCTCCTTCTGTTGTAGCTTATGAGTATTTTGCAGTTCAGCTTGGCGAAAGTTATTATGCTGCAGGAGCTTTGGATAAAGGCAGAAAAACACTGGAAGATGCTCACAATGTTTTCAGCGATGAACTGGGCTATTTCCTTTCACTCGACCGCAGGTATCTGATGTCGATGGCAGTGAATGAAGAAATACAGCGGAACCTGTTCTACCTGCAAAGTATTGAACGCACCGCCCGGAACTTTAATGACGCCGAATTATCTCAGAAGGTAGCTGAAACGATGAAGCGTCATCTTGAAAGGTACAACACCATGTAATTCGTAAAGGATATGGTGGATCATTGGCAGCAAACTGAAAAAAATAAAGTAAATGAACATTCTGGTGATTGGCTCCGGAGGCAGGGAACATGCTCTTGGATGGAAAATAAAACAAAGTAAAAAAACCGGCCATCTTTATTTTGCCCCGGGAAATGCAGGAACTGCCTCGCTTGGAACAAACCTTCATATAGGTACCGGTGATTTTCAGAATATAAAAAAAGCTGTCACGGAAAACCATATCAGCCTGGTTGTTGTTGGACCTGAGGTTCCTCTGGTTGATGGAATTCATGATTTTTTTGCTGCAGATCCCGACTTGTATAATGTAAAAGTTGTTGGCCCTAAAAAAGCTGGTGCGCAACTGGAGGGGAGTAAGGACTTTGCAAAAGACTTTATGCTCCGCCACAACATTCCCACTGCACGTCATTTTACAGTTACAGGAAATAACCTGGCTGAAGGTTTGAAATTCCTTCGTTCACTGCAACCTCCATATGTATTAAAAGCCGACGGACTTGCTGCAGGCAAAGGGGTGATCATTCCTGATACACTGGAAGAAGCTGAAAAAAACCTCCGTGAAATGCTGGGGGGAAAGTTCGGCTCAGCAGGAAATAAGGTAGTTATAGAGGAGTTTTTGAGTGGTATCGAGGTTTCATTTTTTGTCATCACCGATGGGAAAAGCTATAAAATCCTGCCGGAAGCAAAAGACTACAAACGAATTGGAGAAGGTGACACAGGCCTGAATACAGGTGGTATGGGAGCTGTTTCACCAGTACCATTTGTTGATGAACGTTTTCTGAAAAAAGTGGAAGAACGTATCATCATTCCTACCATTGAAGGGCTTGCAGAGGAAAATATAGATTATTGCGGTTTTATCTTCTTTGGGTTGATAAAGGTAAATGATGAACCATTTGTAATTGAATACAATGTCCGGCTTGGAGATCCTGAAACAGAAGCAATCATGCTCCGGCTGAAGTCCGATTTTGTAGAACTTCTTGAAGGGGCAGCTTATGGAACCCTGGCTGGCATACAGGTTGAAACCGATGAACGTTCAGCCGTTACTGTAATGCTGGTTTCTGGCGGATATCCGGGTAATTACGAAAAGGGCAAGGTCATCACCGGATTTGAAGATGTTTCCGGCAGCATTGTTTTCCATGCAGGAACAAAACAAAATGGAAATTTCATCGAATCAGACGGTGGAAGGGTCATTGCTGTGAGTTCTCTGGGGAACAATATGAAAGAAGCACTTGCATTGTCTTATCGGAATGCAGAACGGATCCGCTTTAACAATATGTATTACCGCAAGGATTTAGGATTCGATCTCTAGTATGATACTAAAAAAGTTAAAATCAAACCACACACTTAACCTGCTTCTGTTTCCACTGCTGGCAGTTGTATTCTGGCTTAAAAACTTACTGGCTCCGCAACAGCATGTGTTTATACCCGCTGAAAACGAAAATTTCCTTTTTTCAATCATTTATGGCTGGCTTAGGCAATACCCTTTCTGGCAGAATGTAACAGCACTTTTACTCTTTATATTTTTAGCTTTTGAAGTGCTGCAGATCAGTATGCGTTTTAATTTTGTAAGGATACGGACTATGCTGCCAGCAACCCTCTTTGTACTGATTGCCGGAGGTTTTACAGGAATGCATTTCCTGCACCCTGTTTATTTTGGTGCCGTGTTTTTATTAATCGCCTTATACCGCCTCTTAAGTACCTACGATCAGCCCCAACCCTATTCTGCAGCATTCGATTCAGGATTTTTTCTTGGAATATCTATTCTTTTTTATATGAACCTCCTGATCCTGCTCCCGGCTTTCCTGATAGGGTTAGGAATCCTTTCCCGGGAGACGCGCTGGCGTGAATTTGTCATACTGATCATCGGATTTCTGCTGCCCTATATTTTTACAGCCAGCTATGCTTTTCTGACAGGAAGAATCGTCGAAGTATACGACCTTGTATGGATTGTTTTTTTAACACCCGTTACTTTCCTTGAACCAGGAATCAACCTGTATATTTATACCGGGTTCCTGATTTTGCTTACACTGGTTGGAAGCATTAAAATTATTCAGCAATACGATTCTGTTAAAGTCAGTACCCGTAAATATTTCATCGTGTTCTTTCTCATATTTGCAAGTTCCCTTTCAGGCATTATTCTCATCCCAATAATTACACAGGAAATGCTCCTGATAATAGTCATTCCCATAACTTTCCTGATATCCAATTATTTTGTTTACATGAAGAGCCGCTTCTGGGGCAATTTTTGGGTCATCCTTCTGGTGCTGATGGTTACCTCTTTGCAGATATTGTCGTTGTTTAACCTGAACTGATTAAGGAATAGCTCCAGGCATTAACACTAAACCTATTGACAAAAGGTTGGTTAATATTTGTTATGAATGAAACAAATTGCAGAACAGGTAAATATGATTGCGTATTTTTGCTGTTTCTAAAATTGCTATAATGGCTGTCATCTTAAATATTGAAACATCTACTGAAGTCTGTTCTGTAAACATCAGCCGGCATGGCCAGCTCATGGCCGAACGAGAGAGTTCCGAAGGGATGAACCATTCACGTTTGCTCACAATCTATATCGATGAGTTGTTCCGTGAAACCGCTTACCCTGCTTCAGCACTTGATGCAGTAGCCATCAGTAAAGGCCCGGGTTCATATACAGGCCTGCGCATTGGTGTTTCAGTTGCAAAAGGATTATGTTATTCGCTTGATATTCCATTGGTTGCAGTAGGAACACTTGATGCTGCAGGTAAGTATGTAGCAGAAATTTATGAAGAGTTTATCCCTAAAGACGGCCAACAGATGAAAACTCTTTTATGCCCGATGATTGATGCCCGTCGCATGGAAGTATATACTGCCGTTTATAATATAAAGGGGGAAAACATGGAACCTGTTTCAGCCAAAGTGATCAATGATAACTCCTTTTCCGGATTGCTTCAAAATCACAGGATTCTTTTCTTTGGAAACGGGGCAGACAAGTGCAGGGACGCACTTCATCATCCTAATGCCATATTCGCCGGGCCCGCCAAAGCTTCGGCACGGTTTATGATTAAATATGCTGAAGAAAAATACAATAATCGTCAATGGGAAGATGTTGCATACTTTGAACCTTATTACCTGAAGGAATTCATTGCAACTGTTCCGCGAAAAAGTTAACCAATGATGAGAAAGATATTATTACTAGGTTTATTTCTACCCCTGTTTACCATGACTTCCGAAGCAAGGAAAGAGAAAATATCGTTTAACCTGAAGTTTGGTTTTATAAAAGGAGGAGAAGCACACCTTATTATTACAGATACGATCTTTGATAACAGGAGAGCCCTCCACTACCATCTGGTAGGGAAGACTACAGGTGTTACAGATAAGCTTTTTGGAGTGAATGACATTTACGAAACCACAGTGGCTTATGACACAAGGTTGCCACTTAAAGCTATACGGAATATCAAGGAAGGGAAATACACCTGGTACAACGAAACTTATTTTTACCCTGAAAAAAACACCCTGAACAGCAAAAAATCAGGATGGAGAGATACGCCGGAAAACCTTGTTGACATTATTTCCGTGTTTTTCTATTTCATCAACCATTATGTGAACGACAATATGCAACAGGGACTTCAGGTCACATTCCCCACATACCATGGCGATGATATCAATGATGTTACTGTAAAATACCTTGGTGACGAGGTTATTGACACTGGAAATGGAAAAGTCGATTGTTACATCCTTGCTCCATTTGTTGACAAAGGAAAAGTACTTAAACGATCAGACGGACTGCGATTCTGGATATCCAAGGAAACCAAACTTCCCATCCTGCTGGAATTTGATATGCGGGTTGGATCTCTCCGCGCTGAAATGCAAAAATATACTGTCGATGGTAAAGAGCAGGCCTTCCAATAAACTTTCTTCACCTATTGAAACATGAATTTGTTGATATTTAACGGATTTATTTATTTTTGCAGCGTTTAAAAGATAAAATAAAAATTCATGGCTACAACAGCAGATTTTAGAAACGGGATGTGCCTTATGTTTAAAGATGATATTTATACCATCGTTCATTTCCTGCATGTGAAGCCGGGCAAAGGGCCGGCTTTTGTACGTACCAAACTTAAGAATGTTAAAACAGGGAGGGTAGTTGAAAATACGTTCAACTCAGGGGTCAAGATCGATGAAGTAAGGGTTGAACGCCGTCAGTACCAGTATTTGTACAAAGATGAAATGGGGTTTAACTTCATGAACACTGAAACCTTTGAACAGATTTCAATTCCTGAAGCAATGATCGAAAATAACGATCTGATGAAGGAAGGACAGATCGCTGAAATCCAGTTCCACACCGAAACGGAAACTCCGTTAACTGTTGAAATACCTCCCTTTGTAGAGCTGCAGGTTACCCAGACCATCGAAGGTGAAAAAGGAAACACCGCCAGTTCAACAGCATTAAAACCTGCAACCCTGGAAACCGGAGCCGAAATTATGGTTCCCATGTTCATTGGTGAAGGTGAAGTTATTAAAGTGGATACCCGCGACAGGTCATACAGCGAAAGGGTAAAACAATAATGTTTTTTTGAAGTATATCCAGTGAAGGACAACCGGTAATTGTTCCATGATTCATGAGCTTGGGCGCTTTGCCTGAAACGAAGTAACCCATCGGATAGCACATAATCTGTTGCCGGTTGTTTTTCATTTTCATTACCTTATTTTCATACCAGCACCAATAACAGTCAGTAGCCGGAATGCGACCTTAATGAAAACCACCTTCTTGCACCTGGTAATTCAACAAATAAATTTATATTATAACTCCCTTTGCCTGAGCACCTTTCTTGAGTGCAGGTCAATCACAACAATCATGGCCGTAAATCCCCAGAACGGCACCGACAGCTTATCGGTATCCAGAAAATTATTCAGGAAACCGTGTATATAATAGGTGATCAGCCCCAGGAGGGCAGCCAGCACAATGCCTTTAAGCCTTTTGTCTTCAACCCGGAGCCAGGTATTCACTCCTGTATAAAATACAACCAGGATTATCAGCAGAAAAGTTACCAGTCCGCCGACACCTGATTCAGAGAGAGGCCCCAGGTATTCGCTGTGGGCATTTCCCCCATCCCCTGCATTTGTACTTATAATTGTGCGGTCTTTCTTCAACTGGTATTTTGCATACTGGAACATATAGGTACCTGGGCCATAACCGAACACAGGCTTTTCCTTAAACATTGATAAAGCACTGTTCCACCTGTTCAGTCGCTCGAGGTTCGAGGCATCGGTCGATATATTGGTCATCGAGGAAAAATGCTCCGTAAGGTTGGAAGAAGATTCATCGGAATTGCGCTCAAGGTAAGTCACAATCTCATGCTGAAAAACGAATGCGATCATCAGGAAACTTCCTACAATAGCCATGATGGTGCGAAAACGGATATGAAGCTTCAGAATAACCCAGGCACCAATTGCTACCATCACACTCAGCCATGCTGCACGGCTGTACGACAATACAAAGGCGATAGCCAGTATTCCCAGTATCATCCAGGCAATCATCCTTGTTCTTTTGGTATACTCTTTATTCAGTGCAAAAATAACGGCAAAAGGAAGGTACATGGCTATGGCGGCTCCATATGAGGTATGGTCGTTGTAGAAGGGTGTCACCACAAAATGTGCTGCACGCTTGTCGAGCAACCCATAACCCCAGTGCCGGTAAATGGCATAAAAAATAACTACAAGAAAACCAGCCAGGTATAGCCAGACATATTTTTCCATGTTTTTCCCATCTCTGAAGAGTTTAGAAGCCAAAAAATAAAAGGCAACGAGAAACCAGACACGTGCCAGCAAAAACTTAACGGATACTATTGGCATTGTACTGGTGACACTTGTAATTAAGATCCAGAAAAGGTTCAGATATATAACAATTGAAACCGGATGCAGGAGAATGTCGCGGTCGAAAGTGCGCTCATGGAGTACCTTAAGCAGAAAAAGAACCAGTACCCCCGCAAGTATGGGTTCAGTGGGAAGAAACATATTGATCGGAAGCCCGGACATCAGGTCGCTTAACTCAACCGAAAGAGGTGCAAGCAAAACAACCAGGTAAATCAGCTTATCGAAAGAAAAAACTGCCAGCAATACAATAAGTGCTACAAATGGCAGGGCATTTATTGCCATGGAATCTCTTGTTACCACAAACCAGATGTTCAGAAGAATGAATCCAATGGCGCAGAGGTAAAAGAGCGTAATTTTTATTGCATTGTTTTGAATCACCCGTTAAGTACTTTTCCGGTAATCAAGAACCAGGAAAACAACCATTGCTAAAAAAACTGCCGACAATGTGGAAAAGAATACAATAAGCCACCTTACGGGATATGATTTCTTGTCGGCTGGTACAGGTTTCTCCACCATATGCGCATAAGAAATGTCCTTTTCAAACTCTGTGAGGTAAACATCCTGCATTCGTTGCAGTGAGTCGATGGCATTTATGACCGAATTGAATTTAACCTCCAGCAGCCGTGCATGGGTTCCCTGCTCTGCCAGGTTGTTGTAGAGGTTCTCGATCCTGCGGCCATCACCCGAGGCAAACCTGCCGGTGGCCAGTGCGTTCATATAACCTTCGGTTACCCTTTCGACCTGGCTCCTGTAATCGAGGATACCAAATTCCTTTCGCACAAAATCAAGCTGTGAAGCAATGGTGTCAAGCTCGATATATTTTTTTGCTAATCCCTTTCGTGCAATTTCCACCATTTCCCAGTCTTTCGCCTTGTGCATATCGCGCACCTTTACGTTATAGAACCGGATAATCGAATCGCACATGTTGCTTGCACGCTGCGGATCATAATCCATAACACTGATCTCGACGGTTTCGAACTTGGTTTTGCTTGCATTCACATTCTTATTGTAATTATCAAGCATGTAACTCATGTAATGCCGATCATCGGGATTGATTCTGTAAACCGTGTCTAACCGGAATGCCTCCATCACTTTTTCCTTAATATCACGTGAATTGAGAATCTCGAGCATCTGCTCTGTTTCAGATTCTTCGCTCAATACCCAGATATTTGTAGGATAAATGCGCGCTGTCGACCTGAATTTGGGCTTAATAAATGCGGGACCCGAAAATATGGCCGCCAGTACAATGGCTATGGCAGCGATAACGATAAAATGCAGCATCCGTTTCCAGATCACCCCAACGATTCTCTGGTTGTCAAAAAAATCATTCATACAAGTGGTTTCAATTTGATCGCAATTAAGCAACGAATCCTAATGCTTTTTAGTATAAATATAACCTTAAATAGGTACCTCTTAACTGACAATTATAAGGAAATAATTTTTTTTGCCTTTTTGAACCAGAATATATTTTCCCCCGATCAGAAAATTATCATCCACCATGATTTTGTCATCCTGGACCTTTTCCTTGTTAATACTGAGGCCATTGGCTGAAATGGTTCGGCGCAGTTCTCCCTTAGAAGGAAACACCTGTGTTTTTTCTGCAAGCAAATCAACTACATTAATCCTGTTCAAAAGCTCAGATTTTGAGACAGTAAACTGTGGTACCCCGTCAAAAACTGAAAGAAAAGTACGTTCATTGAGTTTCTTTAGCTGTTCTGCAGTTCCCTGACCGAAAAGAATCTGAGATGCCTCCAGAGCCATTTCATAATCATCTGTTGAATGAACCATAATGGTTACCTCCTCAGCCAGCTTTTTCTGAAGTGCACGTTCATGCGGTGCCTGCTGATGCCTTGCTACAAGTTCCTCTACAGTTTCTTTTGACAGGGGAGTAAAAATCTTTATGTATTTCTCAGCATCCTCATCCGAGGTATTGAGCCAAAACTGGTAGAAATGATATGGTGAAGTACGCACCGGGTCGAGCCATATATTACCCTGCTCAGTTTTGCCAAACTTTGCACCATCGGCCTTGGTAATCAGCGGTACTGTAAGGGCAAAAGCTTCGCCCCCGGCTTTTCTGCGGATAAGCTCGGTGCCTGTGGTAATATTTCCCCACTGGTCGGAACCACCCATCTGAAGTTTACAGTTCATATTCTGATACAGCCACAGGAAATCAAAACCCTGCACCAGCTGGTATGTGAACTCAGTAAACGACATGCCTTCCTTCGATTCAGCTCCAAGTCTTTTTTTAACCGAGTCCTTGGCCATCATATAATTGACAGTAATATGCTTGCCTATATCGCGGATGAAATCAAGGAAAGATATCCCCTTCATCCAGTCGTAGTTATTAACAAGAACGGCTGCATTGGCTGCATCAGTCTCGAAGTCGAGAAACTTTGCCAGTTGTTTTTTGATACACTCCTGGTTGTGGCGAAGGGTTTGTTCGTCGAGCAGATTGCGCTCTTCCGATTTCCCGGATGGGTCACCTATCATACCTGTGGCACCTCCAATCAAAGCCACAGGTTTGTGCCCGGCAAGCTGAAAATGTTTCAGCACCATAACCCCCACCAGGTGGCCGATATGAAGAGAATCAGCAGTAGGGTCAATCCCAAGGTAGGCTGTTGTTTGCTCTTTCTTCAGCTGTTCTTCCGTACCGGGCATAATATCGTGCAGCATGCCCCGCCATCTCAGATCTTCTACAAAATTCATTTTAATCAGTTTAAAGGCCTTATATATACAAGGCTGAATTGCGCCGCAAAGATAAAAAATGCCGGAGTTATTACAGAATTTCACAATAAAAACAATATCCGGCTGCTTAACATGTAATTTTTAACAGATTTTACAAAGGTTTCATAAAAGAATCTGCGCCTGAGCAAAATCCTGTTTCAGATAATAAATCATTAGTGTCCGGTTAACATTTGAGATTTCTCCCTATGGTACCAATGACAGATTTACCTAACATGCACTAAGTCTGACCATTAATACGGAAGCAAGAAGCTGCATCGGGAACTTTGTGAAACTTCGTGGGCTTGGTGGTTTTGTGGCTTATATTACTTTTGCCACCAAGGCTCCAAGGCACAAGAAATAACCAGGAAGAGACATTTATAAATATAAACTTCATTCCCTGTCATATCAGCATTGTGACCCATTTTTATTTGGGGTTAAAACTCGGGATGACAATCAGTTATTCAAATATGTG